>JARLIT010000327.1 GCA_031291575.1 Ancalomicrobiaceae bacterium
AGATCGTCGAGATGGTGGAACGGGCACGATCGGATCGCGGCTGATCGATCCGCCGCCGTCAAGCCGAGCTCTTGGCGACGAAGCCGTAGAGACGGCCCGCCATCTCGCGGTGGCGAGCGCCTTTCTCGCGGTAGCGCGCCACCTGCTGCGGGCGTGGCGAGTAGATCTTGCCCTCACGCACGAAGGCGGCGGCGGCCTCTTCGTAGGAGGGGAAGGCGCCGATGCCGACGCCGGCCCCCATCGCCGCTCCGGCGCAACTGGCCTCGCCGGGAATGGCGATCACGTCGCGATTGAAAATGTCCGCCTTCAACTGCAGCCAGGTCTCGGAGCGGGAACCGCCACCGACCGCGTGGATGCGTCCGATGTCGGTGCCGATCGACGCCTGCAGATCGAGATTCCACTGCATTTCAAGGGTGATGCCTTCGAGTGTCGCCTTGGCGAACTCCTCGTAGCTGGTGTCGGCGCCGATGCCGACGACGGCACCTCGCGCCTTGGCGTCGAGCCACGGCGTGCCGGTGCCGATCAAGTGCGGGAACACCAGAAGGTCGGTCGGCCCGTCCGGCAGATCCGTCAGGATCAGGTCATAGGGGTCGACATGCCGGGCGGCAGCCTCCGCAACGAGCTGGCGGCTGGCCACGTCGCGGAACCATTTCAGTGCGACGCCGCCGGCGATGTAGGAGAGGGTGAGGAGGAGCGGCGGAACGGTGTGCCGCTCGGTCGGGAAATTGTAGGCGAGCGCCTCGGCCGACAGCCGCGCCGAGCGCACCGGGATCGAGATGCATTCGAACGTGCCGGTGCCGTCGACGGCGATGCCTTCCGCCACTGCGCCCGCGCCGAGCGAACAGCATCCCTGGTCGTGGCCGCCCGCAACCCATTCGACCTCGTGCGGCAGGCTGAGGTCGTCGCACATTGCCGGACTGCCGTGGCCGAGCCGCGTGCCGGAGGCGACCGGGACGGCCAATTGCGTCGGCCCGATGCCGGCAAAGTCCAGGAGGTCGTCCGCCCATTGGCAGCTCGCAAGATCGAGGCCCATGGTGCGCGAGGCGAGCGAGGTGCTGATGAACGACCCGACGCCGAGCCGCATCAGCACATAGTCCTCAACGCAGAGGAAGCGATCGGCCGCTGCGAAGATCTCCGGCCGGTGGGTTCTGAGCCAGGCGATCTTGGGCAGCGTGTACATGGAATGGGTCGGCAGGCCGGTCCGCTCGAAGATCGCCGCTCTGCCGAACTTGTCGGCATAGGCGGCGGCCTCTTCGAGAGCGATCGGCGCCGTGTTGAGGACGAACGGCGCGATGGCCCGCCCGGATCGATCCACGGCAACGAAGCTTTCGCCGTGACTGGAAATAGCGGCGGCGCGGATATCGGCGGCCGGCGCCATCTGCCGGACCCGGCGGACGACCATGGCGAGCGCCTGCCAGAGGCTGTCCGGCTCCAGGCCGCTCCCCGTCCTGGAGGCCGCGTATTCCAACGCCGCGCCGGCGAGCCTGTCGCCGTCGGCCGAGTAGAGCGTCGCCTTCAGGGCGGTGGTGCCGATATCGATCCCGAGCAAAGCCACCATGGTCCGTGTCTTTCCGTCAGCCAGAAGTTGCGAGCGCCGCCCGTCCTGTCTGCCAAGCGACGGACGGCGCAGAGCGATACGGCTGCTGCCTCAGCCGAGGTCGACGAGATCGTAGCCGAGGTAGCGTTCGAAGGCTTCACGCAAAGGCAGCGTGAGGTGGCCGACGCCAACGGTGGTGTGATGGCGGAAGCCACCCTGGGCGAGCCGGATCAGCTTCTTCTGCAGGCCGTCGATGCGGCAGACACCGGCGCAGCCGAAGTACTCCGCCTCGATCGGATCCTGCGTGAATTCGCCCTCCGTCAGATACACCGTCAGCTTGCCGTCTTCGGTCTTGCAGTTCGACAGCGTCGTCGGGAAGGCGGCGATGCGGCCCTCGTTGCTGCCCCAGCCACAGCCGGGATTGCCTTTGGCGAACATCTTGTGATCGGTCACTTCGCCCTTGGCCGTCATCAGCGATTGCGCCACTGGGCCACAATGGAACAGGATCACCTTGTCCAGATCGTCGCCATAGTTGTTGTTCCAGTCGAGGCAGGCCGCCGGCTTGTTGCTGGCCAGTTGCAGCGCACGCATGGTGACGGCGCTGCAGATGTCGATCTCGCAGCTGGCGACGACGCCGCGATCGTTGAGCGCGGAGAGAAGCACGCAAGGAGCGATGCCGAGAACCGCCTGCATTTCGGTCCAGCAGCGGATCGCCACGCTTTCGAGGTTGAATTCGTCAACATAGTCGTCGATGGCGACGCCGACCTTGGCGAGCGTCAGCATCTTGTCGCCCGGCACCTTCAAGCAATTGGTGTAACCGGCGAGCCTGTCGCGCCTGTCGACCACCCTGGCGGCGCTGTCGGGCATCGCCTCGACACGGCGGAACAGGTCGGAGAGATCGAAGGTCTCGACGGTGATGCCGGCCTTCTGCAGCGCGATCTCATCGAAACGGACAGTCTTGAAGGCGGTGGTGCGGGCGCCGATGCAGCCGATGGAGAAGCGCCGCATGCCTTTGACGACCCGACAGATCGCCGCGAAGTCAGCGAGGTTCTGGCCGAACGCTGCCGAGAGCGGGTGAACGACGTGCGGCTCCAGCATGGTGAAGGGCAGCCGATACTGGTGGAACACGTCGGCGATCGAGAACTTGCCGCAATAGGAATCGCGGCGATGCTCGAAGTCCATCTTGCCGATCTCGTCGGGATAGGCCTGCAACAGGATCGGCACGCCGCAATCCTGCAGCGCGGCAATAGCGCCATTCTCGTCGGAGAAATTCGGCATCGACAGGATGACGCCGTCATAGTGGCCGGCCTGCTCGGCCAGCCAGGCGGCATACTTGCGGCCTTCTTCGCGCGTCTCCACCGCCCCATAGCGCGTCAAGTCGACCGGCGGGATCAGGGCATCGTGGCCGGCGGCGGCCACCGCCTTGGCGAGGTCATCGCGCGCGCCGGCGATCAGGTCCGCCGGGAAGAAGCCTCGGTTGCCAAAGAACAGCGCGAACGTGGCGCGCGCGGATGCGAATGGCTGGCCCATCGTCTCACTCCCTGTGTTGGTTCTTGCGTTGGCGCCTGTGGTGACGGCTCTGCCGCGCGGCCCGATGTCTGTTCGCTCCCCGGTTCGCCTGCCGCAGGCGGAGGTCGAAAACCGGCCCTCGCCGACTGGCGCGCAGTATGGTTCGGCCCTCGGCCTGTCCATCGCCTACAGAGTCGGCGAACCTCCGCCCCTCACCGTCCGGTCGGCCGGCAGGAGCCGATCGGACATGTACGGATCTGCTTTCAGCAGATCAGCCCGTCGCGATGCCCGGTCGTTGCCGAAATGCCTGACTTTGGCTGTTTTCTACTCCCATGACACAGCTATAGTCCTGGGAAGCGAGCGGGGACAGAGGACGGATTGGCTATGCATATGGCGAATCTTGCTA
>JARLIT010000054.1 GCA_031291575.1 Ancalomicrobiaceae bacterium
GACTTTTAATCATGTGGTCGCGGGTTCGATCCCCGCCCGGCTCACCAATTAAATCAATATGTTAGGCTGACTTTCTGCAGAACGTGCGGTGAACGTACGACGAAAAAGTCGCACCGCATACCGCACGTGCGACTTTTCTGTTTATCATGTGTTCTCGGCTGGTTTGAGGAGGATCAAATGCCCGGCGAGAACTTTTCATTTCTGGTGGCGCTGGCGATCGTCGCCTTCATTTCGGCTCTGGCAAATGCGCGATGGGAGCTGACACAGGTTCTGGCCGTGCCACTCTGGCTCGGCCTCGCCATCCTGCTGATCACGGCCTACGCCATCGACGTATCTGGGACACTGGCCAGCTGGATCGCGCGCGGCCCCCGCGTACACACGGGCTCGTTCGTCGCTCATTGGCTGATGCGGCTTGCCGTGCAGGTGGCGCTATTGGCGGTCTCGACTGCCATCGGCTTTGTCGTCGACCGGCGGTGGATCACAGGGCCGCAGCGCTCGTGATCACTGCCCTTCAATCCACACCAGCGCCTTCTTGATGGCGTTGTCGGCCATCTCGGCGTGCGTGGCGAGATAGTGCTTCAACACCTGCGTCGCCGACTGCAGGCTGTGGCCGGTGACGGCGCAGATCTCCGGAACCGTGCAGCCGGCGCGCGCCAGCCAGGTCACCGAAGTATCGCGCAAGTCCTGGTCGCGCCCGTGGGCTTCGCGTTGGCAAGGAACGAGTGCGCAAGATCATGAAACAGAACGGACTTCAGGCCAGAGCTCGACGGCAACTGGTCATCGACGCATTGAAAATGGCGTGGTTCCGCCGCAGACCTGAAGCGGGGTTGATCTTCCATTCCGACAGGGGTGGCCAATACGCCCCCGGCGACTTTCAGGCCCAACTCAAGACTTTCGCCATGCGCGGGTCCATGAGCCGAAAAGGGGATTGTTGTGAGCGAGCCATCGAAGGCGCCATCGGTTCGAGCCCGATGGCGAGCGCTGTGACCGAGACACTGTTCGGCTGCCTCAAGGTCGAACGATTGGCCGACATGCGCTTCCTCACCCGACGCGCCGCCAGGGATGAAATCTTCGACTGGATAACTCTCTACAACCACAGGAGGATTCACTCGTTCCTGGGCTACCTCAGCCCCATGGCGTTCGAGAAAAAGCGCCTTGCCCAGACGGGCAAGGCCGCAGCATGATCCCAATGCTCTGGGAGACGTCCTGCAGGGGCAAGATCACCCTCGGCCGGCCTGCGATCATGGCGCTCTCCCTTCGAGACGCGACGACCGCAGCGGTGCGTCTGGCCGGGGAGCGCCGCTCAATAGCACTTGCCGCGCGCCGACACCGGCCACAGGCATTCGACGATGCCGTTGCGCACGCCGACGTACCAATCGTGGATGTTGCACGTCGGATCGCAGTGACCCGGCACCAGACGAAGCCGGTCGCCGACCTTGAGCCGCCCGTGCGAATCGTCGATCACACCGTGCTCGTCGGAGCAATTGACGTAGCGGACGTCGTCGCGGCCGAAAACGACGGGTAAGCCGGAATCCACCGACTGGACCTTCAGCCCGGCGTCACAGATGGCTCGATCCGCTGTCGGATGCGACATGATGGCGGTCAGGATGAACAACGCGTTCTCCCAGGCCTGTTCGTCCAGTCGCCGGCCATCGGCATCGCGCACCCGGCCGTAGTCGGCATCCATGAAGGCGTAGGAGCCGCACTGCAGCTCCGTGTAGAGGCCGGACTGCGTCTCCAGCTCGAAGCTGCCGGTTCCGCCGCCGGAGATCGTCGCCACGGTCAGCCCGTTGCGCGTCAAAACGTCCACTGTGGCACGGGTCAAGTCGAGGGCGACGGCGAACTGCGCCGCGCGTTCGGCGTGGGTCGCAAGATGCTGAAGCCGTCCCTGATAGGCTTGGATGCCTTCGAACACCAGGTGCGGAGCCGCCGCGATCGCCTGAGCGATGGCAAGCGCGGCGTCGACCGTCGCCACACCGCATCGACCGGCGCCGCAGTCGATTTCGACGAGGCAGCCAAGCGTGGTGCCGTGGCGGGCGGCAGCTTCGGACAGTTCTGATACGGTGTCGAGATCGTCGACGCAGACCGATATCTTGGCGCCGAAGCGCGGCAGGCGCGCCAGTCGGTCGATCTTGGCGAAGCCGCGCACCTCGTTGGACACCAGCACGTCGCCGACGCCGCCACGGACGAACACTTCGGCCTCGCTAACCTTCTGGCAGCAGACGCCGACGGCACCGCCAAGCTCGATCTGGAGCTTGGCCACATCGACCGACTTGTGCATCTTGCCATGGGCGCGGTGGCGGATCGCGTGCTGACGGGCGTAATCACCCATCTTCAGGATGTTGCGTTCGAGTGCGTCGAGGTCCAGGACCAGACAGGGGGTCTCGATGTCCGCCTCGCGCATGCCCGGCCGGGCAGGCACGTCGTAGCCGACGTCCGGCCCCGCGAAATCGGCAGCGTCAGGCATCTTGTTCTCCCTATGCCGGCGGCCCGGCACATCGCGCCGGCCGGGCGTCGCTCGAGCCGAACCCGGTCGTTCGACCGGGCGGCGCCGTTTCTGTCCGTCGCCGCCGATCGGGCCGATGTCAGGACTGCGGCACCTTGGTGTCGGACATCCTATAGCGGAACTTGGTGTCCGTCAGGCCGGCGGCGTCGGACAATTCAGCGGCCAGCACCTGGGCGCTCAGGATATCGATGATCCCCCGAGCGATCAGGTTGTCCGTCTTGGGCACCGTGATGACAGTGAGATTTTCGCTATCGGCAATTCCGGCCGTCGTCGTCAGCAACAGGGTCGGGCAGTCGACGCGATCGAGATTGTCGGCCAGCTCGATTTCGCGACCATCGCCGAAGACGATCACGCCCGTCGTCGGGTCCATGGCCTCCATCGGTCCGTGCAGGTAGTGGCGCGTGTCGAACGAGGCGGCAGGGATGCGCGAGGCTTCCCGCACTAATAGGACGGCCTCGTCGGCCGTTCCGTAGGCGCCGCCATCGCCGACGCAGTCGATGGCGCGGCGCGCGGCGAACAGTTTGGCCAGACGCCCCATCTTGGCACCGGCCTTCGCCAGTACCTGGCCGGCGATGCCGGGCAGGCGGCCCCAGATGTCGTCCGATCGGCCGAGCAAGGCGTCGATGGCCATGCCCATCACCAGGAGCGTCGCCGTGTAGCCCGTGCTGGACGGCGTCGCGTCCGAGCCGTTGGCCAGTCTGAGGTGCATGCGCGCGGCCTTGGCGACCGGGCTGTCGGGGTCGTTGGTGATGGCGAGGCTGGCGGCGGTCGGCAATTTTGCCATGGCCGCCAGAGTCTCGACACTGCGGCCGCGGTGCGACAGGCCGATCAAGGCGTCCGTGAGGGGACGGCCGTCGGCCAAGTCGCTGGCGCGCAGGGCGAATGCGCGTCTGCCGTGTGCCCGCAGTTCGGCCTCGCCGACCATGGCGGCGGCAAAGCTGGCGCCGATGCCAGTGATGCCGATAACCGGCTTGTCGAGTTCGGCCAAATTCAGCTTGGCCAACTCGTCACGGGCGGCGGCAAACGCGTCCGCCAGGGCCTCAGGCTGCCGCGCGATGGTTGAACGATAGCTCACGGATGTGTCCTTTCCTTCGAGGGAACCGTTAAAGGTGAAGCGGAGCAGCAATGCCGCGCTGCCCCTCGGTCTGAGCAAGGCTGGCGGCCAGGCGGCAGGCGCCTTCGACCGGCTTGCCAGTGAATAGATGCGGCGTGATGCGACCGCCGGACGTCTGGGCGAGGCCCTCGGCGAACGCCTGCCATAACAGCGGCTGTGAAACGATAACGCTGCCGCCGGCGACGGCGTGTTGGGCGCCGGCGCCGCGCCGGTCGAGCAGGTCGACCAGATGTGCCAGGGTCTTGCCGCCGTCGCGGATGACGCGCAGCGCCAGATCCGAGCCGCGATTGGCCGCCTCGAACACCACTTCGGCGTGGCGACCGATTTCGGCGGCCGTCTGCAACGCCGAAAGCGAACTGCCGAGCCGCGGCACCGCCGGCACTTGCAGGGCGTCGAAGATCAGGTCGATCAACGGTTCGTGGCGCGAGCCGCCGGCGTCGAAATGATCGGCGATCACCCGCACGGCCTCGCGCACCAGACTGGCTGCGCTGCCCTCGTCGCCAATGATCCAGCCCCAACCGCCGGCGACCAGCATCTCGCCAGCCGCGGTGCGACAGACGGCGATCGAGCCCGTTCCGGCTACTATGCCGATCTGTCCCGTCAGGTCGAGCGCGAGCGGCATGAGTTCGGCGTCGTTGACGACGCGGACCGGCACACTGGTACGGGCGGCGAAGGCCCGTTCGAAGGCCAGGCACTCGTCGGCGTCGTCACAGCCATGGGCCCCGATCGCTATGGCCGCGACTGGGGATCGGTCGACGAGCTCGGCCGTCAATTCCAGCAGCCGCACGGCATTCACGTCCCAGTCGCGCACCCGCCATTCGTGACTGGGCAAGATCCGGTCGCGTATCTGGGTCTGCCGTTGGGCGCGCAGATGCGTCTTCGTTCCGCCGATGTCGATGCCGACGGTCAGCGCTTCAGTTTCCGAGGGCATCAAGGTCATTTTCCAGTCCCGTTGCGGCCGCGCAGACGACACCCGTCCTGGGCGAACAGCAGCGCATGGCCCACCGGCGCTGTGATGCGGACGTCGTCCGTTCCGATCCGCGGGCCGCGACCTGCGCCGACGACAATGGGCGTGCCGTCGTCGAGGACGATGTGAACATAGGTCACGTTTCCCAGTTCCTCGACAAAGGTAACCCGGCCGGTGAAGGCGATCGCAGCGGGCGGCGGGTCTTCCCCGTCGGCGAGGATGCGCAAGTGATCGGGGCGGACGCCGATTTCGACCTTCAGTTGACCCTGGAGACCGCCGATCGGCAGCGTCAGCGGACCGGTCCCGCCGGCGTGAAGCAGGCGCGTCGACGTCGCATCGGCGCCGACGACCTCGCCCGCCAGGAAGTTCATCCTCGGCGATCCGACGAAGCCGGCGACGAACCGATTGTCTGGATCGTCGTAGAGGTCGAGCGGCCTGCCGACCTGCTGCATGCGACCGGCGTTGAGCACGACCATCCTGTCGGCCATGGTCATGGCCTCGATCTGGTCGTGCGTCACGTAGATCATCGTCACGTCCAGGCGGCGATGCAGCTCGATCAGTTCGGCGCGCATCTGCACCCGCAGTTCGGCGTCGAGATTGCTCAACGGTTCGTCGAACAGGAACACCCGCGGCTCTCGCACGATGGCCCGCCCGATGGCGACACGCTGCTTCTGACCGCCGGACAGCTCTCGCGGCCGCCGATGCAGCAGCTTGTCGAGCCGCAGGATCGCTGCGGCAGCGTCGACGCGTTGGCGGATCAAGGTTTTCGCCGTGTGCGCCATGCGCAAACCGAACGAGACGTTGTCGTAGGCGCTCATGTGAGGATAGAGGGCGTACGACTGGAACACCATCGCCGTGCCGCGCTTGGCCGGCTCGATGTCGTTCATCACTTTGCCTTCGATGGAAACCGTGCCGGAATTGGGGGAATCCAGTCCGGTGATCATCCTGAGCAGCGTCGACTTGCCACATCCGGACGGCCCGACGAACACGACGAATTCGCCACGCTCGATCTCAAGCGTGATGTCGTCGAGGACCTTGACGGCGCCGAAGGACTTGGAGACGGACGAAATTTCGAGAAAAGCCATTGTCTTGTCCTAAGCTCCGTCACCCTTTGGTGCCCGACATGGCAATGCCTTCGACGATCTTGCGCTGGAACAGCAGATAGAAGATCAGCGGCGGCACCGCGGCCAGAAGATTGGCCGTCATCACCACTTCGACGGTCTGGTGCGACAAGGGCGAGTTGAACATGCCGACGATCTGGCCGACCGTGTACATGTCCGGCGAGGTGCCCACGAGCAACGGCCACATGTAGTTGCCCCAGGTCTGCATGAAGGTCAGGATCGCCAGGGTCACCATGGCGTTGCGGCAGAGCGGCAGGACCACGTGCCAGTAGATCTGCAGGTGGCTGGCGCCGTCGAGGCGCGCGGCCTCGATCATGTCGGCCGGAATGGCGCGCATGAACTGCACCAGCATGAACAGGCCGAATGCCGACGCCAGTCCGGGTACCACCAGGCCTTGCATCGAGTTCAGCCAGCCGAGATCGGCCGTCAGCAGGTACGTGGGAATGATGGTCACCGCCGTCGGCACCATGAGTGCCAGCATGACGATGCCGAAGATGATCCGTCGGCCGGGAAAGTCGAACAGCGCGAATTCGAAGGCCGCCGCCGATCCAAACAACAGCACACCGGCAATGGTCAGCACCGAGTAGCAGACGGAGACCATGTAGGCATGCAGATACGCCGTCTCGGCGAAAATCACATGCACGGTCTGGAGACCCGCGGTCAACGACGTCGGCCACAGGCGCGGGTTGATCGAGACCGGCTGCCCGGGCTCGGAGAACACGACGTTGATCATCCACCACACCGGAAACACCGCAATGACGGCGGCCAGGATGGCAACGGTCCATTTCAGCACCGTCCAGATTGTCGGCGACGTGGCGCTGGCGCGTTTGGCGGTCATCGGCGGTCACTCCAGCTGCGCAGCACGAACATCAGCGCCGTGACCATGACGATGGCGAGCGTGAGCAGGAAGCCATAGGCGGCGGCCTCTCCGAATTTCACGGCACCGAACCCGCGCCCCATCATGTCCATGACCGGAAACAGCAGAGCATTGCCGCGGCCGCCGTAGGTGGTGAATGACGAACCGGTTAAGAGCCAGGGCTTGTCAAAAACCTGCATGGCCGAAATCAGCCCGTAGGTGACGACGAAGAACAGCACCGGACCCAGCATGGGAATGGTGATGTGGATGATCTGCTGCCACTTGCTCGCCCCGTCGAGCCGGGCCGCTTCGTACAGTTCGGTCGGAATGTTCTTCAGTCCGGCCAGCAGAATGATCATGTTGAAGCCGGCCGACGCCCAGACGTCGACGGCGATCAGGCAGTAGATCATGGAGCCGGTGTTGTTGAGGAAGTTCACCGAGGGCATGCCGAACCAACCCAGCATCATGTTGAGCAGTCCGAAATTCGGGGCATAGATCCAGCGCCAGATGGTGGCGGCGAGGAACGACGGCAGCACGACCGGCAGGAAGTAGGCGCCACGGAAGACGTGCGCCCAGCGGCCGGTGAAGTTGTCCACCAGAAGCGCCAGCCCGAGCGCCACCAGGATGCCGAGCGGCACCGTGATCACGATGTAGGTGCCGAGATTCCACATCGACCGCGCGAAATCACGCGAGGCTATGATCTTCTGATAGTTTGCCAGACCGACGAACTTCGCGGGCTGAACCGCATTCCAATCGTTGAAACTGTAGTAGAAACCACTCAGGATCGGGAACAGGAAGAATATCGCAAACAGCAGCATGAACGGCGCGATCATCAGATAGTGCGGCAGGTGACGGCGCAGGTGCATTGCCAAATCTTTCTGTTGCCGCGACCGGGAGAGACCGGTCGCGGTGCAGTTTTTCTAGCGTCCACACATTTGGCTGTCATTCCGCCAGACAGGTGTTGAGCTGGGAGATCATTTCCTTGGCGCCTGCTGCGGCCGTGTACTTGCCGTCGGCCGTCGCTGCGGCGATATCGACCACGGTCGCGAGGTAGCAGCTCGGCACCGTTCCGACGAAGTACGGCGGCTGCACGTCGACGGCATACTTCACCGCCTCAACCGACTTGGTGATAAGCAACTGGGACGCGACCTTCGGGTCAGCCATGGCGGCGGCGTTGCCGTTATAGCGTGCCAGCAGCGTGGCCCAGCGGCCCATCTGTTCCTTGGCCGTGATGTAGGTCGCAAATTCCCACGCCAGATCCCGATGCGGTCCGGGTGAAACGCCGACAATCTCGTAGCTCTTGATGCCGCCGTGCTTATCGGGCGTGTCGCCCGGGACGAGCTGGAAGTCGTACTTGAGACCGTTCTTTTCGGCCGCCTGCTTGTAGGTCGGGTCGACCCACGGCCCGACCACGTGGAAGGCCAACTGGTTGGCGATGAACAAGTCCTTGGTCGCCTGATCATTGCGGCTGGTGCCGCTGTTCAGGGGAACCATGTCGATGAACTTCTGCAGCACCTTGGTCATGACCGTCGGATCGATCCGCGTCTTGTGCGTCGCCCAGTCGATGCCCCAGTTGCTGGCGTCACCCGTGGTGCCGTAGATCTCTGCGACGGAGTTGAACACCATGGTCGTGTCGGGCATGGCGTACAGGCCGGCCGCCTTGACCTTCTTCATCTGCTCGAACCATTCGGTCCACGTCGCCGGCACCTTGGAGGTATCGACGCCCGCCTTCTGCAGAACCGTGAGGTTGCGGAACAGCAGAGAACCGAAGCCGGTATAGGGCAGGCAATACATTTTGTCCGGCTTGGGCGTGCAGCTCTTGATCGCGTCGGCGTTGAACTGGGCGCGGAAGCTCTCCGGCATCGCCATCCACTTGTCGTAGATGTTGGACAGCGCCCCGACGCTGGCGAGTTGGGCGCCGACGTTGAGGCCGTTCATGAACACGTCCGGCAGAGTGTTGCTGGCCGCGCCGGCGATCTCGCCCGCCGTCAGGTCGTCGTCGCCCTTGCCGGTGATGTTGATCTTGACGCCCGGGTGCTTGGCGACGAATTCGGCGATGAACTGCTGCTGCAACGCCAAGGCATCGCCGGCGGCG
Organism: Ancalomicrobiaceae bacterium; assembly: GCA_031291575.1. Taxonomy (GTDB): domain Bacteria; phylum Pseudomonadota; class Alphaproteobacteria; order Rhizobiales; family Ancalomicrobiaceae; genus CAIYYN01. The sequence continues at coordinate 8,660 of JARLIT010000054.1, forward strand.
AAGTCGGAATAGACCCAATATTCCAACGTGACCCCTTCGGCCGAGGCGGCGCCCGCCCCGGCGAGTGCGACACTGGCGAGCAGACCCGCAATGCCGCCCTGAAGCTTGGAAATGATCCTCATGTTGCCTCCTGCTGAACTAGGTTCGCGGCGTTCGCCTCACGACCGAGCTTCTATGTTAGGCACATTAACAAACAAACTCGAGCGGTCAAGCCAAAACACCAGGCAGCTCTGCCTTGGCATGTGGCATTCCAGCTAAGGTGTGATGGGGTCGTCGCCGAGCAGGAAGGACATCGCCCGGTCGATGGCCAGCCGCTCGATGCCGAGCACGGTGGCATCGGAGCCCAGCGCGCTGTTTTCGACCTCGACCGGATATGACAGTCGGTTGGCCACTTCGCGCGTTTTGGGCAGCAGCAACGGCGAGGCTCCCATGCCGCCGCCCAGCACCACCAGTCCGGGGTCGACGACGCTGACGCAGGCGGCGATCAAAGCGCCGACGTCGGTGGCGTGCCGGTCGACGTGGACGAGCGCGGCCGGTTCGCCGGCTTCGGCGCGCGACAGCAGTTCCCGGGTGTCGAGCGGCGGGGCGCCAGCGTCGGCCGGCCAGTCGGCGCGGACGCGGGCAATCAACGCCTCGGTTCCCATGTAGCGTTCGGCTTCGCCCGCCACGGGCAGAAGTCCGGGCGCAAAGGGAAACGACAGATGTCCGATTTCGCCGGCAGCGCCGTTGCGACCTCGCACCAGTTCGCCGCCGAGCATCAGCCCCATACCGATCTTCAGGCCGATCTGGATGTAGGCGAACGTCGGCCAGTCCTTCGCGGCGCCGTAAAAGCGCTCGGCCACGGCGGCACAATTGACGTTGTTCTCCAGCACCAGATCAACCCCGCCCGGCGGGGAGAAGCGACTGAAGATGACGTTCTGCCGGGTCGCATCCCAATCGAGCCCTTTGTCGACGACGCGTGTCGGCAGGGCGATGCCCACCACCCGCAGCGGGCCCCACTCGTCCTGGCGCTCGGCGATGGCCGCCGCCACTTCGTCGGCCACCGCGGCGCTGATTTCCTCATTGAGCATCAGTTGGCGTGTCGGGAGCCGATGCACCCGGCTGTGCAGCAACCGGCGGTCGAGCGTGGCAAGACGCAGGCGCACGTGCGTCGCCCCGGCATCGACGGCGATGATATGTCCGGCGCCACGCCCGGCACGGTACTTGACCGCGCGCCGTCCCATCGTCCCCTGCACGACGCCGATCTCATCGACATAGCCGATGCGTTCCAATTCGGCGATGGCGGCCGACATCGTCGGGCGGGACAAACCCAGCAGCGGTCCGATCTGGGGACGCGTCGACGGGCCATCCAGAACGAGACGGCGGAATACGGCCCTGGCACTGGCGGTCAGACTCGGCCTAGCATCCGCTGGAAACATCTATTGTGCGCCGCCCGACTGTTTGTTCGGCCCATTGCCAAATGTCCGTCAGATCCCAAACTGACGAATAGAGAACTTTCCTAGTCGGGAGGCTTTCCCCTTGTCAAGACGGATCGCGGTTGCATCCCGTTTTGGCGCGATTGTAATGAATCTCGGACCCTGGCAAGCGGCTCTGCTGGCCGATCAAGGGACGGGATGACCGCATCGCAGCGAAAATGTCGCGGGTCGCTATCGAAGCTGTTCCTCCATTCGAGCCAGCGCCATACGCCGCGTGACGCGAAGGTGGTGAGGATGAGAAGCCGATATTTGATCGCGCACCCGAGTGCACGGTTCCTGGGGGCTTTCAAAGCACGACTTGTTGATTTCCGCCAAGAATTAATCCGGATTTTCCGCGGGAGCCTGACCCGTGTCTACGCACCATTAATATATTTCTCCGAAATCCGGCTATTTGCCGAGCGATCATCTGCCGACGGAAATACTGAGCGTCCTTGGTTCAGATTTCGGTGGAATTCGATACTTTGATGAATGTTCCGATATCGATTCAGCTGATCACCAAAGGACCAATCATCATTGTCGCTCTGACGCTTATCGAACGAGAGCAACGGTTTGGCTGATGTGGTGGCAATCAGATTCTGTCGATCTTGTGTCTTGAGTCAATCGCACTCAGGGCGCAGCAGCCGGGTAAGCCTTCACCGCACTCCCGTCCGGGAATGCCGGGTAAAGTGCCGCCACAGCCTGTCGCTCCGGGTGGGGCGGCCCCAAGTTAAGGGATGGCGCCGACCAACCCGTCGTCGATTTCGCAATCTATTTGCAGGCTCAAATCGCCGGGGCCTCAGTCGGTCCGGCGCATGTGCGGGCCGGTCGCCACATCGATGATTTCGGGCTTCGTCGGATCGACCGGCTTCACCCAGCCGCCGCCGAGCGCCTTGGCAAGCGCCACGTGGTCCTTGGCAAGCGAGATGCGACTGGCGATCCGCGATGTTTCCGCCGAATAGAGCGACTTCTCGGCGTCGAGGACATCGAGGAAGCTCGACGATCCCGACTGATACAGCGCTCGCGAGAGATCGGCAGCCTTGCGGTAGTTGCGGGTGGCTTCGCTGAGCTTGTCCTGGTGCACGCGCTCGGCCGAAATCGAGACGAGGGCATTTTCCACGTCCCCGAGCGCCGATAGGACGGTCGAGCGCCAAGTGATCAGCGACTGGTCGCGCGAGGCCGCTGCGGCGTCGACGGTGGCCTCCAGCCTGCCGCCGGTGAACAGCGGCACATTGACCGAGGGGCCCCACGACCAGGCGATGGACGAGGCTTTGAACAACTGGTCGGTCTTGGTGCCGGTGGTCGAGATCGAGCCGGAAAGCGTGATCGAGGGATAGCGGGCAGCCTCTGCCGCGCCGATCTCGGCCGTCGCAGAAGCAAGGCGCCGTTCGGCAGCGCGGATGTCCGGCCGGTGCTGCAGCAGGTCGGCCGGGATGCCGCGCGGCAAAGCCTTCGAGGCAGACGGAACCGGCGCAGATTGCTTCATCTCGCCCGACAGCGCTCCGGGCTCGTCCCCGACGAGAAGCCCCAGCCGATGGATCGATTGAGCGAGCGCGCTTTCGTAGGCGGGGATGTCGGATTCCGTCGTCGCGGCCAACGCATCGGCCTTGGCGACGTCGACGGCCGATGCCGTGCCGGCCTCGAACTTGCTGCCGGTCAGTTTGGCGGTGCTGCGCTGCGATTCGGCGGTGCGGCGGGCCAGCGCGATCTCGGCCTGATAGCCGCGCGCATCGATGTAGTAGGAAGCGACGTCGCCGACGAGGGTCAACAGCGTGGCTTGCAGATCGGCCTCGCTCGCCTGGGCCGTGGCGCTCGCAGCCTCCACGGCGCGTTCGTTGGCGCCAAACAGGTCGACCTCCCACGAAGCGTCGAGTCCGGCCTGGAACAGGTTGCTGACGGTGGTCTTGCCGGTGCCGGATGTGGAGGCGGGGGTCTGCGAACGCGTCGCCGAGTCGACGCCGGTGAGGCTCGGCGCCAGGTTGCCCGCCTGTTCGCGCAATTGGGCACGGGCCTGGCGGATCTTCGCCTTGGCCGCGGCGACATCCAGATTGCCGGCGACCGCACGCTCGATCAGCCGGTTGAGCATGGGATCGCCGAGATCCCTCCACCATTCGCCGAGATCTGCGGCTTTTACCGGCCGGGTTTCCGCGGCGTGGTGCCACTGCCCGGGCAGGGTTATCGTCGGCAGCGAATACTCTGGACCGACAGCGCAGGCGGCCAATGTCAGGCCGGCAAGTCCCAGCACGACGGCACGGTGGATGGCGCGATAGCGCGCCGCTTCTGAGATCGACTGAACCATTAGGGATGCTCCGCGACCGGGGATACGCTCTCTGCGGGATCGTTCGGGCGCTTGCGGCGTGGGAACAGCTTGCGCACCACGACGAACAGCATAGGCACGAAGAACACGCCGAGCACAGTCGCTGCGATCATGCCGCCCATGACGCCGATGCCGATCGAATTCTGCGCGCCCGAGCCGGCACCATGCGCCGTCGCCAGCGGGGTCACGCCGAGGATGAAGGCAAGCGAGGTCATCAGAATTGGCCTGAGGCGTTGCCGGGCCGCCGTGATCGTCGCCTCGATCAGCGGCATGCCGGCAGCCTCGCGTTCGAGCGCGAATTCGACGATGAGAATGGCGTTCTTCGCCGCCAGACCGATGGTGGTCAAGAGGCCGACCTTGAAATAGACATCATTGGTCTGGGCGAACACCAGCGCGGCAACAAGCGCGCCGAACACGCCGACCGGCACTGCGAGCATGACGGCCAAGGGCACCGACCAGCTCTCGTACAGCGCCGCCAGGCACAGAAAGACGACCAGGACCGAGATCGCGTAGAGCGAGGTCGCCTGGTTGCCCGACAGCCGCTCCTGTGCCGACAGCCCCGTCCATTCATGACCGAAACCGACGGGCAGGGCGGCAGTCAGCTTGTCGATCTCTTCCATGGCGGTGCCGGAAGAGACGCCTGGCGCGGCCGCACCCTGGATTTCCACCGCCGCCGAGCCGTTGTAGCGCTCAAGTCGGGGCGATCCGTAGGTCCAGTGGTTGGAGACGAAAGCGGAGAAGGGCACCATCTCGCCGGTAGCATTGCGCACGTGCCAACGGTCCAGGTCGACCGACTGGCGACGGAACGGCGCGTCCGCCTGCAGGTAGACCGATTTCACCCGGCCGCGATCGATGAAGTCGTTGACATAGGCGGAGCCCCAGGCGGTCGACAGCGTCGTGTCGATGTCGGCCAGCGAAATGCCGAGCGCGCTCGCCTTCTCCTGATCGACGTCGACGGTGAACTGCGGCGTGTCCTCCTGGCCGTTGGGCCGGGTCCCCGACAGGAGCGGGCTCTTCGCCGCCGCGCCGAGCAGCTGATTGCGGATCTGCATCAGCTTGTCGTGGCCGGCGCCATTGATGTCCTGCAGGTAGAGGTCGAAGCCGTTGTTGTTGCCCATGCCCTGGATCGCCGGCGGAGCCAGGGCGAAGATCTGGGCCTCACGCACGGTGAGGAAATGCCGCATGGCGCGGCCGGCCACAGCCGAGGCGGAGAGATCCGGCGTGGTACGCAGCGCAAAGTCCTTCAGCCGCACGAAGATGAGGCCGACGTTCTGGCCCTGGCCGCCGAAGCCGAAGCCGGCGACGGACATCACGCCATCGACCGTCTTCTTCTCCTCGGTCCGATACCAGTTGGCCACGTCCTGCAGCACTTTGATGGTGCGGTCCTGCGTGGCGCCGACCGGCAGCGACACCGATGTGATCAGGATGCCCTGATCCTCCTCCGGCAGAAAGGAATTCGGCAGCTTTAGGAATAGGTAGCCGGCACTGCCGACGATCACCAGAAACAGGACGATGAACACGAACCAGAAACGGACGACGAATCCGGCGACGGCGCCGTAGCCGCGGGTGAGCGCATCGAAGCCGCGGTTGAACAGGCCGAGAATGCCGCCGTTTGCCGCATGGTCGGGCGGGCGCTTGAGGATCGAAGCGCAGAGTGCCGGCGACAGGATCATGGCGACGAGCACCGACAGCACCATCGCCGAGACGATGGTCACCGAGAACTGGCGGTAGATGACGCCGACGGCGCCGCCGAAGAAGGCCATCGGAATGAAGACGGCGGACAGCACTGTGGCGATGCCGACCAGCGCTCCGGTGATCTCACGCATCGAGAGAATGGTCGCCTCGCGCGGGCTGAGGCCCTTCTCCGTCATCACCCGTTCGACGTTTTCGACCACCACGATGGCATCGTCGACGAGGAGGCCGATCGCCAACACCATGGCGAACATGGTCAATGTGTTGATCGAATATCCGGCGACCGACAGCACCGCGAATGTGCCGAGGAGCACTACGGGCACGGCCAGCGTCGGAATGAGCGTCGCCCGGATGTTCTGCAGGAACACCAGCATCACCAGGAAGACCAGCACGACGGCCTCGCCGAGCGTCTTGGCCACTTCCTCGATCGACAGCCTGACGAAGGGGGTGGTGTCGTAGGGGTAGACCACCTCGACGTTCTGCGGGAACGTGCCTTTCAGCCGTTCGATCGCCGCCTGCACCGCCTGCGCGGTCGAAATGGCGTTGGCGCCCGTGGCCAGGCTGATGGCGAGACCGGTCGCCGAATTACCGTTGTAGAAGGTGGCATTGGTGTACGACTTGGCGCCGAGTTCGACGCGGGCGACGTCATCGAGCCGGACCAGAGAGCCATCGGTGCCGCTCTTCAGAATGATCGAGCGGAACTGTTCCGGCGTTTGCAGACGCGAACGGGCGGTGATCGTGGCGTTGATCTGCTGGCCGACGACCGCCGGCAGTCCTCCCAACTGGCCCGCCGAGATCTGGGCATTCTGCGCCTGGATCGCATTGGAGACATCACCGGGCATCAGCGAATATTTCGCCAGTTTGTCCGGGTCGAGCCAGACACGCATGGCGTAGTTGGCGCCGAATAGCTGAGTCGAGCCGACGCCGGGAACGCGCTTCAAGGTATCGTTGATGGAGGAATCGACGTAGTCGGCCAGATCGGTCGTATTCATCTTGCCGTCGGTCGAAACGAAACTGACCACCATGAGGAAGCCGGTCGCCGCCTTGTTGACGGAGATTCCTGTCGACTGCACGATCTGCGGCAATTGCGCCGTGACGAGCTGCAGTTTGTTCTGCACCTGCATCTGCGCCACGTCGGGATTGGCGCTGTTGGTGAATGTCAGCGTGATCTGCGCCTGGCCGGTCGAGGTCGACGTCGAGGCGATGTAGTCGAGATTGTCGAGCCCGGTCATGCCCTGCTCGATGACCTTGGTCACCGAGTTTTCCACCGTCTGCGCGTCTGCGCCCGGATAGGTGGCGTTGATGCTGACAGTCGGCGGCGCGATCTGCGGATATTGCGAGATCGACAGCGTTCTGACGGCAAGTAGGCCTGCGAGCATCACCGTAATGGCGATCACCCAGGCGAAAATCGGCCTGTCGATGAAGAAGCGCGACATTCAAGTCCCCACGCGTTCGGTGATCGTCAATTGGCGCTCGGCGCGGATGTCCGCGCCGGGCCGAGCGAAGCCGGTTCGGCCTCGGACGTCGTCTGCTTGCGTTCGCGGACCTCGCCGGTCGTCTCGTCGAGAATGACTTCGACCGGCTGCACCTGGGCGCCCGGTCGGGCACGCTGGGTGCCGTCGACGATGACGCGATCGCCGTCGGTGATGCCCTGCACCAGCCAACTCGTGCCGACGACGTCGCCAAGCTGCAGCACGCGTTCTTCGACCTTGTTGTCCTTGTCGATGAACAGCGCGGTGGCCTGACCCTTGGTGTTATGGCCGACGGCGCGCTGCGGCATCAGGAAGCTGTTCTCGGCGATGCCTTGCTCAATGAACGCCCGGACATACATGCCCGGCAGCAGCAGCCTTTGCGGGTTGGGGAATTGCGCCCTGAGCGTGAACGTCCCGGTGGTCTGGCTGACGTTCGCCTCGGCAAAGGCCAGGGTGCCGGTGTACGCGTAGATCTCGCTGTTCTCGAGCTTCAGTCGCACCTTGATCCTGTCGCCGGAAATCTTGATGCGTCCGGCGTCGATGGCGGCGCGCAAGTCGAGCAACCGGCGGCTCGACTGGGTGATGTCGACGTTGATCGGCTCGATGGTGCGGATGGTGGTGAGCAGCGTCGACTGGCTTGCCGTGACCAGGGCGCCCTGCGTCAGGCTCGACTTGTCGATGCGGCCGCCAATCGGGGCGCGAATGGTCGTATAGTCGAGGTTGATCTTGGCCGTTTCGACGTCGGCCTTGGCGACGGCGACGGCGGCCTTCGCCTGGGCCAGCGCGGCGTTGGCGTCGTCGAGGTCCTGCTTGGCCACGGCGTTCTGCTTGATCAGCGACTGATAGCGCTCGACCTTGGTTTCGGCACTCGGCACGGCGGCTTCGGCTTTGGCCAGCGCGGCCTGGGTACTGTCGTAAGCGGCCTGATAGGTCGCCGGGTCGATCTGGTAGAGCGGGTCGCCGAGCTTGACCTCGCCGCCCTCGTTGAACAGGCGCGCGCGGATGATGCCGTTCACCTGCGGCCGGACCTCGGCCACCAAAGAGGCGGCCGTGCGCCCGGGCAGTTCGGCAGTGATCGCCACCGACTGGGGATGCAGCACGACGAAGCCGACTTCGGCACGCGGCGCTGGTCCGCCGGGCGGCACTTGCGCGTGGGCCAAGTCCGCGCCGGCCGTCAAGACAACCGCCAGGGCAAGTCCTCCAGCCAAAATCGCCGTTCGGCAGGTCACCGCGCGATGCGATGCTTGGAGACAATGTGAAACGTCTTGCTCTCGATTGACAGCAACAGAATCACTATATTCGAAAACACGTAGTCGCCGCAAAGACTCGACGACCGCGGAGATGAAATCGTTGAGTTCAGGTAACTGCCGTCGTGCCTTGATCATCATCAACTCCAGTCAGAGCCGCGCGGCTCACGACAATAGGGGAGGGAGCAGGCAGAGTCCATTTTCATTCGGTTTCTGACTTCACCGAGATTGTAACGAATTGTACGGAGTTGAGCGCTGCGCCCATCATTCGGCTGCAAGTCCCGCATCGATTTCGACGCAGCGCCATGAGTGGGAGTGTACCGGCAAACTGTCGAGGTGGTCTGGCATGCGCGGCGTGGCGCCGACATCCGCGCCGATTCCCATCGCTCCCCGCTCAGACGGCAGTCTAGGCTTAATGACGATGGTGGCCGTGCGAGCCTGCATTAATTGATATTCCCATGGGTATTGTGTGTAGTGGATGGAAACGGTATCGTTTCGTATCCGGTAAGGAAACGGATTCGTTTCCATTTGTCAAATCCATTCTGATGGCGAGGGTCTCGATTTGGTTGCGAGTGTGGCTACCGGTGGCAGGCCTCCCGTCTGGACGGAGTCCGAGCGCAAGGCGATCATCCTCAAAGCTGCCGAGCGGATTTTCGACGAGAAGGGGTATGGCGACGCAACGATGGAGGAGGTTGCGCGTGCCGCCGGGATGGCCAAGAAGTCCGTCTACCGGCATTTTCCGGACAAGTTTGCCTTGTTCAGCGCCCTTGTGGAAAGTCACGACGACATTCTCGCCGAGCGCCTGCCGCCGATGGAAGCGCTGATCCTCACGTCGAAGCCGCGCGACTCCCGCGAGCAGATCCGGCAGATGCTGTTCGATCTCGCGGCGTTCGTGCTCTCTCCCCGGCAATTGACGCTGATGCGCTTGGTCATTTCCGAGGCGCGAAAATCGCCGGAACTCGCCGAGCGCTTTCATCGAGAGTGCGTTGACGGGATGCTGGCGGTGTTTCTGAACAAGCTCGATTCGGAGAGCGCCGCCGTTCAGTTGGCCGGAAGGGAGGCCAGAGCTTTGGCCGACATGTTCATCGGCGCGGCGATCGGTCCGCTACATTTTCGGGCGTTGATGCTTCACCTGGATCACGACACCTTGATGCGCGAACTGAGCGAACGCGTGGATTTAGTCACCGATCTCCTGATCCGGAGCCTGTCGACGACGGAGCCCGCCGTCGCATGACGGTCTGAAGCGAAAGCCGAGCAATGACGAATTTCACCCTTGTCGGATTTCAGGCGCCGCGCCACGGGCGGTCGATCGCCTGCCTGAAGGCCTGCACATTGGCCCTGACCGCATCGTCGAACGCCGTTCCGCGCAATTCGGACGCCCTCAGCCTGTCGAACTGATCGATCAGTGCCGTCGCGACGATCACGCCGTCGGCGACAGATGCTACGCCGGCCGCCATGTCCGGCGTTTTGACGCCGAATCCGACCATGACGGGCAGCCGGCTGTGCTGCCGGCAGCGCTCGACCGCCTGTACGATGGCATCGGTGGAGGCCGATGGGCCACCGGTCGGACCAACGACCGGGATGCAGTACAGGAAGCCGCCGATGCCGGGCTTGTCGACGGCGTAATCGGCCGGCGACAGACTGGGGGCGGCCATCGGAATCATGACCAGACCATGCCGGTCCAATGCGGCCAGCAGCGGGCTGGCTTCGCGGATCGGGAAATCGCCGGCGATGATCCCGTCGACCCCGGCGTCGGCCGCCCGTTCGGCAAAGCGCTCGTACCCCATCACCGCCAGCGGATTGGCGTAGCCCATCAGCACGACCGGCGTGGTGCTGTCGTGCCGGCGGAACGCCTTGCAGAGATCGAGCGTGCGCTGGAGATTTCCTCCGGCCGCAAGCGCACGGCGATTGGCCTTCTGGATCGTGGCTCCGTCGAGGATGGGATCGGAAAACGGATAGCCGAGTTCGATGAGGTCGATACCCGCCGATACGAATTCGTGCAGCATGGCCAGACTGGCGTCGAACGTCGGGTCGGCGGCCACGGTATAGGTGACGAAAGCCTTGCGGCCTTCGGCTCGAAGCCGGACGAACATCGCATCGATCCGGTTGGGAAGCGCGGGGGCGGGGTTTTCCATTGGTCTCACTCTTCCTGCCAAAGTCGGTCGATGTCCTTGTCCCCGGAGGCGGACACCATGACGACCACGACGCTGTCGGGTGAAAGCTGCCGCCCCACTTTCTCGGCGGCGGCCAGCGCGTGCCCGGCCTCGAGGCAGACGAGAACGCCCTCACCAGCGGCAAGCCGGCGAACGGCCGACAGGGCCTCGTGGTCATTGATCGTCATTGTCGTGACGCGGCCCGATGTCACCATGTTGGCAAGCTGCGGCGGCGATCCGGGATAGGACAGTCCGGGAGCGATCGACGCCGTCGGCAGGAGCTGCCCCTGGTCATCGGCCAGCACCAGCGTCTCCGCCCCGTGAAAGATCCCCCGTCGGCCAAAGCGAAGTCGGGCAGCGTGCGGAGCTCCGGGCTCGCCGCTGCCGCCGGCCTCGACGGCGATCAGTTGAATGCCCGGATCATCGACGAACCCCGAAAACAGACCGAGTGTCGATGAACCGCCGCCGACTGCGGACAGCAGCGCCGTGGGGTGCATGCCGGCGTCGATCAACTGTAGGCGCGTTTCCCGTCCGATCACGGCCTGCAGTGTCGCAACGATCGTCGGAAAGGGATGGGCGCCGATCGGCGCGCCAGCCACATAGGCCGTGGTGGCGCTGTTGCCCATCCAGTGGCGGATGGCTGCGCTCGTCGCCGCGCTCAGAGCGCGATCCGCCTCTTCGACGATCCCGAGATCGGCTCCGAACAGGCGGATCTTCCTCACCATCGGCGATTGCTGATCGGCGTCCTTGCGCCCCATGTAGATCGTGCATCGCAGACCGAGGTGGGCGGCAACCGCCGCCGTCGCTACACCGTTCTCGCCGGACCCCGTATCCGTGACGACGGCGCCGAGACCCATGCGACGGGCCAGCAGACATTGGCCGACCGCCGAGTTGGCATAGTTGCCGCCGTTGAAGGTCAGATCGTCCCGCTTGAGAACAATCCTCGCCGCCTTTTCGGGACGAAACGACCTCGTCTCGAAGATTGGCGTCGGGCGACCGACGAAGCGATGCATCAGTGTTTCGAGATCGAAATGGAACGCCGGGTCCGCCCACGCAGCGGCGAAGGCTTCGTCCAGCCGGTCGAGAACCGGCAGGAGGACCGGCGCCACGAATTGACCGCCGAAGGTGCCGAAGCGTCCAGCGGATATGGCGAGCGAGGCTGCGGTCGGCATGGCTTACCCCCTCGCCCGACCGGCGCGCCGCACGAGCACCGCCGCCAGAATGATCAGACCGGTAATGATGTCCTGAAGGAACGTCGACACACCGAGAATGGTGAGGCCGTTGCCGATGACGGCAATAATGGCCGAACCGACGAGCGTGCCGGCGACATTGGCCTCACCTTCCCGGAACGCCGTCATGCCGAGGAAGATCGCCGCGTAGGCGTTGAGCAGGTAGCCGCCGCCACCCGTCGGGTTGGCGCTGCCGATCCGGGCGGTCAAGAGAATGCCGACGAGAGCCGAGAACACGGCGGAGATCATGAAGGCGACGACGGTATTGGAAACGATGCGAACGCCGGCGAGCCGCGCGGCCTCGCGATTGCCGCCGATGGCATAAAGCCGCCGGCCGAGTTCGACCTTGTCGAGCACGACCCAGGCGATGACCGAGGTGCCGATCAGCCACCATGTCAGTGTCGGCAATCCGGCGACATGACCGCGGGCGATGTTGCGGAAGCCGTCGGGGATCGAACCGAACAAGGTCGCGCCATCGCACAGCCAGAACGTGATGCCGCCGATGATCGTTCCCATTGCCAACGTGACGATGAAGGAGAGGACTTCGAAACGCGAGACAATGAGGCCCGATATGGCGCCGAATACGGCGGCTCCGGCAAGTACGGCAAGGCAGGCGAGCGGAGGTGTCACGCCGAGCTTCAGGAGAAAGACGACCAGGATCCCGCCGAAGGAGACGATGGAGGCGGTGGACAGGTCGAACTCGCCGACAGCCATGACCACCGTGGCACCGACGGCGACGATCGACAAAAGCGTCATCTGCTGGGTGATGTTGATCAGGTTGTTGGCCGAACCAAAGGCGTCCGGAGAGAGCGCGGCAAACAGGGCGACAATGGCAACCAGCGCCAGCAGGGTACCGAATTTCCGGATGAAGTCGGTCATTGGACAGAAACTTTCCGTTCTTGATGTTGGAAGGCCGCGTCGATGATCCGGGCAGGCTTGAGTTCGTCGCCGGACAGCGTCGCAGTCACTTCACCGCCGGCAATGACCAGCACGCGGTTTGCCAGGGCCAGGAGTTCGTCCATGTCGCTGGTCGTCAGCAGCACGGCAGCCCCCCTGGCGGCAAAATCGCGGGCGATCGCGTGCAGCTCCGCCTTGGCGCCCACGTCGACGCCGCGCGTCGGTTCATCGAGGATCAACAACCGGATCCCGCGGCCGAACCATCTTCCAAACAACAGCTTCTGCTGGTTTCCGCCCGAAAGCGTCAGCGGACGGGCGAACGGCGAAGCCATTCTGATCGTCAGCTGGGATTTGACCGCAGCGGCGCGCTCGGCCAGCGCCTTCCAGCTGATGATCGGCAGGCGTGACCATTTGCGTACGGCCGGGAGATTGGTCAGGGCGAGATTCTCGGCGATGCTTCTGACCGTGATCAGGCCCTGGGTTCGCCGGTCCTCCGGCACATAGGCCCCGCCGCGATCGATTCGGTCGCTGATCCGGCCGGAGCGAAGCGCAACGCCGTCGAGCGAGATGCGCCCCACGCCCTGCCGCCGGGCCCCCCAGATGATCTTCATCAACGACGACCGACCGGCCCCGACCAGCCCGTAGAGGCCGAGGATCTCGCCCGCATGGATCTGGAACGAAACGCGGTTGCCACGGTCGCCGAACGCCAGGCCGTCGACATCGAGAACCACCTCGCTGCCGGTGTGGGGTTGCGGGCGGGCTACGACGACTTCCTGCCTGCCCGACATGAGTTCGACGAGATGGCCGCGGTTGGTCTCGCCAATGGCGCCGCCGCCAACCGTGGCGCCATTGCGCAGCACGGTGAAGTGGTCGCAAATCTCCGTCACCTCATCCAGGCGATGCGAGATGAAGATGACGGCCACGCCGCGTTCGGCGAGGCCGCGAACGGCGGAATGCAGCCGCCGGGCTTCGCCGTCGGAGAGCGAGGCGGTCGGCTCGTCCATGACGACGAGCCGGGCAGGGCTCCCCATCAAGGCGCGAATGATCTCCACCAGCTGCTTCTGCCCGGTCGTCATGCGTCCGACCGGCAAGTCCAGCGGCAGGTCGGGCGCGATGTCGCGGGCCGTTCCGGCCACCATGTTGCGCATGGCCTGCTTGTTGAAGAACGGACCGCGACGCGGATAGGATCGACCAACAAAGGCGTTTTCGACTGCCGTGAAATACGGAACCACGCTCAGTTCCTGATGGATGAAGCGGAAGCCCAGTTCCTCGGCATGCTGCACGCCGTGGATTTCGCATATGCTCCCGTCCAGCCGGATCTCGCCCCTGTCCGGCGTCACCAGACCGGAAAGCGCCTTGATGAGGGTCGACTTGCCGGCGCCGTTCTCGCCGAGGAGGCCGTGAACGGATCCGGCCTCCACGGAGAGATTTGCTCCCGCAAGTGCTCGTACCCCTCCGAAGCTCTTCTCGAGCCCTCGAATGTCGAGCATCATCCTTCTATCCCTTCAATGGCCCGATCAGGGGCACTTGGCGCCAAGCGACTCTGCCGTCAGCAGCACCGCCGGCACAGAGATCTCGTCGCTGTCGGTCTTGCCGCCGGCGAAGATCTTTGCGAGCTGCGTGGCACCAACCTCGGCCATCTTGGCGAAGTCCTGCCGGATCGTCGCCTTGTAGTGCGTGCAGGACTTGATCATGTTGACGGCCTGAGCATTGCCGTCGATCCCCATGATGATCAGCTTGGAGTTCGGCAACTCGGATTCGGTGGCGAGTTCTGACCCGATGCCCGGGTCGTCAAACGCGGCCCAGACGCCGTCGATCTTGTTGCCGTACTGGCGCAGAATGTTCTCCATGGCAACGCGGCCGTCGTCGACCGGTCCGGGAACTTTGACGAAGTGGTCGGCGATGACCTTGATGTCCGGGTACTTCTTCAACGTTGCATCGAGGCCGAGTTCGCGCTGACGCACGCCGGGGTGGGCCGAGTGGTAGAACTTGACGATGTTGCCCTTGCCGCCGAGGGCCTTGAAAAGCGCTTCGGACAGCTGGACGCCAAGCTCGAAGTTGTTGGAGGTGACGTTCACCGCCACGTTGTTGCGCTTGGTCCCGTCGAGCGAGATGACCGGAATGTTGGCTTTGGCGGCCAGGTCGACCTGATCGCCCACCTGCGAGGCGTCGGTGGAAATCAGCACGATGGCGTCGGTCTTGGCGTTCACCGTATCCTCGATGCGCGACGCCAGCTGACCGAAGTCGTTGCGGGTGTCGATGATCGTCACCGTCCAGCCCCGCTTGGCGCCCTCGGACTTGAAGGTCTGGGCCATGTCATTGGTCGGGATGGAACTGATGTACGGCGTCAGGATCGTCACGTTGGTGGCAAAGGCCGATGTGCCGCCGCACAGCAGGCTGGCGGTGGCGACGAGGGAAAGCGCGAGTTTTCTCATAAGGTTTCCTCCACAAGGCAAGCGGTTCTCGTTTTAGCTATTTCCATCGACATCGATGAGGCCGATGGGGCGAAGGGCATCGATGGCGTTTCGGTAGGCCTCGAACATCCGATCGTAGCGGATGGCCCGCCGAGGATCCGGTTCGAAGATGCGTTCGACGTGGGTCATGGCCGGCACCGCGTCGGCGATCGAAGCGAAGGCCCCGATACCGACCGCAGCCAGGATGGCCGCGCCGAGGCAGCCGACGTCGGCGTAGGTGAAGCGATGCAGCGGAATGCCCAGACAGTCGGAGCGGATCTGGCTCCAAAGATCCGACTGGGAACCGCCGCCACCATATAACAGCCAGTCGGGGCGGAACCCGGCCGCATCCACCAGCGCCCCGAATAGATGGCGGGCGGACAGCGCCACGCCCTCGAGCACGGCGAGCGCATATTCCGGCCCGCCGCTGCGACTGTCGAGGCCGATGAAGGCGCCTCGGATCGAGGAATCCCACAAGGGAGCGCGTTCGCCCTCAAGCTGCGGCAAGAACAGAATGGGGCGGTCGTCGCGGCTGGCCTTGGCCGCCAATGCCGGTACGTCCTTGGGCTCGATGCCGGCGACTTTGCTCCACCAACGCAGGGAGTCCGCCCCGCTTTGCGTCGGACCGGCATTCACCACCAGGCCGTCGACGCTGGCAAAGGTGACGACGCCAGGGGCGCCGATGCGGCGGGCTCCGGCCAGCGCCATGATCTCGCTGGTGCCGCTGACATACATGCCCTGTCCCGGCTGGAACACACCGCAACCGAACAGGTTTCCCCAGGCATCCATGGTGCCCGCCACCACCGGCACGCGGCGGGAATGGCTGCCGAGCGGCATCTCGCCGATCACGTCGTCGAAGGCATGGAGGCTCGGCAGGCGCTCGGCCGCTCCAGGCACACGCTCGAGCAGCGGCGCAATGTAGGCGAGGTCGAGACCGACCTGACCGAAGGCGGAAATCGGGTCGCTCACGGCACGCCCCGTCAGATGCAACAGGCAGTAGTCCTTGGGCGACAGAACGTAGCGGGTTCGCTGCCAGATGTCCGGATGATGCTTTTCCATCCACATCATCTTGGCCAGGGCATGGCTGGCACCGATCGGCATCTGCGATCCCCACCATGCTAATTTCTCGGCAGGGGAAATCATGGCATCGAGCCGCTCGGCCTCGGCGGCGGCGCGCACGTCCTGCCAGACGATGGCCGGAGCCAGCGGTTCGCCGTCTTCGCCGACGAAAACGTCGGTGTTGACCTGGCTACACATGCCGACGGCGGCGATCATCGCGGCATCGCGTCCGGCGAGCAGCGCGTCGATGCCATCGCGTATGCCGGCGAGCCAGTCGCGCGGATCCTGTTCGACGATACCGGCCGCCGGCCGCCGGGTCGGATAGCCGCGGCTCCAGTGGTCGAGGACTTCGCCGGTGGGACCGAACAGACCGGCCTTGATCGATGTGGATCCGAGGTCAAAGCCGATGAAACAGCCTGCGTCAGACATCCAGCCCACTCCTCAATTCCTTCAACAATCTCGCAAGGCTGGCCTCGCCCGTGAGCGCTGCCCGCAGGACCTGCGATCCGACGATTGCACCGTCGGCGCCGAGAGCGCGGGCCTGGCGGGCCTGCTCTCCACCGGAAATGCCGAAGCCGAGCAGGATCGGCGCCCGGACACCGCGTTGCCTGAGCTGGGCGATGCGTCCGGCGCCGGCGGGGTCGAGATTTGCCCTGGGACCCGTGACCCCTTCGACTGCCTGGAGCATCACATAGAAGTCTGCTACTTGCGCAGAGGCGATGGCGTCGTCGGCCAGCGGCAAGCCGACGAAGGCGGAGAGACGGACGCCGGACGCCTTCGCCTCAGACTCGATCCGCGGTCGTATCGGCTCGACCGGACGGCCAACCACCAGCACGCTGTCGAGACCGGCCCAGAACGAGCGATCGTCAAGCCCGGGATGATCGGGCTCGGCATAGGTCATCAACAGGCGGCGCGGCGGCATACGCAAGCCGGCGAGTCGGTCGAACACACGATCGAGATCCCGTCGCCAGTTGTCCCGGCTGGCCCGGGCCATGGAGGCGCGCACGTCGGCACCATCGAGAAACGGATCGGATGATGCAAACCCCATTTCGAGCACGTCGACACCTTCCGCGGCATAGACGTCTAGTAGAGATGGCGGCACGCTCGGATCGCCGATCGGGAAGTAGCAGCTCAGCACTGGTCCTTCCAGATTCGGCATTGCTTTGGTGGTGCCATTGCACGCTTCAGTAGCCGACATGACAAGCAAACCGGAACTTTCCCCGAAAGGCGGCATACGTTTCCCTGCACGGAAGTGCATGGAAAAGGTCAGCCGCCACGTTTGATAAGATCAATTCTGGCCGGTCTTCGTTCGGAAGCGATCGCCCGACGCGAATTCCTTGATCCCAGAGGATCGACCAGTTCTGGCGCTTTGTCACGCCATTGGAGGCTGCGGGCCGGCAGTGCCCGGCGAATTCTGCAGAATGTGGATAGTCAGGCCGGCGTCGCCGCCTCTTCTGACGGCGAGTGTCCGAAGACCGCCCGATAGCCGATCGAAAAGCGCCCGAGATGGCGGGCCCCGACTTGGCGCGCAACCTCGGAGACGGTCATATTGCCCGTGCGCAGGAGCTGGCGCGCTGCATCCATGCGGATGCGCGTCAGGACATCGAGGGGGGTACGCCCGTAGTATCGCCGAAAGCCGTCGTAGATCGCCCGCTCGGAAGCGCCGACCTCGTGCGCGATCGTCGGCATCGAGAGTTTGTCGGCGAAGCGCTGGTGAAACAGGTCCATGACGCGTTTGACCTGTTTCGGCGTGGCCGACAGGCGCGATGGCACGATCGAGGCGCCTTGCTCGAACGGCAGGTTGAGAAGCAGGGCATCGATCAGCCGGTCAAGCCGGTCATCCACGTCGTCCTCGGGCGTCGGATCGTGAAACCGGGAGACGAGCGCCGAGATCAGCCGGCCGCGGTCGCTGTCGATTTCAATCAGCGGATAGAACACCGGAGAGCCGTTGGCCGGACGGTGCGACAGCTCAGCAAAGCGGCTTTCCACGCGCGCCCGGTCGAGCTGCAGCATCCAGCGGCGCGTTTGTTTGCGCCAGTAGGATTTGAGCCGGCGACCGGGAGACAGGATCAACCCCCTAGCCAAACCGGACTCGAATTCGTCGCCGCCGTACTCGACATTGACGCTGCCGCTGATCGGGATTTCCAGCATGTAGCACTGCTCGAAACCGTCGGTGCGGATGCCGACTTCGCTGCCGTATTGCAGCAGATTGAGCGTGCAGCCCGGCAAATCCATGGACTGATGACGAAAATCGAACGGCTGCTCCGGGTCGACCGAGATGAGCTTGTGGCAGCAGAAGGACGCCGTAAGAAGGGCCTCCGCCTCCGTCGGATCGCAGGAATTTCGCATCCTGACATTTGCGCCCTGCATGATTTCCCCCAACCGGACGGCAGGCTCTGTTCTCCTGTCGCCAACCCGGAGCATATCGCGCAATCCTATGTCCGGTCACTCTTGAAAACGCCGATTGTCTTGCCGGCGCCGAAGCGGACGCGGGCGGGCTTCGCAACACATGCGTGGCAACGGGCCACATTGACAGGGCCCGTCTTTCCATATTGATATGATGTCAGACCAATTTGCTCGCTGCCTCCGGTGCCATGCTGCCAAGTGCTCCGCCTCTCAGTCAGACGTTGACGCCGCTGCCATCCAGTGATCGGGTCGATCAGGTGGCGCGCGCGCTGAGCGAGCATATTTCCTCATCCGGCATTGCCCCCGGCGAACAGTTGCCGACGGAACGGCAGTTGATGGAGCTGCTGGCGGTCGGCCGATCGACGGTCCGCGAGGGAATCCGCAAACTGCAGACGCTCGGCGTGGTCGAGACGCGCAAGGGCAGCGGGACGTACCTGTTGCGGCACGTCTCGCCTGACACCATCCACATGCCTCTGTCCATCGACACGGCGGTCCTGCGCGACGGGTTGCTGCAGACGCTGGAAGTTCGGCGCGGCATCGAACTGGAAGCAAGCGCGCTCGCCGCCACACGTGCCACGGCGGCAGATCTCGCCATCATCGAAGGCCGGCTCGACGAGATGGAGAGCGTGCACCTGGTGAAGGGCACGGCAGGGCGCGAGGATCTCGCCTTCCATCTCGCCATCTACGATGCCACGCACAATCCGCTGTTCCACCAGTTGTTGGAGCAGATGCGCGAGGCATTCGAGCGGTTTTGGAACAAACCCTTCGATCGTCCTGATTTTGCAGCACGATCGTTTCCCTTCCACCGCGAACTCTTCGACGCGATCCGGGCCGGCGATGCCGATCGGGCCCGCGCCAAGACGCTCGCCATTCTTGCCATCGTCGAAGAAGACATCAAGGATATGTCGAAGTGACCGAAATACTTTCGCCGATCGAACGCGCTGGGCTCATCGTCGCCCACGATGGGGAGCATCCATTCGACGCAGTGGTGCCGCCGATCTTCCAGACATCGCTGTTCACCTTCGCCTCGATGGCGGAGATGGTCGCGACCTATCGCGGCGAGCGGAACCGCTTCGTCTATTCCCGCACCACCAATCCCAACGTTCGGCTGTTTGAGGACAAGATCGCCAAGCTGGAGGCCACCGACGATGCCGTCGGCTTCGCTTCGGGCATGGGGGCGATCTCCGGCTCCGTCATGGCCTTCATCGAGCCGGGCGACAAGATCGTCTGCGTCCGCCATTGCTATCCCGACGCCTACCGGCTGTTCGAGACGCTGCTCAGGCGCTTCCACGTGTCGACCACCTATGTCGACGGCAATGATCTGGACGCCGTGGCGGCAGCGCTGCCGGGCGCGCGGCTCCTCTATCTCGAAAGCCCGACCAGCTGGACCATGGAGGCGCTCGACGTAGCCGCGCTGGCCGGCTTGGCGCGGGCGCACGGTGCCGTGTCGCTCATCGACAACAGCTGGGCGACACCGGTGTTCCAGCAGCCGATCACCCTCGGTGTCGATCTCGTCATCCACTCGGCCTCGAAATACATCGGCGGCCACAGCGATGTGGTTGCCGGCGTGGTCGCCGGCCGGCAGGAACTGATCGACCGCATCCGCACGACCATCTCGCCGTATCTCGGTGCCAAGCTGGCGCCGTTCGATGCCTGGCTGTTGATCCGGGGACTGCGCACCCTGCCGGCGCGGATGCACGCGCATGAGGCGGCCGGCCTTGCCGTCGCACGCCGGCTCGCGGGCCATCCCAAGGTCACCAAGGTCTATCACCCGGGGCTCGGCAACAGCCTGCCGTCGGGGCTTCTCGGTACCTCGAGCCTGTTGTCGTTCGAGTTCGACTCGTCCGTCGACATTCCGCGGTTCTGCGACGCGCTGAAGCTGTTCAAGCTCGGCGTCAGCTGGGGCGGACACGAGAGTCTGGTCGTGCCGGCGCTGGTGACGCTGCAGCAGAATGCCGGACCCAATTCGGCGATCGACTTCGGCGTGCCGCCCACGATGGTCCGTCTGCATGTGGGGCTGGAGGGCAGCGATGCCCTGTGGACCGACATCGAACACGCGATCGGTGCAGCCGTCGGCGGGTAAATCCGCCGGCGTTTGCAGTCCCGTCCAAACAACGAAGAGGTGCAAGGCCAGCTGCCACCAGCATTAGTGCTGTGGGCGGAGAGGTGGAGGAAGTGCCCAAATCCGGAAAACGCCAACTGAGGGAGAATCCCATGATTCGAAAGACGCTGTTAGCCCTCGGAGCCTCGCTCCTGATGATGCCTGTCGCTCAGGCCGATACGACGCTGAAGCTGGTCGAAGTCATCACCAGCCCCGAGCGTACCGAGACGTTGAAAGAGATCGTCAAGAACTTCGAGGCGGCCAATCCGGGCGTCAAGGTGGAGATCACCTCACTGCCCTGGGGCCAGGCCTTCGAAAAGTTCGCCACCATGGTTTCGGCTGGCGATACGCCGGATGTCGTCGAGATGCCCGACCGTTGGCTGTCGCTCTATGCCAACAAGGGGATGCTGGAAAGCCTCGAACCCTATCTGGCCAAGTGGGAACACACCAAGGATCTGACTGATCGCGCCCTGGAAATGGGCCGCTACGTCAACAAGACCGCCTATGCGCTCCCCTACGGCTTCTACCTGCGCGCGCTGTTCTACAACAAGAAGCTGTTCGCCCAGGCCGGCGTCGCCGCCCCGCCGAAGACGCTCGCCGAATTCGATGACGCGGCGAAGAAGGTCTCCGCCATTCCCGGCAAGTTCGGCTATTGCCTGCGCGGCGGCCCCGGCGGCCTCAACGGCTGGATCATGTTCGGCGCCACCGCCAATGGCGACAACACCTTCTTCAAGCCCGACGGCACCTCGACCATCTCCGAGCCCGGCTGGGTGAAGGGCATCACCTTCCTGACCGATCTCTACAAGAAGGGCTATGCGCCGAAGGATTCGGTCAACTGGGGCTTCAACGAGATCGTCTCGGGCTTCTATTCCGGCACCTGCGCCATGCTCGACCAGGACCCGGATGCGCTCATCGCCATCGCCGAGCGCATGAACAAGGACGACTACGACGTGGCGCCGATGCCGAAGGGCGAGGCCGGCAAGGCCTTCCCGACGCTTGGCTACGGCTCCTGGTCGATGTTCGCGTCATCGAAGCAGAAGGATCTCGCCTGGAAGCTGATCGCCACGCTCGACGGGCCGGAAGGCAACATTGCCTGGAACAAGAAGATCGGAGCGCTGCCGATCTACGCGGCGGCGATCAAGGATCCCTTCTACGCCGATCCGAAGTTCAAGGGCTGGTTCGACGAACTCGCCGACAAGGACGTCGTGCCGACGGTGATGCCGACCTACCTGCAGGAGTTCGCGTTCTTCGCCGATTCAATCGCGGTGAAGACCACGCAGCAGGCGCTTCTCGGCCAATTGCAGCCCGACGTCATGGCGAAGCAGTGGGGCGACTATCTGACCAAGGCGCAAGTGAAGTTCCTGGCCAAGAAGTGAGCGAGGCGCGGGTAACCGATGCGGCTTCCCGCCGATAGCCCTCGATGAAGGTGTCATCC
>JARLIT010000328.1 GCA_031291575.1 Ancalomicrobiaceae bacterium
GGCGCCGGCAGACCTGGTTTTCGCGGCGGCAGCGGAAAGGCGGCGATCGGCTGCGGCTGCTGGCCGCGTCCAAGGACCGGGCCCTGCGGGTTGGCAGCGGTGGGGCGCGTCGCCGGCACGCCGGCGGTAGCCGCCCCTGGGGTGGACGTCAGGGTCGGGGACAGTAATACGGAGTCGGGATCGAGCGAAGCTGTGCGCAAGACGAAGCCGCGCGAATTGGCGAGCGACACCGGCGTGCCATCCTCGAACAGGCCGAACGCGGCGTGCAGCGGATCCTGTGGCGCGCGGGCCGCGACCTCCGGATCCATGCGGCGACCGGGCGAGGCCGCCTCGGGTGCCGGCGCCGAGGCGAGCCACTCGACCGAGACCGAACTCGGCTGCCAGTCGAGCGAGGCGACGACGACGGCGCGATCAGATTTACCCTTGTTGACGACGATCTCGGCCGAAGCGCCGGAGGCGGTGACGGCTGCGAGGGCGGCGGCCAGAACGGGGAGGCGCGCCCGGCACGCCGGGGCAAACGGCAGAGATCGCGTCATGATGCGAGCCTCCGCCTGTCCTCGTCCGCGGCGCGAATGAGGCGGTGCAATGTCAGGACCGTCGAGCGGTCGGCACGGCCGTCGACTTTTTCCGGCCGCCAGTGGCGCTGGAAGGCGGTGATGACCGCCGCCGTGGCGCCGTCGTAGACGCCGGTCACGGGCAGATCGTAGCCGAACAGCGCCAGCATCGACTGCAGCGCGGAAATCGGTTGGCCTTCGGCGCCCGGCGCAAACCCGTCGTCGCCCTCGATCGGCGCCGGCTCGACCCACAGTCCCAGGCCGGCCGCGGCAAGGCGCGCCCATGGGAACATTTCACCCGGATCGGACTTCCGCTCGGGGGCAATATCGGAATGGGCGAGGATGGCCGCCGGCGCCATACCGTTGCGGGCGACGATGTCGGCGAGAAGACGGATGACCGCTTCGATCTGCGCGTCGGGGAACGGCTGGTAGCCGGGATGCATCTCGGCCGCTTCGCCGGGCGGCAGGTCCGGAGCGGTGGACATATCCCAGAAGTGGCCTGGGTTGACGATCTCGATGCCGACGGAGGCCGAATTGACGTCGCGTTCGCTCTTCCAGGCTCCGCGGCCGGCGTGCCAAGCCCGGGCCGCCTCGGGCACCAGCTGACAGATGGCACCGTCTTCGGCGACGACATAATGGCTGGAAACCTCGGAGCGAGGGTCGGTCAGCCAACGGGTGGCGCGCTCTGCAGCAGTCAAACCGCGGCCGGCCGGCATGCCGGTGTAATGCAATAGCACGAGCGAAGGCTTTGAATTTGCATGCGAATTTCGGCGTTTACCATGATTGGGCGATGGGCGGACCGCATCAACCCATGCGCTGTCCGCCAAAAAGGGCGAAGCGCCGTCCTGTTCGGAAAGGTTACCAGGAGCCGCTGTCATGGGCTCCCTTTTAATCAAAAATTCAGACTTAGTGTAGCCCCCGCTCGGCGCGTATTTCGTCCCATGCTGAATTGATGGCTGCCAAGCGATCCGACATTTCATCCAATTCGGTCTGCGAACGGGCCGTGGAATGGTGTCCGTCAGGGTGGGTCAGGCGGACTAACTCCTTCCAGCGTTTGCGAATTTCGTCATCGTCGGCGGCAGGGTCGACGTCGAGGACGGCGTAGGGGTCGCTGCGTCTACGTCTGACGTGGCGGGCAAGAATTCGTTCAAAACCCGAACCGACGATGCCGAATATCGCAGCGACGCGCTCGAGAAAGGCGAGTTCGGCTTCGTGGATGTAGCCGTCGGCGGAGGCGATGTGGAACAGTCCGTCGAGCACGCTTGCCAGGAAGGCCGCATCGCCCTCGACGATCTTGGCGATTCGTCCGGCGTAGGTCTCGTAGCCGGCGACGTCGGCCTTGGCGAGGTCGAACAGCCGGGCGACGTTGCGCTCTTCCTCCGGCGGCACGTCGATGACGCGACGGAAGGCGCCGACCTCGTCATCGGTGACGATGCCATCGGCCTTGGCCATCTTGGCCGACAGCGCGATCAGGGCGACGGTGAAGGTGACATCGTTCGGCTCGCGGCCGACCCGGCCGATGGCCTCGAAGGCGCGTTCGATGCAGGGCGTGATCCCCAAGGCCTGGCTGGTCTCGGAGAGGAAGGATCGGATCTCGCTCCACAGCGTCATAGCATGGCCGCCCTTGCGACTCGCTCGGCCGCCGGTGCGCCGCGAGCGTTCTCCGTTGGGATTGGCGCGAAGGAACGGCAAACCGGGTTCGCGATCCAATCCACGCCAAAGGCCGACTGGACGATTCGATCCGGTCGGCCGATGCCGTCGAGGCAGTGTTAGCAGAAGACGGGCAGGGCGCGTCAATGACGAAACGTGCCGCGGGGCTCGCGACCGGCAGGGCAGGGGATCAACCGGCCTTCAGTCCGCCGACGAAGCGATCGATCTGCGTATTCAACTCATTCGATTCGGCCTTCAGGTCGCGGGCCGAAGTGGCGACCGCGTGCGCGACGGCATCCGTATCGTTGGAGAATTCCAAGAGTTTCGACATGTTGGCGGCGAGGGCGTCGGTGGCGGTGGCCGTCGAGGTGATGGCGCGGGAGATTTCGCCGACGGCAGAGTTCTGCTCGCCGAGCGTGCAGGCGATGGCTTCAGAAATGGTGCTGACCGTGCCGATCGACTTACCGACCGACAGGGTCGCGTCGGCGGCCCGTTTCGTGGTGGCCTGGATGAGCTCGATGCGGTGAGATATCTGGTCGGTCGCGGTCGTGGTCTGGCTGGCGAGCGACTTCACTTCCGAGGCGACGATGGCAAAGCCGCGCCCCGCTTCGCCGGCGCGCGCCGCCTCGATGGTGGCGTTCAGCGCCAGGAGGTTGGTCTGATCGGCGATCGCCTGGATCAGCGCCACCACATTGCCGATCTCGGCGGACGCCTGTTCGAGCGAGCGGATGACCTCGGTGGCGTTCGCCATTTCTGTGACGGCCTGCCGTGTCAGGCTGGCTGCGCTGTTCACCTGACTGACGATGGCATGGATCGAGGACGACAGTTCCTCAGCAGCACCGGCAACGGTTTCGACAGAATCGCGTGCGGCCGCACTCTCCTGGGCATTTGCTTCGACGCGCGTCTTGGTCTCGGCGGCCATGGCGATGAGCTTGTCGGAGGTGCTGAGGAAGCCGATGGCATTGCGTTCGATGCCGTTGGCGGAGACTTTCACCGATCCTTCGAATTCACGCGTCACGGTGAGAAGCGCCTGGCGGCGGTTCTCCTTGTCTGCCACTTGGCGATCGGCCTCGGCGCGCATTTCCGCCTCGGCGCGCTGGCGTTGGTCCTGCCGGGCGGCATCGACGGCGCGGGCGATGAGCCCGATCTCGTCGGGCCGTCTGGCTCCGGGAATTTCGATATCGAGTTCGCCGGCGCGCAGCCGCTCCATGGCGGTGGTCAGACGGGCGAGCGGCCGGGTGATCGAGCGGTAGACGAGGGCACCGGCCAAAATCAAGAGCAGCACAGCGCCGCCGGACATCGTCACAAGTGTACTGGTATGTTCGCGTACGACGATTTCAACGTCGGCGACGTGGAACCCGGTGCCGACCATCCAGTTCCAACCGGGAACTGTCGCGGCATAGGACATCTTCGCGGAAGCAACGGCATCGCCCGGCTTGACCCAGAGGTAGTCGAGACGCCCGCCGCCCGCTGCTGCCTTGGCAAGGAGGCCGCGAATGAGGAAATTGCCGGCAGCGTCCTTCATATCGATGAGGGATTTGCCCTCCAGTTCCGGGCGTGGCGCCGTCAACAGATTGATGCCGTCCGGCTCGTAGACGAAGATGTAGTTCCCGTCGCCGAAACGAAAGCCGCGCAACGCGGCCAGCGCCGCCTTCTTGGCGTCGGCCTCGGTCATGTCACCTTTCTTGGCGAGGTCGACGAAACGGCTCATGAGGCTGATGGAGCCCTCGACGAGATGCCTCAACTCAGACTCCTTCTGGTTGAGCAGTTCCTCCCGCATGATGTGGTTCGCAAAATAGGTGCCGGACGCCATTGCGACGACTGACATTGCAATGACCACCATCAGTTTGGATGAGATGCTACTGAACAGCCGCGCCAGCATGGACGGTCCTCCGACGTCGGTGTCGAGTTCGGTGACAAAACGATGTCCGCGTTGCGTTAAGAATTCACTAATTTACATTTGTGCATTGGTATCTGGGGTTGCTACCTATGTGCAATTCTCGCTTGGTTTCCGTGCATTTGCCGCGCTCGGCCGGGTTTGCCCGCCGATCCGGGTGATTGGGCGCGGGCGGTGCCTCGAAAGGCTTGACCTGGCGGCCGGCATGCTAAATGACGGTCCTCGTCAGTCGGCCGGGCGGCCGCTCCCGTTCGCGGGGGAGGAAAGTCCGGGCTCCATGGAATGACGGTGCCGGGTAACGCCCGGCGAGGGCGACCTCAGGGAAAGTGCCACAGAGAACGAACCGCCGCGTCGGTTCGCCCCATCGACGACAGGGGATCGAGTGCCTCTGTCGGGGGCGTCGGCGCGGCAAGGGTGAAAAGGTGGGGTAAGAGCCCACCGCGGCGCCGGCAACGGGGCCGGCATGGCAAACCCCACCGGGAGCAAAACCGAATAGGGGCGACGCGGGGGCAACCCCAGTCTTTTCCAGACCAGTCGCCCGGGTTGGTTGCGCGAGGCGTCCGGCAACGGACGTCCCAGATGAATGGCCGCCGCGCGGGGGCAACTCCGCCGTACAGAACCCGGCTTACAGGCCGACTGACATTTCCCCCTCCAGTCCCGCCCGTCGACGGCGACTGTCCGGCTTTTTCGGGACGACTTGTAAAGGCCAATTTAACACTACCGGTTGCTTAATCGCCCGGGCGTGTCGAGGACCGACGTGCCTCGATCCATTGACGCCCATATAAGCCCATGGTATCCCAATCTATCCCAATCGTGGTTCGGTCGGCACCCCGTTCGAGCGTCGAAACCGTCCATCGGCCGACGCTACGGAGAAGCATCGGCGTTACCGCGTGTTTGGGAAGCCGAAGCCGGCGTCCGTATGCCGGCATCGGGACCGAACGGGGGCTAGACCGCAGGCTCCGGGGCGTGGACGTCGCGCGGGAGGGGGCTGTCGAGCCCGTGTCGCCTCATGGCGGCATGCCTGGGAAGGGGAGTAATGGACCGCTTTCTCGGCCGTCACGCCAAGCGCATCGATACAAAGGGGCGGGTGTCCGTTCCGGCGCCGTTCCGCGCGGTTCTCGCGCGCGACGGCTTCGAAGGGCTATTTGTCGTGCGCTCGCCCGTCTCGGAAGCGGTGGAAGCCGGCGGCAATCAGCTGATCGCCGAAATCGACGGGCTTCTCGCACACTTCGATCGGTTTTCGCCCGAATATCACGCACTTTCGACCGCTCTCCTCGGAGCCGGCGACACGCTGGCGCTCGATGCCGAGGGCCGTATCGTCGTGCCGGACTGGCTGAAGCAGGCCACCGGCATTGCGGAGGAGGTTGTCTTCGTCGGCCTGGGAACGACGTTTCAGCTCTGGGAGCCGGAGCGGTTCCACCGGTTCGAGCTGCAAGCCCGCGAGACGGCTGCCCGGCTGATGCGGCAGGGCGGGCCGGTCCGGCCGACACCTTCCACCGGGGGCACGCCATGACGGCCGGCCCGGACATCCTCTCTGCCCCTCCCGAAGGCCGCCACCTGCCGGTGATGCTTGCCGAAGTCGTGGCGGCGCTGGGCCCGCGCCCGGGCGAGATCCATGTCGACGGCACGTTCGGCGCAGGCGGCTATACGCGCGCCATCCTTGCGGCCGGGGCCGACGTCATCGCCATCGATCGCGACGAAACGGCGATCGCCGCCGGCGAGCCACTCGTTCAGGCGGCCGGCGGGCGACTGCGGCTGGTCAACGGCCGGTTCGGAGCGCTCGACGAACACCTCGCCGACCTCGGCGTCCCTGCGGTCGACGGCGTCGTGCTCGACATCGGCGTCTCCTCGATGCAGCTCGATCAGGCGGATCGCGGCTTCTCCTTCCGCAACGACGGGCCCTTAGACATGCGCATGGGGCGAGAGGGCCCGAGCGCGGCAGACGTCGTCAATACGCTCGACGAGCGCGATCTTGCCCGCATCTTCTGGGTACTCGGCGAGGAGAAGCGCTCCAACGCGCTCGCCCGCGCCATCGTCGCCGACCGGGAGACCGAACCGTTCGTGCGGACCCGGCAGCTCGCCGGGCTGGCCGAGCGCGTCGTCGGCTGGGGCAAGCGCCGGCACGACGAGATCCACCCGGCGACGCGCGCCTTCCAGGCGCTCAGGATCTTCGTCAACGGCGAGCTCGATGAACTTGCCGCCGCTCTGGCTGCGGCGGAGAGCGTGCTGAAGCCCGGCGGCCGGCTCGTCGTCGTTTCCTTCCATTCGCTCGAAGACCGCATCGTCAAGCGCTTCTTCGCCGAGCGCAGCCGGGAGACATCCGGCGGCTCGCGCCACGCGCCCGAAACGACCGTGCCTCCTCCCACCTTCCGGTTGATCGGGAAGGGAGTCCTCCAGGCTGGAGAGGCCGAAATCGCCGGCAATCCGCGCGCCCGTTCGGCCAAGCTCAGGGCCGGGATCCGGACCGAGGCGGCCGCGCGCGGCATCGATGTTGCCGACCTCGACGTGCCGACCGTCGCCGATCTCCCCAAGCCGACAGGTGCCTCATGCTGAAGACGTTCAACGTCGTCCTCATCGGCCTGATGCTGCTCGGGGCCGGCGTCGTCTACCTGATGAAGTACGACAGCGAACGGGCGGCGGCGCGTATCACCAAACTGCAGCACAGGATCGCCGACACACGCGAGGCGATTTCAGGGCTGAAGGCTGAGTGGAGCCTCCTCAATCAGCCCAGGCGTCTGCAGGAACTGGTCGACAAGTATCACAACTACATCGAGCTCGAGCGCCTCGAACCCGGCCAGATCGCCACCATCGACGAGATCCCGCTGCGCGCGTCCGCGCAGAAGCCGGACGACGGCAAGGCGGATCCGACAAAGCCGGCACGCATGCTCGCCATCGGCAAAGTCGGCGACCTGACCGGTTCGATCCCGAAGAAGGGAACGAACGAGCAGGTCAAGAAAGCCACCGACAAGATCGATGCGCTCGCCCAGGTCAAAGGGGTCGAGCCCCGGCCGAACGATCCGATCAACGCCATGACACGGTGAGGAGAGACGATGAGACTGTGGTTCCGTCGATCCGAGCCGGCACCAGCCGGGACACAGACGAACCGGCCGGCGCATCGCGTGCGTCTGTCTGGACCGCGCGTCTTCCTGACCGCGCTCGGCTTCGCCGCCATCTATGGCCTCATCATCCTGAAGCTCGTCAAGCTCGGGCTCGATGCCGACGATCACACGGCGGCGCTCGACATGGCGAGAACGCAGGTGTCGGCGCAGCGTCCCGACATCCTCGACCGCAACGGCGAGGTGCTCGCCACCGACATCAAGACCTCCTCGCTGTTTGCCGAGCCGCGCCATGTCCTCGGCGTCTCGGAGACGATCGACGCGCTGGCGACCGTGCTGCCCGATATGCGCGATCCGCAGATCCGGCAGCGGCTGTCGACCAAGGCCGGCTTCGTCTGGCTGAAGCGCGAGATCACGCCGATGCAGCGCGCCCGGATCTATCGTCTGGGGCTGCCCGGCGTCGGCTTCATCGACGAGAACAAGCGGCTCTATCCGGTCGCCAATCTGACCAGCCATGTGCTCGGCCTCGTCAACGTCGACAACCAGGGCATCTCCGGCATTGAGAAATATCTCGACGACAAGCTCGCCCTGACCGAAATGAACAAGCTCGGCGTCGTGCCGCCGGACGGGCTGATGCCGCAGCGCCTGTCGATCGATCTGCGCATCCAGCACGTGGTGCGTGACGAGGTGAACGAGGCGAAGAAACGCTACCGCGCCGTTGCCGGCATGGGCATCGTTCTCGACGTCAAGACCGGCGAAGTACTGGCGATGGTCTCGCTACCCGATTTCGATCCGGCGGTCCCGAAGGAAGCGCTCGACAAGGACAACATGAACCGCGACACGGCGGGCGTGTTCGAGATGGGCTCGGTGTTCAAGACCTTCAACTCGGCGATGGCGCTCGATTCCGGCCGGGTCTCGCTGTCGGATTCCTACGAGACGCGCGGCGGTCTGCAGATCGGCCACCAGCACATCTCGGAATTCCACGGCAAAGGTCGGGCGCTCACCGTGCCAGAGATCTTCATCTATTCCTCAAATACCGGCTCGGCCCGCATGGCCCTCAAGGCCGGTCTGGAGACCCAGCACGCCTTCTTCGAGAAGGTCGGCTTTTTCAAGAAGCTCGACACGGAGCTGCCGGAAGAGGCCCTGCCGATGTTCCCCAAGCGGCTCTCCGAGATCTCGACCGCCACCATGTCGTTCGGCCACGGCATCTCGGTGACGCCGATGCATACGGCGATCGCCGGTGCTGCGATGATCAACGGTGGCCTGTTGATGAACCCGACGTTCTTCCCGCGCACCCCCGAAGAGGCGATGAAGACCGCGGTCCGGGTCATCCGGCCGGAGACCAGCGACAAGATGCGCTATCTGTTCCGCATCAACTGCCTGCCTCCGGGGTCGGGCACGCGCGCCGAAGTCGAGGGCTATCGCGTCGGCGGCAAGACCGGCACGGCGGAAAAGGTCGAGGCCGGACGTTACGAACACGACAAGCGGCGCAACTCGTTCCTCGCCGCCTTCCCGATGGAAGATCCGCAATATCTGGTGCTCGTCGTGCTCGACGAGCCGAAGCCCGATAAGGATGGCAATTCCGCCGTCGCCGGGCTCAATACTGCGCCGCTGGCCGGCAACATCATCCGCCGCATTGCGCCGATGCTCGGCGTGATGCCGAAGTTCGATATGCCGCCGATCACCGCCGCCTCCAATTGACGGCGAGGTCCGATCGGCGCCTATGAGCGTTTCCAGGCCGACTCCGGCGGAGTGCGGCGCGTTAAGTGATCGGTCAGGGCCGCGTATTGGGGCTGCACAGGCGGGCTATTGGGTCGGCCGGCGACAGACGGCGGCGTGATCGCGACGGGTCCGGCGGTCGGAGATCTCGGAATGGAACAAACGATGCTGTTGAAGGATCTTGTGACGGGGCTCGGAGCGAGCGCGCCTGCCGAAGCCGTCGGGGACTTGCCGGTTGCTGGCATTTCCGCCGATAGCCGCAGCATCGCGGCCGGCGAGATCTTCGTCGCGCTGCCGGGCACCAAGGCCGACGGCGCCCGCTAC
>JARLIT010000329.1 GCA_031291575.1 Ancalomicrobiaceae bacterium
ATCGAAAGCGAGGCGCAGGTCGTCGACATCCTCGACTATGCCGTCAAGTACGGACAGGGCTTCCTGTTCTCGCCGCCACGGCCGGTCAAGACGGAGATCTTCGCCGCCAATGCCGACGCGCCGCATCCGAAGCCCGCGGATGCGCCGCCGATCGTCATGCCGAGCGTGCCCCCGCGGCCGTCGGTCGTGCCGCCACGACGCGCCGAAGCGCCTGTGTCGCCCGCCATCGGCGATCTCCGGCAGCCTCTGTCCGGCACTGCCGGCGACCTCCGGCAGGCGCTGTCCGGCACCGTTGGCGAGCCTCGATTGCCCTCAGCCGGCGAACCTCGTTTGACGGGGGTGGGCGCCGCTGGCGAACCCCGTTTGGCAGGGGCGGGCGCCGCTGGCGAACCCCGCTTGACGGGCGTGGGCGCCGCTGGCGAACCTCGTTTGACGGGGGCGGGCGCCGCTGGCGCCCGGCGCCCCTCCGCACCGCCCTCACAGCCTGCGCCCGCCGCCGAAACACCGCCGCGCGGCAACACCATTGCCCAGATGATCGAGCGACGCAGTTCGGGCGCCTGAACGGGTATGGCCGAGACTGCTGCCCGAACGCGCACCGAAGGCTTCGATGCGACGGCCGTACGGGCGGGCCATCCCTCCACAGCGGGGACGCAAACAAACGGCGAGCGTCAATGCCGCTCGCCGTCCACAAACACGCAATGATCGCTGGTTACCTGTCCGCGGGTTTCCGACGGCGCACAGTCAATCGAACAGGCGATCGATGTCGTCCTGGTCGCTTCTCGCCATCAGACTGTCGACGGCGTTCTGGCTGACGCCCTCGCCCTTCATCTGCGGGCCGTGCAGCATGAGTTCGCGCATGCGGCGCTCGTCCTCGGTCTCAACGCACTCCGGCTCCGCAGCCACGTCGTCGGACACCGAGGCCAGCTTCTCCGCCAGACGGGCGATCCGCTCCTCGATCCACGACAGCGTCTTGACCACCTTGCGCACGCGCTGGCCGGTCAGATCCTGGAAGGCGCACGCCTCGAAGATGGTGATCATCTTCTCGTCGACCATCGCCTTAAACGCTTCGGCATCGCTCCCATCCGCCGCCATGATCAATTCGGCGGTTTCCATGATGGTGTGCGTGGCCTCTTCGGTGGATTCGACGACGGCGTCGAGCTCGCGCCCCGCTTCCGGAATCCGAGCAAAGCGCATCTGATCCGGACGCAGGTCGTAAATATCACGCTTGAGGGACGAAATTTCCGAAGCAATCGCAGCAAACTCTTGGTGCAACTCGGCGCCGAATGTCAACACGGAGCCATCGAGAGTCTTTGCCATCGTTTCGGCCAGACCAATGATATCATCGATCTTGATGTCCGAACGCCCCTTCTGCTTTAGAAACTTGACAAGCAGCGCTAGCTGAACCTTGTCTCCGACAACTGCTCTTTTGGTCACCTTCCACCCCCATGGACTGGTCTGTCCCGGAACCATCACAATCGCGGGCCGTAGCCCGCGCCAAGCGATGGGTGATGCGTATGGGCGCGCAGGTGCCCGCCAAGGCACATCCATCCGCCGTCCATTGGCGCGTGCCGACCCAGCAACGCCGGTCGGCTGCCGGCATCAATCGGCGAAGACTGATTCGATCTTGCCCTTCAGCGTCTGCGCGTTGAACGGCTTGACGATGTAATTGTTCACGCCGGCCTTCTTGGCGGCGATCACGTTCTCGGTCTTGGACTCGGCCGTCACCATGATGAACGGCGTCTTGCCCAGCGACGAATCGGCGCGGACGTGTTTCAGCAATTCGTAACCGGTCATCGGCTCCATGTTCCAGTCGGAGATGACGAGACCGTACTTGCGTTCCTTCATCTTCCCCAGTGCTTCTGTCCCGTCGGAAGCCTCGTCGACATCGTCGAATCCCAGCTGCTTCAACAGGTTCCGAATAATCCGGATCATGGTCTTGTAGTCGTCGACCACCAGAATCGACATATTAAGATCCAGCGCCATTGGTTTCTCCAACTCTGAGCGCGACGGTCCCCGGAAGATCGCGCCCGCACCTCTGTCTGAAGGAGGGGGAGGCTGTTATCGAACGTCTCTCCCCTACCCAAACCGCAATCTACACATGCGCTTCGGAAAATTCCGTTAATTTCGAGATGCCGAGAAACATGTGTTGGGACGATTCTACCAAATTTTTCCATGCATTGTCGGGATATCCTCCGGAAGTATGCTACCGCCCCCCTTGAATCATGGTATCAAAATGCTTACGCTTGCATAGCAACGTTCAATTAACCATGAGGTGGAGACGTGAGCGCGCTAAGCCTAAAGACCTTCTTCTTCGAGGATCTGACGGTCGGAATGCGCGAGTCGCTGATGAAGACAGTCATGGATTCAGATGTCGTCGGCTTCGCGCAGCTTTCCGGTGACGCCAACCCCATCCATCTCTGCGATGTCTATGCCTCAAAGACGCGCTTCGGCCAGCGCATCGCGCACGGGCTTTACACGGCGAGCCTGATCTCGGCCATCCTGGGCACGCGGTTGCCAGGTCCCGGCGCCATCTACCTGTCGCAGACCTTGAACTTCAAAGGTCCGGTCAAGATCGGCGACGTGGTCAGCGTGCATGTCGAAGTGGTGGAACTGACCGAGCGCGGACGCCGCTGCCGACTGCATTGCGAGGCGATCGTCGACGGCCAAGTGGTGCTCGACGGCGAGGCAATTGTAATGGTCCCGTCGCGGCCGAAGGAGGCCGTGGCCTGAGGCTGCGCTGCCGGGCTCTGAAGGCCGTCGCCCATGGCGTTTGCCTGGCGGCTCGCAGGTCTCCTGTGACGAGCCGTCACGTGCGCATGGTGCAGTGCCGCTCCGCATCTATCGCGCTCAGGCCCGGACCGACTTGACCTGCCGACCCGGGCAAGGCAGGGTCCGCCGCGTTTCGCCCCGGCGCATTGAGTTCGTTCGATCGCGCCGGCCGTCATTGTTGGCGTTTGCTCTGCCGGTCCTCCTCCGGCCGACGCCGGACCGCGAGAGAGCGATCGTAAGACATGTCAGGAGACGCGCCGAGGCGGACGATACCGTTTCAGCTGATCACCGGGCTTTCCGCCCTGCCGGCGGAGCTTGCCCGTCCGATCGTGGCGATCGGCAATTTCGACGGCGTGCATCGCGGTCACCAGTCCGTGCTGGCGGCGGCGGAGGCGACAGCTGACGCCGTCGACGGACGGCGAGCCCCGCGCGTCGCGCTGACCTTCGAGCCGCATCCGCGCACCCATTTCCGCCCCGCAACGCCGTTGTTCCGCTTGACCCCCATGGCGGCCAAGGCGCGGTTGATTGCCGCCGCCGGCTTCGACGCCATGCTGGTCATTCCCTTCGATGCGGCGCTGGCCGGCATGTCGGCGGAAGACTTCGTGCGTGAGATCCTGGTCGACCGGCTGGCGATCGACGGCGCGACAGTCGGCTGGGACTTCCATTTCGGCCACAAGCGGCTGGGCTCGCCCGCCTTTCTCGCCGAGGCCGGTACGCGCTACGGCTTCCCCGTCGAGATCGTCACCGAATTTGATGACGAGGGCGGCGAACCGATCTCCTCCAGCCGCGTCAGGGCCGCGCTCGAAGCCGGCGAACTGGCGCTCGCCAACGGCCTTCTCGGCTACCGCTGGTTCGTCACCGGCCAGATCGTCGATGGCGACAAGCGTGGCCGCACCTTGGGATTTCCGACCGCCAACATGCGGCTCCCCCCCGACTGCCGGCTTTGCCACGGCGTCTACGCGGTCGAGTTCATCGTCGACGGCATCATCCGACAAGGGGTCGCCAACTACGGCCGGCGGCCGCAGTTCGACAACGGCGCGGCGGTGCTGGAGACCTTCGTCCTCGACTTCTCCGGCGACCTCTATGGCAGAGAGGTCGAGGTGCGCTTCATCAGCTATCTTCGCCCGGAACTGAAATTCCCCTCGGTCGAGGCGCTCCTCGCCCAGATGAGTCTCGATTGCGACGAAGCGCGCGCGGTTCTGGCGCAGCTTCCGCCGGGGTCTCCGCTGGATCTGGCGCTCGACGCGGGACGGACCCGGCAGCCATGACGCACGGAACGTCGCGCGCGGATTTGGCTGTGCACTCCGAGGTGGTCGTCGGGCTTGGCATCATGGTCATCGCCATGCTGACGGCGCCGGGTATCGACGCTTTCGCCAAGCTGCTTACGCGCCACATGCCCGCGGTCGAGGTGGCGCTCGTCCGCTTCGCCGTACAGGCCGCACTCGTCGCTAGCATCGCCCTCCTGACCGGCCGGCTCGGCGAACTCCGGCCGCAGAACCTCGGCGGACAGATGGCGCGCGGCGCGGCACTTGCCGCCACCTCGATCCTGTTCTTTTCGGCCCTGAAGGTGATGCCGCTCGCCGATGCGCTCGCCATCACCTTTGTCGAGCCGCTGATCCTGACGGCGATGTCGGCGCTGATCCTGAACGAGCCGGTCACGCGACGGCAGTGGGGCGCCTGCGGCATCGGCTTTCTCGGCGCGCTCGTCATCGTCAGGCCGAGCTTTGCCATCTTCGGGCTCGACGCGCTCTATCCGCTTGCCGCCGCCATCACCTTCGCCGCCTATCATCTGTTGACGCGCCGGCTCGCCGGACAGTCGACGATCATCGGGGCGCAGTTCATCACCGGCATCGCCGGCATCGTCGTCATCGGTCCGGTGCTGACGCTGACCAGCAGCTTCAACATCGCCGGGCAGATCGCCGTGCCGCTCATCGCCTCCGATCTGCCGTTCATCATCGGCATCGGCATCATTTCGTTCTTCAGCCATGCGATGACGCTGATGGCCTACGAAAGGGCACCGGCCAACGTGCTCGCCCCATTCGGCTACCTGGAAATCGTCAGCGCCACCTTCCTCGGCTACGTGCTGTTCGGCGATTTCCCGGCCTGGCCGACGTGGATCGGCATAGCGCTGATCATCGGTTCCGGTATCTTCATCGTCATGGGCGAGCACGCGAAGGTCGTTCCGATCAAACCTGCAGAGTGATTCGCGGGCTTTGCCTCGGCCGGAGTTGCTGCTAGAAGAACCGGCATGAAAGATCGCGCGCTGACATCTCGTTCCGGCAGCGCCGGGGCGATCCGGCCGACAGGGCGAATTAGCGGCCCCGCTTTCCGATAGCGGCAGCGCCTGATGGCGCTTGCCCGTGCCGGAAAGACGGGGATCACAGCCGCGGCCGTCAGGTGGACCAATAACCTCGCGGCCTTCAGTCCTTCACGCCGATCGAGCGGCCGCCACCGCTTGTCGCCAATCCAAAAGACCGCGAACCGATGACCGAGACGAAGCCCGCCACCCGCGACTATTCCGAAACGCTGTTCCTGCCCGAGACCGAGTTCCCGATGCGCGCCGGCCTGCCCGCCAAGGAGCCGGAGATCCTGGCGCGGTGGGAGCGATTGAAGCTGTACGAGAAGCTTCGCCAGATCTCCAAGGGCAGGCCGCAATTCGTGCTGCACGACGGACCGCCCTACGCCAACGGCAACATCCACATCGGCACTGCGCTGAACAAGATCCTCAAAGACGTGGTGACGCGGTCGAAGCAGATGGCCGGCTTCGATTCCAACTACGTGCCCGGCTGGGACTGCCACGGTCTGCCGATCGAATGGAAGATCGAGGAGCAGTATCGCGCCAAGCACCGCAACAAGGACGAGGTGCCGGTCATCGAGTTCCGCAAGGAATGCCGGGCCTTCGCCGAGCACTGGATCGGGGTGCAGAAAGCCGAATTCCGCCGATTGGGCGTCGAGGGCGATTTCGCCCACCCCTACAAGACCATGGACTACGAGGCGGAAGCCATCATCTCCGGCGAATTGCAGAAGTTCGCCGTCTCCGGCCAGCTCTATCGCGGCTCCAAGCCGGTGATGTGGAGCGTGGTCGAGCGCACAGCGCTGGCGGAAGCGGAGGTCGAATATCAGGACTACCAGTCCGATACGAT
>JARLIT010000055.1 GCA_031291575.1 Ancalomicrobiaceae bacterium
CAGGCCAAAGGAGACTGAATGACCGACGCAGCAGTCGATACGCTCGTAACCGGCGGAACGCTGGCCACGGAAGACGGGCTCTATCCGGCCGACGTTGCCATCGATAACGGCGTCGTCGTCGCCATCGGCGCACCGGGCAGCTTGCCGGCGGCCCGCGAGACCGTCGATGCCGCCGGCAGGGTCGTCATGCCGGGCGTCATCGACGTCCACGTGCATTTTCGCGAGCCGGGACTGACGCACAAGGAGGACTGGGAGACAGGCACCGCATCGGCGGCGCTCGGCGGTGTCACCACCGTGTTCGAGATGCCCAATACCAACCCGCCAGTCGATACGGTTGAGCATTTCCTGTTGAAAAAGGCCGCGGCCGACGCTCAGGCGCACGTCGACTTCGGCATCTATGGTTTGCTCGGCGAGCACAATCTGTCCGAGTTGGACGCGCTTGCCGAGGCGGGCGTGTGCGGCTTCAAGCTGTTTCTCGGCAACACCACCGGGGATCTGCCCTGCCCGAGCGACGGTGCCGTATTGGAAGGCTTTGAGATCATTGCGGCTCTCGGCCTGCGTTGCACCATCCACGCGGAGAATTCGCCTGTTCTGTTCTGGCGGCAGAACAAGATGAAGGCGGCGGGGCGCACTGACGTGTTCGCCCATCTCGCCGCCCGCACCGACGTCGTCGCCGTCGAAGCGCTGAGCCGCTCCGCCATATTCGCCGAATGGACGGGCGCACGCATCCATATTGCGCACGAAAGCTGCGCGGCCAGCCTGCCCCATATCCGGTTCTTCAAGGCGCGCGGCGTCGACATGACGGTGGAAACCCTGCCGCAGTACCTCTATCTCGACGCCGAGAGCATGACGGAACCAGGCGGCGAAGTGCTGCGCATGAACCCGCCGATCCGGCAGAAGGCCAATCAGGCCCCGCTCTGGGACGCATTGACCGACGGCGCGATCGACATGATTTCGACCGATCACGCCCCCCACGCGATCGAGGAAAAATACAATCCGGACATCTGGCAGGTCGCCTGCGGCTTTCCAGGCGTACAGACATCGCTGCCGTTGATGCTCGACGCGGTCGCCAACGGGCGCCTGCAAATGACCGATCTGGTGCGCCTGATGTGCGGTGCGCCGGCCCGCGCGTTCGGCCTCTATGGCCGCAAAGGTGTGCTTAGGCCGGGCGCCGACGCCGATCTCGTCATCGTCGATTCTGCGGGCGAGATGGTGCTCGGCGCTGCCGACCTCGCCTCGCGCGGCAAGGTCTCGGCCTACGAGGGGCGGCGCGTCATCGGCAAGCCGGTCCGCACGCTGGTTCGCGGCCGGACCGTGGCACTCGATGGGTGCCTGACCGGCAGTCGTGGTTGGGGTCGGATCGTCCGGCCTGAGATGCCCGCGCCGGCGCCGAACAACGTCAACACCACCACCCGTGCCATCCTGCAGCCGCACCAGCGGCCGTGGTAGGCTGGACTCGTTGGGCAAGGAACCGGTCGCCGTCGGCCGTATTCCCGGCGCGTCGGCGCGGCCGGATCGGGCGATCGATAATCGCACGACGACGCTTGCAGCACCAAGGTCCGGCCGCTTAGGCTATCTGCTTGACGAACTGGCGCTTCCGTCCCAGACAGCGTGAAACAGCTGCGTTCCATCCGGGAATTGACGCTCATCCTGATGGTCGCTACGCCACCGGGCACGGCGCAGGATGTGAGCCGGGGCACGTCATACGAAAAGGAGAATTGCAGCGATGTCGGAACTCAAGATCAGTGCCGGTCCGTTCGTCTTCGGCGCACGGTTCGAAGAAGCGGATGCCCCCCAAACCTGTGCGGCGTTCCGCGCACGCATGCCCTTTGTGAGCAAAGTCGTGCATGTCCGCTGGAGCGGTGAGGGTGTGTGGATTCCGCTCGGAGACGAGAGTTTTGGCGTCGGGTACGAGAACCACACAAGCCATCCCGCTCCGGGACACATCATCCTCTACCCCGGCGGCATCAGCGAGACCGAAATATTGCTCGCTTATGGCGGCGTCTGCTTTGCCTCGAAAGTGGGACAACTGGCCGGCAATCATTT
Organism: Ancalomicrobiaceae bacterium; assembly: GCA_031291575.1. Lineage (GTDB taxonomy): Bacteria > Pseudomonadota > Alphaproteobacteria > Rhizobiales > Ancalomicrobiaceae > CAIYYN01. The sequence goes on from JARLIT010000055.1 coordinate 2,047, forward strand.
CATCACCGTGACGTCCGGCCTCGAGAACCTGCTGAAGCTCGGACGTATGACGCTCTGGGAGGGGGCTCAGCCCATCCGCTTCGAGCTGACCTGATCGCGATGACCGTGCACGAGATCTTTCCCGGGCCCGAAACCGTTCACTGGGGGCACCTCGGTGCCCACCTCGAACCCGTTATCGAAATCGACCCGGGCGAGATCGTCACTCTGCACAGCGTCAGCGGTGGCTCGAGCGAAGTCCCCTCCGACCCCCGATTGACCGTGCGCCCCGAACTGCGCGCCATCCACCGGACCCTCGCACCCCGTCCCGGGCCCCACATTCTGACGGGGCCAGTTTACGTCCGCGGTGCGCGGCCCGGCGACATCTTGCGCGTCGAGATCCTCGACATTGCGCTTCGCGATGATTGGGGCTTCAACATCATGAAGCCGGGCAAGGGCGCTCTGCCGGACGACTTCTCCGAGCCGCAGCTCCTGCATCTGGCAATCGACAGGGAAAAGCTGCGGATCAGAACGCCGTGGGGCTTGGATATTGCCGCGCGTCCATTCTTCGGCGTCATGGCTGCAGCACCACGTGCCGCCGACGGTTCGATCACCTCGGTCATTCCGGGCTATTTCGGCGGCAATATCGACAATAAGGAACTCGTTGCCGGAAGCGTCCTCTATCTGCCGGTGTCGATCGAGGGGGCGTTGTTTTCCGCTGGCGACGGGCATGCGTCCCAGGGCGATGGCGAGGTCTGTCTGACCGCCGTCGAAACCGGTCTGACCGGCAGCTTCCGCCTGGATGTTCTGTCCGGCGAAGCACTGGACGGTCCTTACGCCGAGACGCCCACCCACCTGATCGCGATGGGGTTTGACGAGAGCCTGGAAGAGGCGATGCGGGCAGCGCTCCGGGCCGCCATCCGCATGATCGTCCGGCGGTCTGGCCTGACCGAAGCCGAGGCCTATAGTCTGTGCAGCATGGCCGCTGACGTTCGCATCACCCAGGTCGTCAACGTCAAGCAAGGGGCACACGTGATGATCCCCAAATACCTCTTGAACGCCAATCGCCAACAGGAAGAGGCTATCCGATGACAGGTCGCATCATCAACGCGATCGCGGTGTTCTGCGGCTCGAATTTCGGAGCCTCCGAGGCATTTGCCGACGGTGCGCGCGCCCTTGGCCGCACGTTGGCGCAACGAGGTGTGACGGTCGTCTACGGCGGAACGACAAAGGGTCTGATGGGCGTCCTCGCCGACGCCGCACTCGAGGCGGGTGGCGCCGTTCACGGCATCATCACGGAAGGGCTGCATGCGCGCGGTCAGTCCCACACCGGGCTGACGCAGCACGAAATCGCCAAGACGCTGCGTGCCCGCAAGGAGCGGATGATCGAGCTGGCCGACGCCTTCATCGCCATGCCGGGCGGCATCGGCACGATGGAAGAGCTGATGCAAGTCTGGACGATGAACCAACTCTCGGAGATCGATAAGCCGGTCGGCCTCCTGAACACGAGCGGCTTCTTCGATGCCTTTCTCGGTTTCGTCGACCACATGGTCGAGGCGAAGTTCCTGCCGCCGGCCCATCGTCGATCGATCAGCGTCGCCGACAACCCGGCGGATCTCATCGAGCAGATGAAGAGCTATCAGCGCGTCGACAGTCCAAAATGGCTTTGAGGTCCGATGTGAGTACGGTCCGGCGATCGCCGCCAACGCCAGACCGTCGGCGGCCTGGACCCGGCAACGGCGGCAGTGGTCCGGAGCGCCTCGGCCATGCCTTGCCGATACGCGTTTTCGGGTAGTGCCTGCCGCCGTTCAGGGCTACTGTGGCCGTCGCGCCAATGAGGCCTGAATGGAAGGGCTTTTTCAACGGATGGACCAGTTGAAATTCACTCCGCCCGACGCGTCGACTGATCGGGTTGTTGCAGAGGCGACCACAGACCGCCAGCCGCCAATCGACGACTCCCCGATCGATGCGCGGATCAACGCCATTTTCGACAGTCTGACGGCCAGCGAAAAGCGTCTCGCCGAGGTGGTCATCGAAGCCCGGGGCAATCTCTCGGCCTTTACCGCCGGTGAGCTGGCGAGCCGCGCCCGGGTATCGAACGCTACCGCGGCACGCTTCTTCCAGCGCCTCGGCTACGTCAGCTACAACGATGCGCGGCGCGCCACCCGGGTCGCCCACGACTGGGGCTCGCCGCTCTATGAATTGACCGGGATCGGCGAGCGTCGCCTGGTGGCCGGCGATTTCGGCCTGCATATTGCCCAGGATCTGCAGAATCTGGCGCGTACGGCGGAGATGCTGACACCCGCCGCGCTGGCGACGGCCCGCGACCTGATCGTCGGCGCTAAGCGACTTTGGGTGCTGGGCTTTCGCAATTCGACGGCGCTCGCCGGCTATGCCCGGGGGCTGCTTGTCCACGTCAAGCCGGATGTCCGTCTGCTGCCGATCGCCGGCCAGACGTTGGCGGAGGATCTCGTCGGCCTCGGCCCGGATGACGCGCTTCTGATCCTCGGATTCCGCCGCCACCCGACTATCCTGCGCGAGATCATGCTGGTGGCGAAGGAGGCGCACGCGCCGACCGTGCTGATCGCCGACCTGACGGCAAGCCGCACCGCCCAACTCGCGACCGTCACGCTGCGCTGTCACAATCGCGGTCACAGCCTGTTCGACAGCTATGCCGCGCCGATCAGCGTGATCAACTACCTGTGCTCGGCTGTCGGCCTGGCACTC
>JARLIT010000056.1 GCA_031291575.1 Ancalomicrobiaceae bacterium
GCCGCCGAGTTCCAGCGACAGTTTCTTGATGTCGTGGGCGCATTGCCGCATCAGAATGCGGCCGACCTCGGTCGAGCCGGTGAAGGTGAGCTTGCGCACCTTCGGATTGGTGCAGAGTTCGAGCCCCATGCCATGTGCGTCGGTGCCGGGCACGATGGAGAGCACGCCCCGGGGGAGGCCGGCGCGCTCGGCCAGCACAGCCATGGCGAGGGCGGAGAGCGGCGTCTTTTCCGCCGGGCGGCCGACAAAGGTGCAGCCGGCGGCGAGCGCCGGACCGACTTTGCGGGCGATCATGGCATTCGGGAAGTTCCACGGCGTGATCGAGCCGACGACACCGATCGGCTGCTTCAGAACGACGATGCGCTTGTCGCGCTGGTGCCCGGGGATGACGTCGCCATAGATGCGGCGGCACTCCTCGGCGAACCACTGGATGAACGAGGCGCCATAGGCGATCTCGCCGCGCGCCTCGGCCAGCGGCTTGCCCATTTCGGCTGTGAGGATCTGCGCGAGATCTTCGGTATTCTCCAGCATCAGCGCCTGCCAGCGGAGGAGGATGACGGAGCGTTCGCGCGCCGTCATCGCCGCCCAGTCCTTCTGGGCCTCGTAGGCGGCGTCGATGGCGGCGCGCACGGCGTCCGGGCCACAATCGGCGACCTCGGCAACGATGGCGCCGGTGGCCGGATTGAGAACCTTGAAGGTCCGCTCCGCGTCGGTCCACTCGCCGCCGACACAGCCGCGCGTTTCCAGAAGGGATGGGTCGTTTAGGGTGAGGGTCATGGACCGGTTCCGTCAGTAAGCGGCGGTATAGATGGCAAGCGCATCGTCGACGTCGAGCGGTCGGGGATTGTTGCCGAGGAGCCGCGTCTGGTTGCGCACGTCATGGGCGAGGCGCGGCAAGTCGGCCTCGGCGATCTTCATGTCGCGCAGGCGCTGCGGCAAGCCGCAGGCGAGCGACAGCGCCGCCAACCGGTCGCAGAAGGCAAAGGCACGTTCCGCGGGTGGCACGGTGGCGAGGTCGGGGAAGGCGAAGGGGGCGAGTTCGGCGTAGGATGCCGGCGCCACGCCGGCGTTGAAGCGCAGTACGTGCGGCAGGACGAGGGCGTTGGAGAGGCCATGGGGAATGTGGAACTGGCCACCGAGCGGATAGGCAAGGGCATGCACGGCGGCGACCGGCGAGTTGGCGAAGGACTGGCCGGCCAGCATGGAGCCGATCAGCATCGCCGAACGGGCCGCGAGATTGCGGCCGTCGTGCACAGCCGTCTCGATGTTGGCGGCGAGCAGCGTTAGGGCCTGCGTCGCGAGGCCCTTGGAGATCGGGTTGTTGTTGGCATTCACCGACGTGTAGGACTCGATGGCATGCACCATGGCATCAACGCCGGTGGCGGCGGTGATGTGAGGCGGCAGGCCGAGGGTCAATTCCGGGTCGATCAGCGCCAGATCAGGCAGCAGGACCGGCGAGATCACAGCCATTTTTTCATTTGTGCCGGTGGTGACCACGGAAATCGGCGTCACCTCGGATCCGGTTCCGGCGGTGGTGGGGATGAGGATGAGCGGCAGGCGCGCGCCCTTGACGTTGCCGATGCCATAGATCGCCCGGATCTCTTCTTCGCCCAACGCCAGAACGGCGACGAGCTTGGCGACGTCGAGCGACGAGCCGCCGCCCAGCCCGATGACGGCTTCGGCCCCGGAAGCGCGGGCGGCCTCCGTGGCCTTCAGGATGACGTGCTCGGGCGGGTCGGCCTCGACCTCGTGGAAGAGGGTGATTGAGAGGCCGGCGTGGGTCAGCGCGGCAGTGGCGCGCTCGACAATGCCGGTCGTCATCATGCCGGGGTCGGTAACAAGGAAGACCCGGTGGGCGCGGAGCGTCCGGGCATAGGTGCCGAGGTCGGCGAGTTTGCCGGCGCCGAACTGGATGCTGCGCGTTGTGTTGAAGACGAAGGGATTCATCGGGACCTCCTGCTGGTTTGCGCGGGGCGGGCGAAAGGAGCGGTCTAGCGGGCGGCGAGGTGGCCGAAGCCGAGGGCGACAAGGATGACGAGACTGGCGAAGATGGCGACGGTGATCCCGGCGGTCCTGAGCCTGGCGCGTTCGGTCTCCCGCTGGTCCGGCCGCAATTGGCGGGGCGGTTCGTAGGGCGCGATGGCGACATGGGAGGGGGCTGCCATGTCCATGCGGTAGGCGAGGAACCAGACGAAGCCGACGCCGAGCATCCATAGGGCTGCCGTCCACGCCCAGATCGAGGGCAGGCCGGTCAGCCAGCCGCGCCCGGAGCCGGGGCGACCGAAAGCGACATCGGCGAAGACGAGCCCGGGGCCGACGGCGAGGAACACCCAGACGAGGCCGATCGACCAGGCGGCAGCGGCGAGCGCTCGGGCGCGCGGCGGCATTGCCAGGCGGCTGGCAAAGAAGCGGCGGAGGTCGGCGGCGGCGCTCGTCTGTGCGGTGCTGCGCGGGATGGCAGAAAGGATCAGCACAGCGGCGATGTTGGCGGCGATGCCCCAGACGGCCGAGTGCAGCCCCCAGGGCCAGCGCCCCCAGGGCAGATCCAGCCCAAGGAACGAGAGGACCTGAAGTCCCATTGGCTCGGTGAGGAGGACGGCGGCAAACCCGAAGCCGACGCCGAGGACGGCGGCGGGGCGGGAGATCCAGCCGAACCAGGTGATCCCCAGAAGCGGCGTCCAGAGCTGAGCGGCCAGCGGCAGGGCGAGGCCTGCCAACGCCGAGAGCGCAACCGGCGACAGCGCTTCCATCAGCACGGTGGCCAGCGCCAGGAGGGCGATGACGATCCGCGCCAGCACCACGGTGGCGCGGCGGTCGAGACGGCTGTGGAAATAGGGCTTGTAGAGGTGCCGCACCAGCCCCTCTCCAGCGACGATGAGGGCAAGGCCAGCGACAAGCTGGACGCCGGCGACGAGGCCGATCACCAACCAGGCACCGAACCAGGGGGACACCGTCGAGAGCGATGTCAGCAGGGCTGACGGCGCCTTGGCCGGATTGACAAGGCCGACGCCGCCGAGGATGGCGACGCCGACCAGGATGAGGCAGCCGAAGACGCAGGCGGCCACCCAGGTCTGGCCGGCGGCGAGCCCCCGCGGGCTCGACGTGGAGAGCACCAGCTTGAGGGCGAGCGGGCTCGCCTGGAAGCCGAGGAGCGCGACGGCGAGGCCGAAGCTGGACAGAGCGGTGGGGGTGACGGCTGTCTCGTCGCGCCCGAGGCCGGCGGTGAAGCGGATGACGCCGGACACGGAGAAGAGGCCGGCGCTGGCCGGATCGGCAGCGAACGCGGCAAGCCGGGCGGTGAGCGCGGCGACACCGCCGGCATCCAGAAGGGCATAGGCAGCCAGCCCCGCCAGCCCGGCGGCGGCGAGCACGGTCTGGAGGACGCCGACATAGCCGACGGCGCGCAAGCCACCGATCACCACATAGCCGAAGAGGACAAGGGAAAGGACAAGGCCGGCCATGGCGCGGGAGACCGCGCCGTCGGCCAGGTCGGAGACGAGGACGGAGACGGCGCGCAACTGCAGCCCGGCGAAGCCGACGGCGAAGATCACAGCGACGGCGACGGAGGCCGCAACCAGGGCAGGACTGCGATAGTGGGCGTTGAAGAGTTCGGCCTGTGAGGAGAGGCGGAGCCGCTCGCCGGCATACCAGAGACGCTTGAAGAGGATCGTCCCGGGCAGCGCCAGCACGACGCCGGCCTGCAGGATCGCCGGCAGGGTGAAGCCGGTCCGGGCGATTTCCGTCGCGCCGCCGAGGATGAACCAACCGGACAGTGCGGCGCCGCCGATGACGAGGGTCGAGATCCACGGCGCCAGACTGTGTCCAGCGGAGAAGAAGCTCTGGTGGTTGCCGTTCTCCACCGCCGCGACCCGCGCCCAATAGAGCACCGCAGCGAGGTAGGCGAGGGCGAACAGCGGCAGCCAGGTGGTGATACCGCCCATCACTTCGGTTCTCCCGTCGCTGAGCCATGGACATGAAACTGGGAAAATGTGCCACGCAAGCCGTGACGCGCGGCGAGGTAGGCGACGAAGCCGAAGCCGAGCGTGCCGAAGAAGGCAAGGCCAGCCAGATAGCCGGCACGGTCCACGCCACCGCTCAGCCAGGCAAGCACGAAGACGAGTGCCAACAGACCATACGCACCGATTCCGAGCGTCGCCTCGCCGCGGGTAAAGCCTTGGCCATAGACCCAGTTGACGATCATGTGGGCGACGAAGGCGGCCACGACGGCGCCGGTGCCGGCGAGTGCGAGCATCAGGGCATCGCGGGAGAGCCCCTCCAGCGTGAAGCAAAGGCCGGCCGCTCCGAGCGTGGCCCAGATGGCGAAGACCAGAAGGCCCCGTTCAGTTTGCTTCGGCATCGCTTCGGCCATGGCTCAGACTTTCCTTAGTGGCCCTTGGGCGCAGACGGCGGCGGGACGGAGCCAACCTCGGGCCTGGGCTCCGCATAGGTGATCTTGCCAAGGTCCTGCAGCACCCTCGGCCGCGCGATCATGTCGCCGGAGAGTCCGATCTCACCGAGGAGTTGGTCGACGAAGGGTGCCTGGGTGCGGTAGCGCAACGCCGAGGTGACGACCTGCTCGGCGAGGTTGCCGTCGCGCGGGAGCGAGCCGTCGACGGAGGCGGGGGCGCTGCCGGCGCCGGAGCCGCCAGCCTCGGAGAATCCCGGCAGGCCCTCGACATGCAGGATCTTGATGCCCTCGATCCTCTCCATCGGCTTGACGCTTTCGCGGATGATCGCCGGCAGGTTTTCGACGAGGCTCCTGTGCAGGGCGCTCTTGCGGCTGGCGTCGGAGCGCATGTTTTCGGCGGCATTGAGTTTCTCTTTGCCCTCGGCCTCGACGGTCATGCGTTCGGCGAGCGCGGTGACGGCGACGCGATCGGCGGCGGCGCGATCCTCTGCAGCGGCCCTCTCGGCCCCGGCGGCGATCGTGATGCGCATCGCCTCGGACTTTGCCGAACGTTCGGCCTCGATCAGCTCGATCGCCTTGTGGCGGTTGGCGATCTCGGTGTCGCGGACGGTCTGGACGCGCTCCTGTGCCTCGACCATCAGAGCCCGCGCCGCCTCTGCCTCGGACTGGGCCTCGGCGCGTTCCTTGGACTTCAGGGCGATGGCGATCTCGCGGCTCTGCTCGTCGATCTGAGCGGACTCGCGGCGTTTGATCTCCAGGCGCTCGACGGACAGTTCCATCTCGATACGGGCGCGCTCGACGGCCTCGCGCTCCTTCAGCTTCACCGCCTCGATCTCGCGTTCGCGGGCGGCGCTGTCGACAGCGATCTCGGAGCGGCGCTGGGCGCGCTGGATGGCGACCTCGGCCTCGTGATCGAGGCGGGCATATTCGATGTCGCGCTCGATCTCGAGGGCGCGCTTTTCGGCCTCGAGGTTCTTGGTCCGCATGGCAATCATCGTGTCCTTTTCGATGTCGTTGCGGGTCTTCTTGCGCGTCTCGATCTGCTCGGTGAGGCGGGTCAGGCCTTCGGCGTCGAAGGTGTTGGAGGGATCGAGAAGCTTGATGTCGGTCTGGTCGAGCGAAGTGAGCGATACTGATTCAAGCTCCAGACCGTCGACGGCCAGGCTCTCGGCTACCTCGCGCTTGACCTCCTTGACGAAGTCAAGGCGGTGCTCGTGGATCTGCTCCAGCGACATTTTGGCGGCGCCGCCGCCCATGGCGTCGACGAAGCGGCCCTGGATCAGGTCCTTCAACTGCTCAGCCTTCATGGTGCGATTGCCGAGCGAGCGAGCGGCGGTCGCCACGGCCTCGATGGTCGGGGCAACGCGGACGAAGAACTCTACCGTCAGTTCGGCGCGCATGCGGTCCTTGGTAATCAGTGACTTCTCGCGCGCCCGGGTTACCTCCAGGCGCAGCGTGTTCATGTTGACCTCGGTGATGTCGTGCAGGATCGGCAGCACGAAGGCGCCGCCGCCCATGACCACCCGCTCCCCGCCGAAGCCAGTGCGCACGAAGGAAATGTCCTTCGTCGATCGGCGATAGAGCCAGTGCAGCAGGTAGGCGGCCACTGCGATGACGATCGCGGCAAGAATGATAATGGCAATGACGTCTGCACCGTTCATGGGGTTAGTCCTTCAACTGGCGCGAAGCGGTGGGCATGGGCGAATGGGCGGGAGAACAGCGCGACGTCAGGCACGGTCGGCC
>JARLIT010000330.1 GCA_031291575.1 Ancalomicrobiaceae bacterium
CCCCGTTGATCCTGAGCGGCCCGATCACGCCGACCGGCACCTTGACCGTGCCGATCATGTTTTCGATGTTGCCGACAAAGTGCTCGACCGATGCCAGCGTCAGATCGTCGGCCAGCATCGCCTGCGCCGCCGCCGGCACGCCGGATTTGGTCAGGCGCGACCAGATCCGGCCGATCGCCTGATGCGACGGCTGCGGCAAGGTGAGCAGCGGCGCGATCGGATCATGGCGTGGCTGCAACCTGGCAGCGAGGTCGCCGGGCGCCATGGTCCGCCGCAGCTTTTCGAGGAAGCGCAGGTTTTTCGGTGGTATCGGCATCTGCCCTGACCTTGAAATGGAACGGTTGCAGGAGCGGCTGAAGCGATCGGTGCGGCTCGCGGACTGGCAGTATCCGGTTGATCGATATCGAGGATACGTCAACGAACCACAAAACCAGCACAATCACTGACTGTATCTGCCCGGTAACGAACCATTTGATGAATGCTTTGCTAACGACTGTCCGACTGACGCGCCGTTGATCGGAGACCTTTCAAATGTCATGCAATACCTCGTCCCCGCAAAGGAGACGCACGGTGCAGATGCACAGGCGCGAGAAAACAGAGAGCAAATTCGAGAAATTCGTCTTGCTGCACTTTGACTTCAATCTGCCGCGAGGTCCAGCCTTCATCGTGTTGGTCTGCGCGGGCACAATGGACCGAAGGGTCAATGGACGGCTGACGGAATTTGCGATTGATCTGCATGGAGAATTCGGCCTGCTACCGTTCGAACGCGTCGCTCGGCGCCATCGCGCAAGGCCGTTTGTCGCCTTGATGGTGCGCGTGCTGTTCGTGGTCGCGCCGGACCACTGAACCTCGGGCTGTTCGGAACCAACGGGCTCTCTGTGACGCTCGCCGCAGCGACAATCGGCTATTTCGCTCTCAACGCCTTCGCCCTACGGATGGGCACCGGGGTCGCGCGCCTCACCGAACTTCTTCAGAATGCGCACGGCGGCACAGGCTGCGCCGAAGCCGTTGTCGATGTTGACGGTGACGAGACCGGGCGCACACGAGGCGAGCGCTCCGGTCAGCGCGGCCCGACCGCCGGTTGCCACGCCGTAGCCGATCGAGGTCGGCACCGCGATCACTGGGGCATCAACGAGGCCCGAGAGAACACTGAACAACGCTCCCTCCATGCCTGCCACCACGATGACCACCGAAAAGCCGCGGATTTCGTCGAGCCGGGCCATGAGCCGCCACAGTCCGGCGACGCCGACGTCGGCAATGATTGGCGCCTGCCAGCCGGCGAAGGCGAGGCTGCGCGCCGCCTCGCGCGCGATGGCCAAGTCGGAGGTGCCGGCGCAGACGATGCCGGGACCCGGCAGCAAGCCCGTCGCCGGCCGGCCGTGGAAGGCGGTGGCGGAGGACGGATCGTAGTCGAGGTCGTGCCGCGCCTTGTCCGACAGGCTGGCGTGCGCCTCCGGCCGCAGCCGCGTCAACAACAGCGGCCGCTCGCCGGCCGAGGCGAGAATCGCTTCGATTTGGGCCGCGCTCTTGCCGTCGCACAAGACCGCCTCGGCAATGCCGGTGCGCCGCTCGCGCGCCCAGTCGATCTCGAATTCGCTCATGAGGCCCTCAGGAACGCTGCGCCGCGGCGGTAGGCGCGGATCCCGGCGAATTCCCGGCCGGCGGCGGCGCACAGTGCCGCAATGCGCGCTGCGACGTTCGCGTGGGCGTCGGGCGCAAGCGCCGGCGCCACCTCGACGAAGACGCCGGTACGGGTGATACGGCAGCGCAGCGCCTCGGCATCGGGCAAGAGGTCGGCCAGTTCGATCTCGGCCGCTTCGATGAAGGCGAGCGCGGCCGCGTCGACAGCGATCCCGGTCTCGATGCGGCTGGCCAGACACGGTTGTGCCGGCAGCGCCGCGAGGTCATCGAGCCCGTAGGCGCGCGCCAGAGCATAGATGTCGGCCTTGGCGAGGCCAGCCTCGACAAAGGGGTGGACGACGTCGGCGCGGCGTGCCGCTTCCAGACCGGGTCGGAAGTCGCCGAGATCGTCGAGGTTGGTCCCCGACGCGATGGCGCCGCCGACGACGCTGCGGATGCGGTCGTAGAGATTGGCTTTGCAGTAGAAGCAACGATCGACCGGGTTGGCGCGATAGGCGGGGTCGACGAGTTCGCCGGCGTCGATCAGCCGCAGTTTCCAGCCGAAACGGCGGGCGTGATCCTCGACCCGCGCGGTCGCCAAGGCCGGCACGGCCGGAGACACCGCATGCACGGCGGTAACGTCCGTCCTCGCCAGGCGGTGGCCGACGTGGGCGAGCACCATACTGTCGACGCCGCCGCTGACGGCGATTGCCAGGGCGGGATGGCGGTCCATGACGGCGACCAATGCGGCTTCCTGCGCAGCATGCGTCACGATTCGCCCTCCCCGCTGGTCGCTTCGGCCTTGCGTCGCGCCCGGCGGCGGGCCCTGAGCCCGTCGATCGCCGCCAAGCTGTCGTTCTCGACCTTGACAGTGTCCCCACCCGGTCGCGTCGCCCGTTTCAGCGTGACTGTCCGGCCGTCGATTTCCACCGCCTCGGCCGCCCGCGCCAGACAGATGCGTTGCTCGAGCCGCCAGCGGAAGCCAAGGGTCGAAGTCTCGACGAAACAGCGGTCGCGCACATGCGCGAAAGCGTCGGGACGAACCAGCAAGCGGAAGTCGGTCACAGGGCGGCCCTTCTTGCCCTGCCGTGCGCCGAGCGTCACATCGATCACGCCGTCGGCGGCGCGCAACCGCCCGGCTGCATCGCCGATCTCCTCGCCAGTCATGTCGTCGACGTCGAAGGCGATGACGATCACCTCGTCGCTGCCGGTGTCGCCCGTCGGGGTCGCTGCGGCGAACACCGTGGCCCTGAGGATGTTGGGCAGGCCTGCGAGCGTCCGCGTGCCGGCGCCGGTGCCGATCGCGGTCAGGCGGCCACCAGTGCGCAGCGGCATGTCCGGGTCGATCAGATGGGCGAGGATCGCCGCGCCGGTCGGAGTGACGCGCTCGCCGCCGATGCCGTCGTCGCGCCAGTGGAAGCGCTGCAGCATTTCGGCAGTCGCCGGCGCCGGGACCGGCAACAATCCATGTGCAGTCCGTACCAGCCCGCGCCCAAGCGGCAGATCGGAGACGCTCCAGGTCGCGCCGGTGAGCGCCGCAACAATGCTGCCGGCGGCCACCACGTCCATCAGCGAATCCCAATCGGCGAGTTCATGAAAATGCACCGCCTCGAGGGGCACAGCGTGGATGCGGCTCTCGGCCTCGGCAAGCCGGCTGAGGATGGCGATCGCCGCCTCTGCGGTGCCGGGATGGACGTCCGCCGCGCTGATCCGTGCCGCCATGTCGACGAAACGTTCGACCCGCACGGGGGCATCGGGCGTCCCCGGGCTCGAATGGGCGTGCGCCTCGCCGTGCTCGTGGCTGTGACGGGGCGCGTGGGCATCGCCGTGCGGGCCGGTGCCGATGGGCGCTGCTCCCAACCCGAACCGGTTGACAGCAATGCCGCCGCTCGTTCCGACCGTCAACTCCGGCTCGCCGCAGGCGGCGGGCAGGACGGCAGCAAGGTCGGCAAAGACGCGCGGCCGCAACGACGGCAACGCATCGAGCAGCGCGGCGACGAACATGTCGCCGGCGACGCCGCCGACCGCGTCGAGATGGATATGCCGGGCGTCATCCCCTGGAAGCATGGACCGGCACCACGTAGGGCCCCTCCGGGATCACCGCGACCGCGCCATCGCCGTGACGCGCGATCGAGGCGGCAATTGCCGCTTCAACCGAATCGACCAGTTCAACCCCGGTGATCCGCCGTTCGGCCTCGCCGAGGCCGGTGGTATAGAGCTGCACGCGGCTCATCCGCATCGGCTTCAGCTGCATCTCCGTCTGCCACTCGTCGATCTCGGCGAAGGTCTTGGCCTTCAGGGTGGCGAGGAAGCGCTCCGGACCCATCGCCACCATCCGCGATTGCGCGTCGCGGAACTCCGCCGAGCCGAAGCCTTCCGAACATTCCGACGCGATGATCAGCGTGCCGCCCGGCTCGAGGATGTCCATCGGCGTGACCATGCCCTTGACCGTCTGATAGTAGGTCTTGTCGAGCGGATAGCCGGCGGACGACGTAACGATGGTGTTGAAGCGGCGCGGCACCGCAACCGCCATCGACGCGGCGATGCGGTCGACCGCGGCGAGATGGCTGGCAATGACTTCGCCGAACGTGACGTGGACGAGGTCGCGGTCTTCGTCGATGACAGTGTTGAGGGCATAGACGGCGCCGATCTTGGCGACGATCTCGAGCTGCTCCTCATGCAGCGGATTGCCGATGAGATTGCACTGGACGGCGAGCGGATCTTCCATGAAGCGAGCGGAATGGAAGGTGCGGATGGTCTCGTGATGGGCGACGCCGGGGGCGATCACCTTGCGCCCGCCCGACCAGCCGGCCATGAAATGCGGTTCGATCAGACCGGTGACGATCTTCAGGTCGGCCTCGACGAAGCGGCGGTCGATCTTCACCGGCGTGCCGCGCGAGGTCGGGCCGAGGTCGACATGGGCGGCATCGTCGCGGGCGAAGTGGTTCTCCACCCGCACGGTGTCGATGACCCAGGGATCGCCGACCAGTTCGGCCAGTTCGGCGCCTTCGTTGGGCCGGTGCAGGCCGGTCGCCACAATGACCGAGATCGCCGCAGCAGGCATGCCGGCAGCCATCAGCTTCTCGATCATCGGGCGCAGAAACAGGTGGTTCGGCACCGGCCGGGTAATGTCGCAGATCAGGATGCAGGCGCTCGCCCGGCCCTTGGCCAGTTCGGCGAACGGCGGCGCGCCGATCGGCTGGCTGAACGCGCGTTCGATCGCCGCGGGCTGGTCGGGCAGTTTCGGCAGGGTGACCTTGCGGATCACCGTCGGCTCGGCGCCGTCGGGCAGGCGCACCGCGAGATGGCCGCGGCCATAGGCGATGTGGACCATCTGGTTCATGGCGGGGACGTCCGTTTTCGAATGGCGCGCGTGGTTCGAGCGAATCTGCCGGGTGAGGAATGCCTCCGCCGGCTCGTTCGATCAAGTATGGGGCGCAACCCAGCCGAGGTCCACCTCGACGGCACCATTCGAGGGAGCGAGTGGTGAACGGACGTTCGGCCGAACGTTCGTCACACCGGAGAAATGCCGGGAACTTCGCCCATGTAGTCGCGCTTGCCGACGTCGATGCCGGAGGAGCGCAGGATGTCGTAGGCGGTGACGTAGTGGAAATGGAAGTTGGGAATGACCCAGTGCAGGAGATAGGTAACGGCTTCCATCTTCATGCGTTTCGGCCCGACCGAGAATTCGATGATACGACCCGGCGCAGCGTCGAGGGCGGCCGCCTCGATCGTGCCGAGGAAGGCGATCGTCCTGGCGATGCGGTCCTTCAGCTCGGAAATCGTCTTTTCGGAATCCTCGAAGGCCGGCGCCTCGATACCGGCGATGCGCGCGGACCCGTTCTTGGCGAAGTCGCAGGCCGTCTGCACCTGGCGGGTCAACGGCAGCATGTCCGGGATCAGGCGGGTGGATGCCAGCACCGCCGGATCGGCCTTCTTGGCCTCGCACCACGCGGCGGCCTTGTCGAGGATGGCATCGAGCGCCTTCAACGAGCGGATGAACACGGGGACGGACGCGGCATAAGGCGAAATCGCCATGGGTCGGCTCCTCAAGGGGGTGACGTCGTTCGCAAGCGAGGCGTTGGCGCCACCCCGGGGGGCGCCACGCTTCTTCAGCACGACGGCAGCCGTCGGCGCGGCACCTTATAGAGCAGTTTGGAATTTCATTCCAATGACCAGGTCGACCCCGCCATCCGGTTGCCCGCCGGCGCGGGCCTGAGCGGTCAGGCGGTCTTCCAGCCCGTCGCCTGTTCGAGCAGGCCGGCGATGCCCGGGGTCGCCGCGAGAATCGGATTGCCCTCGATCAGGCCGCGTCCGCCGTCCTCGTAGTCGTTCTGCGCTCCGCCAGCCTCACGCACCAGCACGTAGCCGGCGATGACGTCCCACGGCCAGATGTGCTTTTCAACAAAACCATCGGAACGGCCGCAGGCGACATCGGCCATGCCGAGCGCACCGGAGCCGCAATGGTTGATGCGCATGCCGAGCTTGGTGATGGCGTCGGCAATCTCGCGATGGCTGTCGAACGGCATGCGGTTCGACCAACCGAGTTCGATGGAAGCCCGGTCCGGGTTGTCGATGGTGGAGACATGGATCGGCTCGCCATCGAGCGTGGCGCCGAGGCCGGTCGCAGCAGCGAAGAGTTCATCGGTGATCGGCTGGTAGATGACGCCGATTTCGCCCCTGTTCGCCGCGGCAAGGCCAATCGAGATGCAGAAGCGCGGAATGCCGCGGGCGAAATTGGCGGTGCCGTCCACCGGATCGACGATCCAGTTGACCTCCTTGCGGTCGCCGCCCTCCTCCTCCCCCAAGATACCGTCGTCGGGGAAGATGGCGGAGAAGCGCTCGCGCACCAACCGCTCGACCTCGGTATCCGTGGCAGTCAGATAGTCCTGATGTCCCTTGAAGTCGTAGGCGCGGCCGGCACCTGTGCGATCGTAGAAGCGGCGACGCTGCAGGGCGCCGGCTTCGCGGGCAACGGCAGCGGCAACGGAGAGGCGCAGGCGGAGTTCGCGGGTGCTGAAGAAGCTTTGCAAGGGGCATTCCTTTCGCGGGCGGGACTAAGTCAGCGGATTGCCCAAGCTCATAACACGGTGATGGCCGCTGTTCGACACCATGCGCGACGGACGCCGTCACGGCAGACCGGCGGAAGGTGCATGTGGCCGCAACCGACTGGGCAACAGGCGGCGGCCCTGGCACAGGCACGATCGAGGCTTGCCCTCCTTTCGTGTTCCTTGTACGTTCTCACGCCACACGAACCGGCTGGACGACGCCCGACGAATCGCGCCAGGGATGCCGGCCGCGATCGCGGCTGAGCGCATGGCCGGCGGGCGCGGCTTGGGACGCGGATATGGATTGGTCGAAGCAACAGGACGCGGCGCTGAAGGCCGTCGCCGAATGGCTGAAGCGGCCGGAGCAACAGGTGTTCCGGCTGTTCGGCTATGCCGGTACCGGCAAGACGACGCTTGCCCGGCATGTGGCGGAGGGCATCCGCGGCGAGGTCGCCTATGGGGCGTTTACCGGCAAGGCGGCCTTGGTGATGCGCTCGAAAGGCTGCGAGGGTGCATCCACCATCCACAGCCTGATCTACCGGCCGAAGCGCAAGTCGGCCGAGGAGGAGGACGAGGAGGAATCGTTCTCGTTTGCCATCAACCGCGAAAGCATGGCGTCGAAGGCCCGGCTGATCGTCATCGACGAGTGCTCTATGGTCGATGAGGACCTCGGCCGAGACCTCCTCTCCTTCGGCAAGAAGACCCTGGTCTTGGGCGATCCGGCGCAATTGCCCCCGGTCAAGGGCGGCGGCTATTTCACCGAGAAGGAGCCGGACGTGATGCTGACGGAGGTTCACCGTCAGGCGGCCGACAATCCGATCGTGCGCATGTCGATGGACGTCCGCGAAGGCCGCACGCTCGACTACGGTCGCTATGGCGAAAGCCGCGTCATCCGACGCAAGGAGATCGACGCGGACTCCATCCTGTCAGCCGGCCAGACGCTGGTCGGCCTCAATCGCACGCGCAAGCTCTATAACGGCCGCATCAGGCAGTTGCGCGGCTTCACCGCAGCCTATCCGGAAGTCGGCGAAAAGCTCGTCTGCCTCAGGAACGACAAGGCCAAGTCGTTGCAGAACGGCGGCATCTTCAAGGTGACGCGGGTGAAGGAGCCGAAGGGCGGCATGCTGAAGATGGATGTCGCGCCGGAAGACATCATCGACCGAAGCCGCATTGCGGTCACCGTGCTGCCGGCCTTCTTCGAGGCGGGCGAAGCGGAAATTCCGTTCACGCTCAGGCGCAAGTCCGACGAATTCGACTACGGCTACGCCCTCACCGTGCACAAGGCGCAGGGGTCGCAGTGGGACGAGGTCGTGTTGTTCGACGAGAGCGGCGCCTTCCGCGAACACCACCAGCGCTGGCTCTACACCGGCGTCACGCGAGCGGCGACGAAGCTCACCATCGTCATGTGAGCCGAGACCGTCATCCATTGCCCGTTGCCGCAGCCGTTTCGACCGGCCTACGACAAAGGAAGGACGTGTTTGTCGCGATTCGCGCGCAAACTTGCCGGCCTGAACTTGCGATCAGGCTCGCGCTTGCGCTATGTGCAATTGTTGCCGATGGGCTGACGGAATGCTGACCAAAGGATCAGACGCTTCAGCGATAAACGGAGAGTGCCGTCGCGTCCCGTTCGGCCGGAGAGCGGAGGGACGACGCGATCTTCCGGCTCGGCCGACAACCCAACGAGTGTAACGACCCGTGTAAGGCAACGATCCCTGGGACCATGGCAGAACATCGCACCGACGTCGCTTTGATAGGGTATTCCTGCCGCCTGCCGGGCGCGGCCGACCCCGATGCCTTCTGGTCGCTGATCGATTCCGGTCGTTCGGCCATAACCGAGGTTCCGCTCGACCGCTTTCCGCACGACCGCTACTACCACCCCGACAAGTCGGTCCCCGGCAAGAGCTATACCTTCAAGGCCGGCGTCATCGACGATCCCTTCGGCTTCGATCCCGCCTTCTTCGGCATCTCGCCGCGCGAGGCGGTGCAGATGGATCCGCAGCAGCGGCTCCTCCTGGAAGTGACGCACGAGGCGATCGAGCGCGCCGGGCTGAAGCCGTCGCGGCTGGCGGGATCAAGCGCCGGTGTCTTCGTCGGCGCCTCGTCGTGGGACTATTCCACCCGCTTCACTTCCGATCCGGCCGCCGTCGACGTGCAGATGATGACGGGCAATACGCTCTCCATCGTCTCCAACCGGCTGTCCTATATCTTCGACCTCCGGGGTCCGAGCTTCACCCTCGATACGGCCTGCTCCTCCTCGCTCGTGGCGCTCAACCAGGCGGTCGAGGCGATTTCCGCCGGCCGCATCGACACGGCGATCGTCGGCGGCGTCAATCTCCTCGGCTCGGTCGGCCCGTTCCTCGGCTTTGCCCGCGCCTCGATGCTGTCGCCGACGGGCCTTTGCCGTGCCTTCGATGCCGCCGGGGACGGTTACGTGCGGGCCGAAGGGGCAGTGACGCTGATCCTGAAATCCGCGGCCCAGGCACGCGCCGACGGCAACCGCATCCATGCGGTCATCCTCGGCTCCGGCGTCAATTCCGACGGCCGCACGGTCGGCATGTCGCTGCCGTCGAGCGACGCGCAGGCGGCGCTGTTGGACGCGATCTATGCCAAGGCCGGCATTGATCCGGACGACCTCGCCTTCATCGAAGCGCATGGCACCGGCACGCGCGTCGGCGATCCGGCGGAGGCCGGCGCGCTCGGCCGCATTCTCCGCCAGAAGCGGCAGCGGCCGCTGCCGATCGGCTCGGTCAAGACCAACATCGGCCACCTGGAACCGGCCTCCGGGCTCGCCGGCGTGGTGAAGGCGGTGATGGCGCTCGAGCACGACCGGTTGCCCGCCTCGCTGCATTTCGAGACGCCGAACCCGGACATCCCCTTCGCCGACTTGAACCTCACCGTCGCTTCAAGCCCCGTTGCGCTACCGAGAGGCGAGAAGCCGCGGCTCGCCGGCATCAATTCCTTCGGCTTCGGCGGCACCAACGCGCATGTGGTCATTGCCGAAGGCGACGCGCCTGCCGAAATCACCGCCGCCCGCAGCGACGGCCATCTCAGCGCTCCGCTCATCCTGTCCGCCCAGTCGCGCGAGGCACTCGCCGCCCAGGTCCGGGCGATGCGCGACCGTCTCGCCGAGGCCGAACCGACCGAGACTGCAGCGGTCCTCAATGCCGCGGCACATGCGCGCGACCGCTACGCCCACCGACTCGTCGCCCATGCGGGCAATCGCGACGGCCTCGTCGCCGACCTCGACGCGTGGCTCGCCACCGGTGCCGCGGAACGCATCGCCGAGGCGAAGGCGGGCGCGAAGACCGGGGCACGGAAGGGCACCGTCGCCTTCGTCTATTCCGGCAACGGCTCGCAATGGCCGGGCATGGGCCGGGCCATCTATTCCGCTAACGCGCAATTCCGCAAAAGCTTCGACATCGTCGACCGCGCCTTCATGAGCCGTGCCGGCTGGTCGCTGCTGACCACCATGTTCTCCGCCGACCTCGACCAGGAGATCGAGCGGACCGAAGTGGCACAACCGCTGCTGTTCGCCGTGCAGGTGGCACTGACGAAAGCCTTGGCCGCCGTCGGGTTGCAGCCGGCGATGGTGCTCGGCCATTCGGTCGGCGAGGTGGCGGCGGCCTGGGCGGCCGGCGCGCTCGATCTTGCCGACGCCGTTGCCGTCATCCATGCCCGCTCGACGGCGCAGGAGATGACACGCGATCTCGGCGGCATGGCGGCGCTCTTGATGGGCGCCAAGGATGCCGAGGCAGTCATCGCCGAGGCCGGCTTTCCCGGCATCGAGATCGCCGCCCACAATTCGCCGCGCGGCGTCACCATCTCAGGGCCGGTCGAATCGCTCAACCGGTTCCTCGCCTATGCCAAGAAGCGCCGCCTCGCGCTGAAGCGGCTCGACCTCGATTATCCCTTCCATTGCGCGCTCGTCGACCCGATCCGTCCGCCGCTGATGGACAGTCTGGCCGGTCTTCGCCCACGCGACACGCGCCTGACCTTCGTTTCGACGGTCACGGGCAAACCGATCACCGGCCAAGAACTCACCGCCGACTACTGGTGGGCCAACGTGCGCCGGCCGGTCGTGTTCCAGGAGGGGGTGGAGGCGGCCGCCAGGCTCGGTGCCGACATCTACATCGAGATCGGACCGCGACCGGTTCTGACCAGCTACATCAACGACACGCTGAAGGACAAGGCAAAACCGGTCGCCGTGATGGCGAGCCTCGACCGCCCCGACACCTCGGCGGACGATGCCGTCGTGCGCATCGTGTCGAAGGCCCTGGCGCTCGGCGGCGACATCGACGAGACGGCGCTGTTCGGTGCGGAGATCCGCCCGCCGGCGATGCTGCCGACCTATCGTTGGCACAACCAGACCTATCTGGTGCCGGCAGGCGCGGAGGCGACGCCTTTATTCCAGAAGACGACGCATCCGCTCCTCGGCGTCGCTTCCAAGTCGGGCGTATCAGTATTCGCCCAGCATCTCGATCCCGAAACGCTGCCCTATCTCGCCGACCACAACGTCGGCGGCTCGATCGTCATGCCGGCGGCCGGCTTGGCGGAAATGGCGCTCGCCGCAGGCCGGGAGATGCTCGGCGTTGCGGCGCTCGAACTGCGCGATTTTGCCATCGAGCGCGCCCTGGTGCTGGAGCCCGGTAATCCACGCGAACTATCGGTCGTCGGCGGCGAAGAGGGCGGCGAGGTCATCGTGCGGTCGCGCCCGCGTCTCGAAGGAGCGGAATGGACGCGGCACGCCCGCGGATTCGTCACCAAATTGCCGACCGACACGGTCGGCGTGCCCGCCCCGGTCGATGCCGTCCGCAGCCTCGATCATGCCGACGTCTACCGGCTGACGACGCATTTCGGCCTCAACTACGGCCCGACGTTCGCGCGCGTCGAGAGGGTGGCGGTTGCGGCCGACGGTCGTGCCGAGGCCACGTTGACGCCGCTCGGCGAGGTCGAAGCGCGTCCCTATCTGGCGCATCCGGCGGCGATCGACGCCGGGTTTCACGCACTCTTCGCGCTATTGCCCGAGGAGACCGGCGTCGGCGGTCGCGCCACCTATCTGCCGACGCGGTTCGGCTCGCTCAGGATCGTCAGGCCCGGCACACCAATCGTGCGCGTCGTGGTCGAAGTGGCGAAATCGACCGCCCGCTCGGTCGAGGCGCGGTTCAGCTATTACGGCGCTGACGGCGCCATCGTCGCCCGGCTGGAGAAGGCGCGCTTCACCGCCGTCAGGCTTGGACAGGCGACCAGCATCGACGATTTCGTCTATCGCACCGTTGGCATCGGCCTTGCCGGCGACGGTTCGAGTTCGCCGATCGCGACGGTCTGGCCGGCAGGCGTCGTCAAGGCCGCCGAGGATCTGGGGATTGCCGGCACCGAGCCGGGCGAGGCCAGCGAAGGCCGGCTGTTGACCGATGCCGCAGTGACCTTCGCCGCCGCCCATGCGGTCGCCGATGTGGTCGGCGACCATACCGCCGGGTTCACCGTCGATCGGCTCATTGCTGAGGAGCGCCTCGCGGCCGAAGCGCGCCCGCTGTTCGTACGGCTGCTCACGCTCATCGCCGAGGATGGGTTTGCCGAAGAAGCGAACGGGGTATGGCAGCTCGTCGGACAGGAGGCTGTGCAGCCGATCGACGTGATGGTCAGAACCATCCTCGCCGACCATCCCGAATTTGTTGCCGAGGCGACGCTCATATCGCGCCTTGCCTGCGAACTGCCACACCGGCTGGCACGGCCGACCGACCGGCCGTTGGCGTCGGAAGCGACCCTCGACCATTTCGCCTGCGCCTCGCCGACGCTCGCCGGCCTTGGCCGCGCCATCCGCCAACTTGCCGCCGATTTTGCGGCGAAGGACGCCCATCCCGGCACAGCCCAGGTGCTGGTTGTCGGCGCCGGCGACGTGCGCCTCGTCGCCGATATCGCCGCCACTCTCAGCCCATCCGGCGCGCGGATCGCCGTCAGCGATCCCGATCAGGCGTTGATCGATCGCGCCCGTCTCACGATCGCCGCCGAAGCCAATCTCTCCTTCGTGCCCTGGTCGCTCCTCGGCGCCGGCAACCGCTTCGACCTCGTCATCGGGGCTGATGTCGCCAGCCGCTTGCCAGAGGCCCGACCTGCCATGACCCGGCTTGCCGCCAGCCTCGCCCCCGATGGTGCGCTCGTCCTGGCCGAACCCGCCCCGACCGGCCTGATCGAGTTGACCCGCGGCGCCGAGCCGACTTGGTGGCTGCCGAGCCCCGATCCGGACCGAGCCGTCGGACGCATCGCTGACGAACGTCGCTGGGCTGACCTTCTCGCCGCGACCGGTCTGATCGCCGCCGAGGTCAGGCCGCTCGCCGACGCCTCGACCACCGGTTATCTGATCACCGCCCGCGCCCGGTCGATGAAGCCGGCGGAGAAGCCGCCGCATGTCTCCACTGTGCCCGCCATCATCGTCGCCGACGGTGAAGGCCGCGGCCGCTCGCTGTGCGACGCGCTCACCGCCCAGTTGAACCATGGCCGGCGGCCCGTCCGCCTCCTCGTAGACCGCCAGGGCGAAGAGAAGCCCGAGCAGGCGGTCGAGCATGAATCGGTGGTGGTGCCGCTCGACGGCCTGCCCGCCTCCGATGCCGCGCTCGCCGCCGCCCTTCCAGATGGCGCCATCGAAATCCTCTACACCTACGGCGCTTTCGCCCGCGACACGGAGCCCCAGGCAACGGCGCTGGCTCGGACTGCCGCCTTCGCCGGTCTCTGCCGGGCCTTGAAGGACCGCCCGGTCAGGATCTGGGTGATCGCACCGGGGGCCATCAGGCCGTTGCCGCGCACCGGTGACGCCGCGAGCGCGCTCGCCCAGCAATGCCGACCGGCACAGGCGGCGCTGTGGGGCTTTGCCCGCGTTGCCGCCAACGAATATCCGCATCTCGATATCCGCCTTGTCGACCCGCTGCCCTCGCTCGAAGCCGGCGAAATCGCCATCAGGCTTGCCACGCTGATCGCCGAACCGGGCGAGGAGCGCGAGGTGCTGGTCGATGCCGACGGGCGCCGTGCGCCGCGCATCGTCGCCGGCGGACTGTCGGCCCGGATGCGCCCGGTGGCATCGGGTCCGACCACCTCGCGCCTCGACATCGATGCGCAAGGATCGCTCGACCGTCTCACCTGGCGCGATGTGCCGCGCAAGACGCCCGGCCCCGGTGAGATCGAGGTCAAGGTTGCCGCCACGGGGCTGAATTTCCGCGACGTGATGTGGGCGATGGGGCTGTTGCCGGCCGAGGCGCTGGAAGACGGATTTGCCGGGGCAACGCTTGGCATGGAATGCTCCGGCACGGTCACCGCCGTCGGACCGGATGTCGAGGGGTTCAGCGTCGGCGATACGTGCGTCGCCTTCGCAGCTGCGGCGTTTTCCGGCCACGTCACGCTCGCCGCGCATGCTGCCGCTAAGCTCCCAGCCGGACTGCCGCTCGAAGCGGCGGCGACGATCCCGGTGGCATTCCTGACCGCCTGGTACGCGCTGATCCATCTCGCCCGGATCGAGGCGGGAGAGACGGTGCTGATCCATGGCGGTGC
>JARLIT010000057.1 GCA_031291575.1 Ancalomicrobiaceae bacterium
CAAAGGTGCGACAATTACCAATGCGGTCCGCTGCGTGCCGCCAGAAAACAAGCCGACACCGGAAGAGATCACCTCCTGCCGGCCGTTTCTCGTCCGCACCGTCGGCTCCATGCCGTCGTTGCGGGCAATTCTGGCCTTGGGCAAGATTGCGCACGACAGCGTGGTCAGGGCGTTCGGCATGCCGGCCAGCCGGTTGAAGTTCGGCCATGGTGCCCGGCATCAACTGGTGCCGGGGCTGGAGCTGTTCGACAGCTACCATTGCTCACGCTACAACACCAATACGGGCGTGCTCACTGAAGCGATGTTCCGGGCGGTGTTCGCAGAAATCGCCAAGACGATCGGGTAGTCGGTTAAGAGTTGATCCCCCCTTCGTCATTGCGAGCCGAAGGCGAAGCAATCCAGAAGACCAGAAAACGAGTCTGGATTGCTTCGCCTTCGGCTCGCAATGACGAAGATGCACGCCCCAGGTCGGATCTCTGGCCGCGACTGCTACCGGGTCGATCAGCTGCGTGCCACTTCTTGTTGCAGACGAACGACAAAACCGTCGGGATCGGCGACGACGAATAGCCGAAGCGTGATGGGGCCGACGTGCGTCTTGTAGTGACGGATGTTCATCGGAACGAGCAGAGGCAGTCCGGCTCCGACGACGCGCGCGTGGACGGCATCAATGTCGGGCACCTGAATCTGCAAATTCATCACCCGGCAGTATTCCGGCGGCTCCAGCCCTGTCGCATACGCCGGATAGGGCTGCTCGACCTCTCCAAGCATCAGTTCCGCACCATCGAGGCCGAGAAACGAGAAGCGCTCCTCGGGACGATCGTATAAGACGCGAAAGCCGATCAGGCCGCAGTAGAAGTCGAGCGACCGCTCGAGGTCGCCGACGTTCAACTCCGGCACCAGACGCGGGCGCATCGGCTCAGTCACGCGCTTTCAATAACCGGCCCTGCTCGCGCTTCCAGTCGCGGTCCTTTTCGGTCTCGCGCTTGTCGTGCAGCTTCTTGCCGCGGGCGAGCGCCAGCTTGACCTTGGCCCGGCCCTTGTCGTTGAAGTGGATGTCGAGGGGAACGACAGTCAGCCCTTCGCGCTCGGTGGCAGCGAGAAGCTTGTTGATCTCTTTGCGGTGCATGAGAAGCCGGCGCGGCCGCCGCGTCTCGTGGTTGAACCGGTTGGCCTGCAGGTATTCTGGAATATAGGCGTTGTAGAGCACCATGTCGGTGCCGGCGGTGGCGGCGTAGCTGTCGGCGATATTGGCCTTGCCGCCGCGCAACGATTTGATCTCCGTGCCGGACAAGACAATGCCGGCCTCGAAGACGTCGAGAACCTCGTAATTGAAACGCGCCTTGCGGTTTTCAGCCGCGAGTTTGCGCTCATGCTCCTTAACGGCGGCCATGGGTCCCTCGGCGCAATGGTTCGGCTTAGGTAAGCCGTCTTGACGTCAGTTCAACAGGCCGGCGTGATGCATCGCCGCCTCGATCTCGGCTTCGACGCCCTTCGACACCGTCACCATCGGCAGACGCAGTTCGTTGCTGATCTTGCCGAGGCGGGATAGCGCGAACTTCGGCCCGCCCGGATTGGGCTCGAGGAACAGCGCGCGATGCAGCGGCATCAGCCGATCCTGATAGGCGAGCGCCTTGACATAGTCGCCGGCAAGGCAGGCCGCCTGGAATTCGGAGACCAGCTTCGGAGCGACATTGGAGGTGACCGAAATGCAGCCCGCGCCGCCATGCGCCATGTAGCCAAGCGCGGTGCCATCCTCGCCCGACAGCATCAGCCATTCGGGACCGATGGCCATGCGCTCCAGCGACGGGCGGTTCAGGTTCATGGTGGCGTCCTTGACGCCGATGATGTTGCGGCAGTCGGCAAAAAGCCGCTTCATCGTGTCGACGGAAATGTCGACCACCGAACGCGGCGGAATATTGTAGAGAATGATCGGGATGCCGACCTCGGCGTCGACCGCCTTGAAGTGCTGATAAAGCCCTTCCTGGTTCGGCTTGTTGTAATAGGGCGAGACGACGAGAACCGCGTTGGCGCCGGCCTTCTCGGCGAAGCGGGCGAGGTCGATGGCCTCAGCCGTATTGTTGGAACCAGCCCCGGCGACCACCGGCACCCGGCCGGCCGCCACTTCGACGGTGATCTCGATCACCCGCTTGTGCTCGGCATGACTCATGGTGGCACTCTCGCCGGTGGTGCCGCAGGGAACCAGCCCGTTGGTGCCTTCGGCAATCTGCCAAGCGACAAAATCGGCGAAGGTGCGCTCGTCGATGGCGCCGTTTTTGAACGGCGTGATCAACGCAGTGAGGGATCCCTTGAACGGATTTGCACCCTTCGGCATCTCAGCCATTCCTCTCGACCGACATCTCGCGCTGCCCCAACATTGCGGCAGGGGCCAGTTTACGCCATCTCTATGCCACGGTTGATCCGCAGCGTGGGGCGAGACAATAGTCTGTGGCGCCGGCCACGGCAAGCGCCCGAGCGGCAGACAAAGTCGCAGCCGGAACAGGCCCGTGGCAGCCATTCTCGGTGGCAGGCCGTGTCAGCGGCATGGCACTGCCGCTCGATACGCGGGCTCCGGTTAATCAATTGTTGACCCTGCGCGGTCAGTGTTTCGGAGGGGCGACAGAATTCGCGTCAGGAGTTCGGGAATGATGGTTTCCTTTCGGCGCCTCGCCGGCGCGGTTCCGGCCGCAGCGGGGGCGCTTGCTATTGGACTGTTCCTATCGAGCGCCGCCGCTCAGGCCGACGGTCGCACATTGTTGCGCGCCTTCGATCTCGCCGCCAGGGGTGACGCCACCGGCGCACAGGCGCTGAAACCCGGCCTCGACCGCGTCGAGCAGAAGCTCGTCGACTGGTTCCTGATTCGCGTCGGCGCCAGCGGCTTTCCGGCTGCCCAGATCACCGAATTCGCCATCACCAATGCCAGCTGGCCTGACCCGGAATTGTTCCGCCGCCGCGCCGAACAGGCGCTCGAACGTGAGCAGCCCGGTCCGGAGATCGTCATCCAGGCCTTTCAAGGCAGCCGACCCTATTCCACCCGCGGCCGTATGATGCTGGCGCGTGCCTATCTGTCGATGGGCAAGACGGCGGAGGCGCGCGAGCAGGTCCGCACCGCCTGGCTCGACGACAAGCTGATCGACCAGGACGAAGCAACGATCGCGACCGAGTTCTCCAGCCTCCTCACCCGAGCCGACTTCAAGGCGCGGTTCGATCTGGCGCTGATGACCGGCCACACGGCAGACGCGCTGCGCATTGCCCGGCACATGAGCACCGATTGGATCAAGCTCGCCGAAGCGCGCATGGCGATCGAAAAGAAGAAGGGCGATGCTGCCCGACTGTTTGCCGCGGTGCCGTCGTCGCTCGCCAGCGAGCCCGCCTACATCTTCGGCCGGGCTCAACTGGCCCGACGCCAGGAACACTGGGACGAAGCCGCGCAGATCCTTGCCCACGCGCCGAAAGACGCGCGCAGCATGGTGGTTCCGGACCAATGGTGGGAGGAACGGCGCATCGTCTCGCGCAAAATCCTCGACATGGGCAACCCCAAGCTCGCCTATCAGATCGTCGACGGACATGTCGGCTCGTCCTCGGCAATCCAGGCGGAAGCCGAGTTCCACGCCGGCTGGTACGCCCTGCGCTTCCTCAATCTGCCCGGCCCGGCCTTGCAGCATTTTGCCAAAGTGGCCGAGGCGTCCGGCAAGCCGGTGACGCGGGCCCGCGCCTTCTACTGGATGGGCCGCGCCGCAGAGGCCGGCGCCAACGGGTCCGCCCGCGACTACTACACACGGGCGGCCGAATTCGGCTTCACCTTCTACGGCCAGATGGCGCGGGCCAAGCTCGGCATGAATGATCTCGGCCTCAGCCGCAATGTCGTCGCAACGGGGGCCGACCGCTCGGCGATCGAACGGGATGATCGCTTTGCCGCACTGGCCGAACTGATCGCCGTCGGCCGCAAGGACCTCGCCGAAACCTTCTTCCGCTATATGGCCGAGACCCTGCCGACGCCGGGCCAGATCGCCGTTCTCATCGACATGGCCGAGCGGCAGGGCTGGTACAATCTCGCCGTCATGGCCGGTAAGGCCGCCTCGCAGCGCGGGCTCGACATGCAAGCGCTCGCCTTCCCGGTGAAGGGCTTGCCCTCCGATATCGACACCTCGGGTCTGGAAAAGGCGCTGGCCTTCGCCATCACCCGGCAGGAGAGCGAGTTCAACCAGGCCGACAAGTCGTCGGCCGGCGCCATCGGCATCTTCCAGGTGATGCCCGATACCGGGCGCGACGCCGCCAAGATGCTGAAGATCCCCTATGACGCCAATGCCTGGCGCACCGACCCGCGCTACAATGTTCGGCTCGGCACCGCCTACGTCAACAATCTCGTCAAGAACTACGACGGCAACTACGTCATGGCGATTGCCGGCTACAACGCCGGCCCTGGCCGCATCCACGAATGGGTGCAAGCCTACGGCGATCCGCGCACCGGCCAGATCGACATCGTCGACTGGATGGAGCGCATCCCGTTTTCCGAGACGCGCAACTACGTGCAGCGGGTGTTGGAGAATCTGCAGGTCTACCGCTTCCGGCTGGAAGGCAAGCGCCTGATGATCGGCGAGGACCTCAAGCGCGGCGTCGGGATCACCGATGCGACCGGCTCGATCGGGACGGCCAACAAATGACGGCGGCGGCGCCATCGGCGTAGCCCGACGCATCCGGCAGTCAGCGGCACCATTCCGGCCTTCAGCCGTAGGTCCGCACATGTAGCGCGATTAGCGAACGGTCTGCACCGCTCAGAGCAGGATGCTTCCAGATGGAATCGCCGAGGCGATCCATCCGGAAGCTGAATCACTGCTCTATGAATAGTTTAGAGCGCTGATTCAGCTGTCACATGATCTCACGTGACAGCATCGCGCTCTAGAGCGCCGTGCGTCCAATCGGACGCACATGAGGCGCTCTATCTCTTTGAATCTAGAGCATCCTGCCTGCGTCAGCCGATTCCAGCTGATCGCAGGATGCTCTAGATGAAACGGCATGATAGTGCCGCCATAATACGTGTGCGCCCGGCATCGCGGCAGTCATATCAACGGCCCCGATCGTCGACCGATCTCGCGCCGACTGATGTCATCTCGGCGAAAGCCGGGATCCATCGCCATCGCCGCCTGAAAAGACGAGGGGAAGTGTGGCCGGTCTTGCCGCCCCCCCCTGCTCGTCGCTCTGGCATTGAATCCCGGCGTTCGGCGGGATGACTCCCCACCCGACGGATGCGTCAGGCGGAAGCGCCGTTGGTATAGTCGAGGTCCACTGACCATTCCTCCGGGAGAAACTGTCGGAAGGCGCGCGGTCTTGCTGCACCAACCTGCCCAGCGCGTCCGTATTGTGTTCCCGGCTTTCGACGGGAGGCAGCCATGGCTGCGGATCGACCACCCCTCGGCGCGACCGACATGATCCGGTCGGCCAACGGTGCCAAGCAGCGCATAACAAAAAACCCGGCGGTTGCCCGCCGGGTTCTTCGTAGTCCGTCAGATCACAAGGATCAGAAGTTGCGCAGGACGCGCACGCCGACGATCCAAGCGCTCGCATCCTTGGAGAGGATCGGGCTGTCGTTCTTGGTGGTCGAGGAGAAGTCGACGCCGCGATATTCCACGTCGCCCGTCAAGGTCAAGCCCTTGACCGGCTTCCAGCCGAGGCTCAGAGCCGCATCGTACTGGGTGAACGTATCGTTCTTGACGATGCCGTTGCCATTCGGGCTCCAGCCGTAGCCGGTCACGCCAGACACGCCACCTTCGAGTTCGACGAACACCGTCGACGAGAAGTTATGAACGAAGCCGACGCCAACGCCCCAGGCGTCGCTCTGCTTGACGGTGCCGTTTGCGAACACGACCGCGTCACCAGCGAAGCCGGCATTCCAGAACTGCGAGTTGACCCAAGAGAGAGCGCCGCGGCTCCAGCTGGCCTGGATGTCGATCTTGTCGCCAGCGCCAATCGACGGCAGGTTGAAGCCGACGTAACCGAGGACGCCGTAGCCTTCCTTGGTGCCGTTGACCGGCGTGCCGTTGTTATAGCTCTCGTGGATACCAGCCGACAACTGAGCCGAACCCCAAGCCTGGGTGACGGCCAACTGAGCGACTACGTCCGGCGTATGGTTGCCGCCGTAGATGCCAGCCGCGTTGGTGGTGGTCACGCCGTTAAGGGTCGTCGTGAACGTCGGGCCGTTGTTACGGTTGCCGATGGTCGAGTCTTCAACCGACAGCGTAGCCGTCACGCCATTGCCGAACGCGAAGGTATAGGCCAACACGTTGGTGTGGTAGTCAGGAGCCACTTCGCCGTAAGCGAGGCCGTCGGCGTCGCCGGTGTAGTGGGTGAAGAAGGTCTCGGTGTTACCAGCGGTCAACCCACCCCACTGGATGTAGCCGCGGTTCATGTCGATGTTCTTGTTACCGACAACGCTGTTGAAGTCGGCTTCAATCGAGATGTACGAACGCAGCAGACCGAAGTCGGTGTTGGTGCGAGCGTCGAAGTCGAGCTCGATTTCAGTCGCCGTTCCCCAGGTGCTGGAAGCACGGTTCGAGCTGCTGAAGCCCAGCGGGCTCGTGGCGCCACGGACGATGCTGGTCGACGAGCCAGCGAGGAAGCTGGCGCGAGCGTAGCCCGAGATCTGCAAGCAGGTGTCGGAACCAGGGATGTAGAAGAAGCCGGCGCCGTAGGCGTCGCAGATCTTCACGTAATCGACAGCGGCCTTGACGGGCTTGCCAAGGTCAGCAGCCTGAGCCGCGCCAGCGGTCATCACAGCAGCGGCGGCGATGGCCAGAGTCTTGATGTTCATGTTGCCTCCTGATGCGTATTCAGCGGGCCGCGCGGCTCCGCCGGTGCAAGCGACCAACGACATTTGCCTCACCGATGGGAAAGCGAATGTAGCGTCGTGCGAGGATATTGCGCCAAGAGCCGGCGGCGTGAAAGCGTCGATTGCAGTGCATGGGGCGTATCTGTCGGCGGTGTTGCCGCGATGTCACAAAATGACGCGGGGCATTAGAAGGTCTACGGAATCCGCGGTGTTTTGATCATTCCAACTGTGAAATGGTTGTTAGGATTTATCGCATTGGTTGCAGCTTTTGTCGAATATCACACGCATAGCGCTCGGCCGCGCCGACCGCAAACTCCACCCGGCGCACCGCGATATGGGAAACGATTCCCTAACCGGCATCCCAAAAGGCTAACGGTCGGTCCGCACTGCATCCGCCGCAGGGGACACAGACGTTCGGCCAGACCGTCATCTGTCGGCACCGGCAACTGAGTCGCACACCGACCCTCCGCAGCCGGGGACGGCCGGTGCGGCCGTGGGCGCCCCGAGTCACGGCGATAGACAGCCGATCCGCCGCGCCGTTGGCGTTCGCCGCTTGAAACGACAAAGGCCCCGGGGGAACCCCGGGGCCTAAGTCGAATAGCGAATTCAGACGTCTGCTCGACAGTGAGGCTCGGCCACAGGGCCAGCCCCACACACCGGATCAGAAGGTCCGGTTGACGCGCAGGCCGAGTTCCCAGCCGTTGACGTTCTGGATGCTGCCGTAGAGCGGGTTGGTACCAGCCGTATAGGAAGCCTTCGTGCCGCCGGTGTAGTTCAGCGAACCATAGCTGGCGTCTAGGCCAAGCGACAGTTCCGGCTTGCCGGTCGGATACCACACGACGTTGCTGGCGATGCCATAGAACGAGAAGTCGCGGGCGCCGTAGCCGTCGATGCCGAGGTAGGCGGCGTCGATGTTGAACTCGAAGTTCGCGTTGAAGACGTGCTTGAAGCTCACGTCGCCACCCCAGGCATTGGTCAGCTTGAGGCTACCATTTGCATCGATGGCGTAGTCGTCACCGATAAAGTTACCGGGCCGGAAGGCCTTACCGATGGTGGCCGTACCCTGCGCGCCAGCGGTGAGATAGCCGATGGCGCCGTTGGAGTAGCCGGCCATCAGGGCGATCTTGTCGCCCTTGCCGAGCGTCGGCAGCAGGATCTCTGTGCCGGCGTTGAGGGCATAGCCTTCCTTGGCGCCGTTCAGGATCGAGTAGTCCTCATGCAGGGCGGCACCGATCTGCGCGGAGCCCCAAGCCTGGGTGATGTTCAGGTTGGCGACGACGTCGGGCGTGTGGTTGCCGCCGTAGCCGGTCGTCGTCTTGTTGGTGACTTCGTTGCGCAGCAGGTTGTTGTAGACCGAGTCAGCCGAGGTGGAATCGAGAAGACCGATGGTCGCCGTCAGCCCGTTGCCGAGCGTGAAGGTGTAGCCGATCTCGTTGGCCAGCGTGTTGGTCTGATAGACCACGTAGTCGAGAGCGTAGGTGTAGCCGCCCGACGGAGCGAAGTCGAAGAATGAACGTGCCTTACCAGCGGTCAGGCCGCCCCACTGAACATAACCGAAGTCCATGTCCAGTTCGTTGAGGGGGCCGTTCGCCCCGACCGAAGCCGTGGCCGCATCCGGCGAACCCGTCGACGTACGCACGCGCAAATCGATGTAAGAGCGCAGCAGACCGTAATCGGTATTGGTGCGAGCATCGAAGTTCACGTAGACGGCAGTCCGCGTGAAGTTCAGGTTACCAGTGCGGGCCTGATTGGTGCTGTACGGGCTATTCGTCGTGCTTTCGCGCGAGATCTTGCCGCCACCGACGCGCTCGTCGAAATACACGCGCCCACTGATCTTCAGGCAGGTGTCGCCGCCCGGAATGTAGAAGAAGCCGGCGCCGTAGGCGTTGCACACCTTCACGTAATCGACTGCGGCCGCTACCGGATGGCCGAGGTCGGCGGCATTGGCAGCCGATACCGAAGCAACGGCAGCTGCGGCCATCGCGATAAACTTGGACTTCATTGTGAACCCCCTGTTGGTTCCATGTCTCTCGACACCTGGGACGGGCATCATGACCCACCCCTCAGACACGCCGCGAACGTCCTAACGCGGCCCGTCGAACGTTGTGCAGATTACAATCAGCTTGCAGCGGATTGAACCGAAAATTGGCCTGACCAAAGCGGTTGCCGTCGCTTCGGGAAGACAAGTTGCCGAATTGACACAGACGAGACGGGGGATTGGCAGATCTTTTCGTCGACACGCTGCCGTGTGACAGTTTTGCGAAGCTCGCGGCCAGTTGGCGAAAGATCGTTGCACCGTGGCATCCGGAGTATTCCTCATACCGTTTAGCCGGCGCCGATTGCATCCGGCCGAGGAAGATGGCATGGCTGCACGGCTGTTTTTCGCCGAAGTGTCCGAGGAATCGTCGGCATTCGGTCTCCGTGAGAGCCGAGGCGCGACGTCAAGCAGTTCGTCTGCAGATTTGCAACGAATTGCAGTTTCTCTTTGCCGGCTGAGAACAGTGTTGAATTTTCCTAGTAATCCTGCCTTCAGCAATTGCATTGCTGACCATCGAGCCTCTTGGAGACGAACATGCGCGTGAACGGACGGTCAATGCGGACCATCTGGACGGAGCCGGGCGAAGCCGGTGTCTTCATCATCGACCAGACTCAGCTGCCGCATCGGTTCCTCACACGGCGGCTTCACTCGGTCGAGGACGCGGCGGAGGCGATCCTCAGCATGCAGGTGCGCGGCGCTCCGCTGATCGGCGCCACGGCCGCCTACGGCATGGCTCTGGCGGCGGCGAGCGATCCGGGCGAATCAGCGCTTGCCGCTGCGGCCGGCCGGCTCGTCGGCACGAGGCCGACGGCGGTCAATCTGAAGTGGGCCGTGACGCGCGTCATCGAGCAGCTGTCGCGGCTGCCGGCCGAGGACCGGGCGAAAGCCGCCTGGGCGTTGGCGGCTGACATCGCCGAGGAAGACATCGCCCTCAACCGCGCCATGGGCGAGCACGGCGTCAGGCTGATCGAGGCGATCGCCGCGCAGAAGCAGGCGGGCCGCCCCGTCAACATCCTCACCCATTGCAATGCCGGCTGGCTCGCCACCGTCGATCGCGGCACGGCCACGGCATCGATCTACGAGGCCTGCGAACGGGGGCTTGCCGTCCACGTCTATGTGGATGAGACGCGGCCGCGCAACCAGGGTGCTTCGCTCACCGCCTGGGAACTCGGGCAGGAGGGCGTCCCCCATACCGTCATTCCCGACAATACCGGCGGCCACCTGATGCAGCACGGTCTGGTCGACATCGTCATCGTCGGCACCGACCGGACGACGGCGGCCGGCGACGTCTGCAACAAGATCGGTACCTACCTGAAGGCCTTGGCGGCGAAAGACAACGGCGTGCCGTTCTATGTCGCGGCGCCGTCGCCCTCGATCGACTTCAGCCTCAGTGACGGTATCGCCGAGATCCCGATCGAGGAACGCTCGAGCGCCGAGGTCACCCACATGACGGGGGAGACGGCGGCAGGGGAAATCGAGACGGTCCGGATCACCCCGGAGGGGTCGCCGGTCGCCAACTACGGCTTCGACGTCACTCCCGCTAGGCTCATCACCGGGCTCATCACCGAACGCGGCGTGATCGCGGCAAACGAATCGGCGCTCGCCGCAGCGTTCCCGGAGCGGGTGATCGGGTGAGAC
>JARLIT010000331.1 GCA_031291575.1 Ancalomicrobiaceae bacterium
GCAGAATCGGGGCGGCATATTGACGAAATGCAGAACATTTGTCGGCTCGCCGAAGATCTCGCGCAGATGCGGAGCGACCGCCAGCCGGTCCCAATAGCTCTCGTTCGGCCGTCCCCCGCCCGAATGAGCGTCTTTCGATTCGCTATCAGGCATAATGACGTGGATGCTGGCGCGCTCGCCGCTGGCAAGACGGCAGAAATCGGCGACGTCGACAACGCCGACGGCTGCCTGATCCGGCACCGGGCGAATCGGATAACCGATGAACCGCGTCGCATGGTCGATCTCGAACATCGCCGCCACGACGTAGGGCGGGGCGGCGCTTCCCTCGACAAGTGGGCGCAGCGACCATTGGATGCGTTGGCTGTTCGCCGCGTGGCTGAATTCAACGTCGGCGGCGATCTTCTTGTCGCCGTGCATGGCGAGGAAGAGGGTCATGCGGCTGCTCCAGGCGTCCGATGGCACGGGTTGCCGTGAGGCAATCA
Organism: Ancalomicrobiaceae bacterium; assembly: GCA_031291575.1. Taxonomy (GTDB): domain Bacteria; phylum Pseudomonadota; class Alphaproteobacteria; order Rhizobiales; family Ancalomicrobiaceae; genus CAIYYN01. The sequence goes on from JARLIT010000331.1 coordinate 483, forward strand.
CCGGCTGCTGGCTTGCCGGCGGGGCGACTGGCGTTTCCGGCCTGCCCGGCCGCACCAACGGCATGCCTGCCGGACCAGCCTGGACCACCGGCGGCGGCTGCACCACCGGCGCGGGCGATGAAACGAAGACGGTCGACGCAGTCGGCGCGACCCGATCGGTCGCAGTCGGTAGCGGCAGCGTCGCGCGCGGCGCGATCGGCGCCAGACCCGGCGGCAGTTTCGCGAACAGCGGGATGGTCGGACTCTTCAGCCCGGACAATGGCCTGGGGCCGAGACCGGCGGGCATCTCGAACGGCGGATGGCTGTCGGCGACCAGCGTTTCGCCTGCCGCCTCATCGGTCACCAGTCTGGTCTGGCGCAGCTCCCGCGTCGTCATCCAGCGAATGGACGTCGCCGGCGCCGACAGCATGATGTCGATGATCCCGGCACCAATTCCCATCTCCGTCAGATAGTTGCCGATTTCCTTGCGGTAGATGGCGGAATTGGCGCCCGGATGGGTGGGATCCTTGTAGACGAGTTTCTCGGAGACCAGCTTGCGGTCCACTTCGACCTTGCGACCGTCCTCCTCCTTGCTCCAGACCTTGAAGCGACGCTGAATCTCGGCCGCAATCAGCGTAATCTCATGCAGGCCGATATGCCCCGGCGGGACGACGAAGCGGCGTTCTCCACCGGCGAGGATCATCGGGCAGGCCGACGCGCAATAGGCGGTCCCGGACAGTGGGATTCCAGAATATCCCTTCTGCCCCAACCGCTTGTAGCAGGCGCCGTCGGCCGGCCCACACCCGACGAACAGTGTCCGGGTGACGGCGACGTCGAGGTGGTGCTCGCGGACGATGCGCCCGATCGCGATCGCAGCTTCGAGCGATCCGCCCTGCGAACTGATGAACATGGGCAGTTTGCGACCACCCAGCCCCTTCAAGAGCTTGCGGAAGTCAGCCGGCGAGGCGGCGTCGATGCGGCCCTCGGCGGAGATCCACTCGGCGCAGTCCGGTTCACAATTGGCGCTGGCACTGCGGACGATCGCGAAACGCATGATTGGTGCAGACAGAAGGTCCGGCGGCGTCGGGCCGGTCGCGGCCATGGCGCGAGGTGCGAGGCATCCCGCGATCAGTGCAGCGACGAGCGTTGCGACCATCTTCATCGATTATCCAATCAGCCTGCGGCCGCAGCGACCCCAACGACAAACACAACGCGCGTCGGCTCGGTCCTTCAACCATTGTCGTGCACCAAAGCTGACAGTCGCGTGACTGCGGCCCTACGAATTTACCCGTGCCTGACCCGCCGACATCTGCTAGACATGGCTCCCCTCCCGGCGGCATTCATGAATCCGCCGAGATCGCGGCTCATCAGAAGGAAACGTGCCGACTCAGGCCCGGCATGTCCCGATCGGGATCACATCCGATCGACAATGGCATGCCCCGGATCACAAACATCCCGGAACCGCCTGACATCGTGGCATCGCAATCGGAAGGACGACCCCCATGGATGAATTCCACAAGATTCGGCGCCTGCCGCCGTATGTGTTCGAAGAGGTCAACCGTCTGAAAGCCAAAGCCCGTGCAGCCGGCGCCGATATCATCGATCTCGGCATGGGCAATCCTGATCTGCCGACTCCGCGCTTCATCGAGGAAAAGCTGATCGAGACGATCGGCAAGCCGCGCACCAACCGCTATTCGGCGTCGAGGGGCATCGCCGGACTGCGTCGCGCCCAGGCCGGCTACTACGACCGCCGCTTCGGGGTGAAGCTCAATCCCGATACGCAGGTGGTGGCCACGCTCGGGTCGAAGGAAGGCTTCGTCAACATGGCGCAGGCAATCACCGCGCCGGGCGACGTGGTGCTGACGCCGAATCCGTCCTACCCGATCCACGCCTTCGGCTTCCTGATGGTTGGCGGCGTCATCCGCTCCGTTCCGTGCGAGCCGGGGCCGGACTTTTTTCACGCGCTCGAGCGGGCGGTGATGCACTCCATCCCGAAGCCCTTGGCCGTCATCCTCTGCTATCCCTCGAACCCGACGGCGGTCACCGCCGATCTCGAGTTCTACAAGGATTGCGTGGCGTTCGCGAAGAAGCACGACGTCTTCCTTCTCTCCGACCTCGCCTATTCGGAGATCTATTTCGACGACAATCCGCCGCCCTCTGTCTTGCAGGTACCTGGCGCCTTCGACGTCGCCGTCGAATTCACCTCGATGTCGAAGTCGTTCTCGATGCCGGGCTGGCGCATCGGCTTTGCCGTCGGCAACGAGCGCCTGATCGCCGCCTTGGCGCGGGTGAAGTCCTATCTCGACTATGGCGCCTATACGCCGATCCAGGTTGCCGCCGCCGCCGCGCTCAATTCCGGCGAAGCGGCCATCATCGAGATCCGCGAGACGTATAAGAAGCGCCGCGACGTGATGGTCGAGAGCTTCTCGAAGGCCGGCTGGGAGATCCCGTCGCCGAAAGCCTCGATGTTCGCCTGGGTGCCGATCCCGGAGGAATTCCGCCCGCTGGGGAGCGTGGAA
>JARLIT010000332.1 GCA_031291575.1 Ancalomicrobiaceae bacterium
GAGGCGTTGCCAACCTTGATGCGCAAGATCCTCGCGGCGGCTGTCGAAACGGCGCCCGAGAAGCCGACGCCGGGTGTGGATTAGCTCGGCCGAAGCAGTCTCAAGGCGGTGCTCGCCAGGGGCATCCCCGCGCCATGTCATAACGGTGTCGTCAATGCAGCCTATACGGGGGACCCGTGATGGAGGCGCCGCGTTCGGTTGTAAGACCGGGTTGGCTCCGTCGCATCAGTACCCGCGTTTCTTTGGCCGTGCTGCATTTGAACGGCGGTTTTTTGCTCTTATCGCATCCCGCGAAGCCATTTCTTGTTCTCGAGTGTGCGTAGAGCCTCCCCGTTTCGGGGAGGTCTTTTTTTGGGGCGAGGTGGGGAGGGCGACCAGTCACGCACCGCCCCCCGGTCGGTCGCAGGTTCGAAAACTCCGGAAAGTCGCCGGATCCGGCGGCGCTGCGAGGCCCGTTCAGGCGGCGTCGGCGGTGCGCATCTGCTTGCGCAAGTCGTCGATCACCACGCGCTTGCCGTGGCGGGTGACGTGCCAGAACACCCAACCGTTACAGGCATCGAGCGATTGCACCGCCGCGCCGACCCGGTGGATCGAGCCGACCGTGCCGTTGGAATCGAGCGAACCGTCGGCCCGAACGGTCGCCTTCACCCGGCCACGCGCATCCGACAGCGTCTCGCCGGCGCTGACCAACCCGGCCTCCAACAGTGAGCCGAACGGGATGCGTGTCTCGGACTTCCGGCCACGCATCAGTTCCAGGCTTTCCAGGCTTGCCGGTTCGACCGCCGCGATCCGCTCCTCAGCCGCGACCGCATAGGCCGCGTCGCGTTCGATGCCGATGAAATGGCGGCCGAGTCGACGGGCGACCGCGCCTGTCGTGCCCGTGCCGAAGAATGGATCGAGCACCACGTCGCCCGGTACCGTGGAGGAAATCATCACCCGGTGTAGGAGCGATTCCGGCTTCTGGGTCGGATGCAGCTTGGTGCCGTCGTCGCCCTTCAGCCGCTCGGTGCCGGTGCAGATCGGCATCACCCAGTCGGAGCGCATCTGCAGGTCTTCGTTGAAGGCCTTCATGGCATCGTAGTTGAACGTGTACTTCTTGCCTTCCTGGCTGCGTGCCGCCCAGATCAGCGTCTCGTGCGCGTTCTGGAACCGCCGGCCCTTGAAGTTGGGCATCGGGTTCATCTTGCGCCAGACAATATCGTTGAGGATCCAGTAGCCCTGGTCCTGCAGGATGGTACCGACGCGGAAAATATTGTGGTAGCTGCCGATCACCCAGATGGTGCCGTTGGGCTTCAACAGCCGCCGACAGGCGATCAGCCAGGCGCGGGTGAACGCGTCGTAGGCCTCGAAACTGTCGAACTGGTCCCAGGCGTCGTCGACCGCATCGACGAGGCTCTGATCGGGCCGGCGCAGCGCGCCCTCGAGCTGCAGATTGTAGGGAGGATCGGCGAAGATCACGTCGACGGATGCGGCCGGCAGTTTCGACATTTCGGCGACGCAGTCGCCGACGAGAATGCGGTCGAGCGGCAGCCTGTCCACGATCGACTGGTCCGCGCCCGATGCCGCGCCGGTGGCGGAGAAGTGGTGGTTAGGCCTTGCGGCCGCCCCTTTACGCAATACTCTCATCGGACCACTCGACAGGTTACAGGCGCGATCAATGCCTGATCCTGACCCAAGGACAGTAAAGGCCGAGTTAAGCCCGATGAGGTCAATTTGTTAAGCGTATCAGTACTTTGTTAAGCATAACCGACCCGCGGCCACCGCCGCGGGAGCCGGTCGACGACACCCGGCCCGCGCCGCGACAACCGAATCGGGCGGCAGGGCAGCGATCAACGTGAAGGCCAGGGTCCCATGATCATCTCCGATCCGATCACCGCCGCGCCACCCTTCGAATCCTTCTCCGATCCGGAGCGGGCAGTCGCCCGGCTGTGCGACATCTATTCAGAGGAGACCGGCCGGCTCGCCGACGAGTTCCGCTCCATTCTCGACGGCGCGCAGGTTCGCGGCCGCATCCGCGCCTTCTATCCAGAGATCCGCGTCGAGACCGATACCCACGCGCGGGTCGATTCGCGTCTCGCCTACGGCTTCGTTCCCGGCCCCGGCCTGTATTCGACCACAGTGACGCGGCCGGACCTGTTCTTCGAGTATCTCGTCGAGCAGATTGGTCACATCATGCGCAACCATTCGGTGCCGGTCGAAGTCGGTCGCTCCGATACGCCGATCCCCCTGCATTTCGCCCTGCCGCTCGACGTGGAGGTCTCGGTCGACGTCGCCGAGAACCTCGGCCGCCCGTTGCGCGACGTCTTCGACGTGCCGGATCTGGCGGTCACCGACGATGCCATCGTCAACGGCATCGTGCCCTTCCTGCCCGGACTGCCGCAGCCGCTCGCCCCCTTCACCGCACCGCGCATCGACTATTCGCTGCACCGGTTGCAGCACTACACGGCCACCGGCGCCGAGTATTTCCAGAACTTCGTGCTGTTCACCAACTACCAGTTCTATGTCGACGAGTTCATCGCCTTCGCCCGAGCCGCCATCGCCGATCCCAACAGCGGCTATACCGCCTTCATCGAGCCCGGCAATCTGATCACCCAGGCCGGCCGGCTGGAAGCGAGTTCGGGGACGGCGGCTGCCCGCCTGCCGCAGATGCCGGCCTACCATCTCGCCCGGCCCGGACACGCCGGCATCACCATGGTCAACATCGGCATCGGCCCGTCGAACGCCAAGACCATCACCGACCACATCGCGGTATTGCGCCCGCACGCCTGGATCATGCTTGGCCACTGCGCCGGCCTGAGAAACTCGCAGAAGCTCGGCGACTACGTGCTGGCCCATGCCTATGTGCGCGAGGACCACGTGCTCGACGCCGATCTGCCGGTCTGGGTGCCGATCCCGGCCTTATCGGAAGTGCAGGTGGCGCTCGAGGACGCGGTCGCCGAAGTGACCGGGCTGACGGGCTGGGAATTGAAGTCGGTGATGCGCACCGGGACGGTCGCCACCATCGACAACCGCAACTGGGAACTGCGCGACCAGTCGGGTCCGGTGCACCGGCTGTCACTGTCGCGGGCAATCGCCCTCGACATGGAATCGGCGACGATCGCCGCCAACGGCTATCGCTTCCGGGTGCCGTACGGCACGCTCTTATGCGTCTCCGACAAGCCATTGCACGGCGAACTGAAACTGCCGGGCATGGCCACCAACTTCTACCGCCGTCAGGTCAGCCAGCATCTGGCCATCGGCATCAGGGCGATGGAGAAGTTGAGCTCGATGCCGAGCGAGAAGTTGCATTCGCGCAAATTGCGCAGTTTCGAGGAAGTGGCCTTTCAGTAGGAATGCTGTGCCGCCTCTATCAGACCATCAGGGGTAGAGCGGATGATCCATGGCACGGGGCTTGAGATAGGGTGGAAGCGGTCCGCTCACTTGCGCCGCAGGTCGGCAAATCGAGGTGGAAATGAATCTAGCTCATTTTGGTTTGGCTTTGTCTATCGCCCTGCCGGCCGTGGCAATGTCATGTGTCCAAGCGAACGCCCAGTACGTCCATCTGTCGGGCGAAGAGGTTTCCGGACTTGTCGTTGGCCGCGCGATCGGCATGCCGTCCTATCCGACCGTCTTCAGAAAGGACGGCCATCTGGGCTCGCCGAGCGGTCAGGTCTCGAAGTCAACGTATAGAATACTGCCCGATGGGCAGATTTGTTTTAGCGGCGGTGCAACCATCGTAGGCAGATTCAACGGCGGGCAAGGGTCCATGAACTTGGGGACCTGCATTCGGATTGTCAGAAGCAGCATCCACTATATCGCTTTGGCGCCGGATAGCGGTCGGGACCTGTTTATGCTGAATGTCGGCAAATAGCTGTCGACAATTGAGCCCGCCGACCAGTGCGGCGCCGTACGGTTGCGCGGCATGGTCCACCTTCTCGACAATATTGGCGAGCAGCCGGGGCAAGACGGCCGGGCCGCCCGAAGGCGGCCCGATAATCCTCAGCCCTTCTTCACGAACTCCAGCGGATAGCGGTTGCGCGCCTGCCGCTCGATCATCCAGCCGGGGTATTCGGAGGGCAGCGCACTCACCTCGTCGAGCCCGGCGATCTCGTCCGCCGTGAGCACCAGATCGGCGGCGGCGAGGTTGTCGTTCAACTGCTCGACCGTCTTGGCGCCGATGATGATCGACATGACGTGCGGCTTCGACAACAACCAGGCGAGCGCGACGCGGGCGACCGACACCCCATGGGCCTCGCCGACGGCGCGCATGGCGGCGATGACGCTCCAGGCCCGATCCTTGTTGACCGGCGGGAAGTCGAAATTGGCGCGGCGTGCATCGTTGGGGCTGGCCGCGCCGGGACCGAACTTGCCAGACAAGAGCCCGCCGGCGAGCGGCGACCACACCATCAGGCCGATCTTTTCCTCAGTCATCAACGGCACCAGTTCGCGCTCGAGGTCGCGGCCGGCGATGGTGTAATAGGCCTGCAGCGTCTCGAAGCGGGCGTAGCCCTTCCTCTCGGCGATGCCGAGCGCCTTGGCGATGCGCCACGCCGACCAATTGGAAACGCCGATGTAGCGCACCAGGCCCTCGGAGACGAGATCGTCGAGCGCCCTGAGCGTTTCCTCGATCGGCGTCACCGGGTCGAC
>JARLIT010000333.1 GCA_031291575.1 Ancalomicrobiaceae bacterium
CGCCACATGAGCCGCCCTGGGCAAGTAATCAGCTGATCGTTCGACGAAATCCGCCGGTCCGCCGAGGGCTGCGACCATGCGGGCGAAGATCTCGGCGGCGCGGCCGTCGTCGAGGCTGGCGACGAGCTTTGCCCGCGCCGCCTCGCGGTTTGCCGCCAGTCCGCCGATCAGCAGCATTTCGGCGGCGAGTTCGACGGTGATGCGTTCCAACCGCGGGAAGCGAGCCTTGCGGGTGAGGAATGCCACCGCATTCGCCACCTCGATGGCATTGCCGGCACACGGCGCCAAGGGCTCGTTCATGTCGGTGATCAGCGCATGGGTCATCAGCCCGGCGCCGTTGGCCACCGTGACGAGGCTTGAGGCCAGGTCTGTGGCGTCGTCGAGCGAGGCCATGAAGGCGCCGTTGCCGCATTTGACGTCGAGCACCAGTCCGTCGAGCCCGGCGGCGAGCTTTTTCGACAGGATCGAGGCGGTGATCAGGTCGATACTTTCGACCGTGCCGGTCACGTCGCGAATGGCGTAGACGCGCTTGTCGGCCGGCGCCAGATCGGCGGTCTGACCGATGACGGCGCAGCCGACCTCGCGCACCACCCTGGCGAACAGGGCGTTGTCGGGCTGGGTCCTGTAGCCAGGGACGGAATCGAGCTTGTCGAGCGTGCCGCCGGTGTGCCCGAGGCCGCGGCCCGAGATCATCGGCACGAAGCCGCCGCAAGCGGCAACCATTGGGGCGAGCATCAGAGACACGTTGTCGCCGACGCCGCCCGAGGAATGCTTGTCGAGGGCCGGACCGGGCAGGTCCCAATGGAGCACAGTGCCGGAATCGCGCATGGCCTTGGTCAGCGCCACCCGCTCTGTGAGCTCCATGCCGCGGAAATAGACCGCCATGGCGAAGGCGGCGACCTGGCCTTCGGTGACCGAACCGGCGGTCAACCCCTCGACCATGAAGCGGATCTCGGCTTCGTCGAGCCGTCTGCCGTCGCGCTTCTTGCGGATGATTTCCTGCGGCAGCATCGCATGTTCCTTCTACTGGCGACGGATTCCCCGCCATCAGGTGTCATCCCCGGCGAGCGCCTCAACGAGGCGCGAGGGAAGGGGATCCAGAAGCCAAGACTTCATTTCCCTATGATCCGCTGGTTCCCCTTCCCCTCGCCGTTTGCAACGGCTCGGTCGGGGATGACAACCTCAGCAGACCCGATGTCGGGATATCAATATGCCGCCTTCGTGGTGGTCGTGGCCTTGCCCCCGATCGTCGCCAGGAGATCGTCCAACAAGCCGCTCGCCCCAAAGCGGAAGGTCTCCGGCGTCGCCCAGTTTGGTCCGAGGATCTCATCGGCGAGGTTCAGGTAGATGGCGGCCTCGGCCGTCGTCCTGACGCCTCCCGCCGCCTTGAAGCCGGCCGTGCCGCCCGCCGCCTTGATCGCCTCTAGCATGATCCTGGCGGCCTCCGGCGTGGCATTCACCTCCACCTTGCCGGTCGACGTCTTGATGAAGTTGGCCCCGCACGCCAAGGCGAGATCTGCGGCGGCGCGGATCAACTCGGGCGCAACCAGCTTGCCAGTCTCCAGGATGACCTTCAGTCGCGCTGGGCTGGCCGCCGCTTTCACACGCCGGATCTGGTCTTCGGCGGTGGCGTGATAGCCGTCGGCGAAGGCCTGGTAGGGAAACACCAGATCGATCTCGTCGGCGCCTGCCACGACCGCGCCTTCCGTCTCCTCGACCACTGCATCCGTGTCGGTGCCGCCGTGGGGGAAGTTGACGACGGTGGCGATCTTCACAGCCGTCCCGGCCAGCAGCGGTTTGGCGAAGCCGACGAAGCGGGGATAGATGCAGATGGCGGCGACAGGACCGTGCGGCGTAACCGCCTTTTTGCACAGGCTGGCGACGGCCGCCTCAGTGCAATGGTCGGTCAAGTCGGTCAGGTCGACGAGAAGCAGGGCACGTTGGGCGGCTGCGACGAGCGATGTCATGGCGATTATCCTGGTTGTCATTCTCAGTCCGGGAGCCGGCTTCCGCCTGCGGCGCCGATCCGGGCGACGAAGGCCCTGAGAAGCGTCTTGAAGTTGGCCGAGCCTTTGGCCGCCTCGGCCTTGGTTTCCTCGTGGCTCAAGCCTCTGCCAGTCATGCCGGCGCCGAGGTTGGTGATCATCGAGATGGCGGCGACTTTCAAGCCCTCCGCCCGCGCCATGACCACCTCGGGCACAGTCGACATGCCGACCGCGTCGGCGCCGACGATACGGGCCATGCGGATTTCAGCCGGGGTCTCGAAGGCTGGCCCGGAAAACCACATGTAGACGCCTTCGGCAAGCGCGATTCCGGTCTCGGCCGCAGCCGCCCGGGCGAGATCGCGCAAACCGGGATCGTAGGCATCGACCAGATTGACGAAGCGCGCATCCCCCGGCGTCCCGATCATCGGGTTGAGGCCACTATAGGCGATATGGTCGGTGATCAACATCGGCTTGCCCGGCCCGACCTCCGGCCTGAGCGAACCGGCGGCATTCGTCAGCACCAGCACGCCGGCGCCGAGGTGGCTGAGCGCACGCACCGCCACCGCCATTTCCCGCGGATTGCCATGTTCGTAATAGTGGCCGCGACCGGCGAAGACGGCCGCATCGACCCCGGCGAGCCGGCCGAGGACGAGTTCGCCGGCATGGCCGGAGGCGGAAGGAATGGGCAAGCCGGGCAGATCGGCATACGGGATGCGCGTGGCATCCTTGACCTCGTGCGCGAGGTCGCCGAGCCCGGAGCCGAGCACCAGCCCGAACTTCGGCGTGAAACCCGGCGCACTGGCCCGCACGATGTCGACCACCTTGGCGACGTTTTCGGTTTCCGCGGCGTAGGTCATGTGCTCTCCAGGCTTTCGGGGCCGAAGGAGACGGGCAGCAGGTCCGCGACGGTAAACGTACGAACCGTGCCCTTCTCGTCGCGCAGGTGGATCTTGGCCGTCAGGCCGCCGAATTCGCGGATCTTCTGCCGGCAACCACCGCACGGCGGGCAAAGGATCTCGCCCGCGCCCGCCGGCCCACCGACAATGGCGATCTCGGCGATCCTGGTTTCGCCGGCCATCACCAGATGGGCGATGGCGCCGGCTTCGGCGCACGTCCCTTCCGGATAGGCGGCATTCTCGATGTTGCAGCCGGCATTGACGGTTCCGTCGGGAGCGAGGATTGCTGCCCCGACATGGAAGTGCGAGTAGGGCGCGTAAGCCTTCACCCGCGCGGCGGCGGCGGCGGCGAAGAGGTCGTCCAGTCGGGCCATGGCGCCCTCCCTGTTCTTGGTTCCAGCTCAACGGTCCTTGGTGTAGGGCACGCCAGAGGCTTTCGGCGGGATGGCCTTGCCGATGAAACCGGCGAGCAGCACGACGGTCAGGATATAGGGCAGCGCCTGGAACACTTGTACCGGCACCTGACCGATGAAGGGCAACGGCGTGCCCTGCAGCCGGCTGCCGGCGGCATCGAGAAAGCCGAAGAGGAGGCAAGTCGCCATCGCCGAGAATGGCCGCCACTTTGCAAAGACCAGCGCGGCCAGCGCGATGAAGCCCTTGCCGGCGGTCATGTCACGCACGAACTCGCTCGACTGGGCGATGGCGAGATAGGTGCCTCCGGCGCCGCACAGGACACCGGCAATAATCACCGCCAGATAGCGTAGCAGTGCCACCGAGATGCCGGCAGTATCGACCGCATGCGGGTTCTCGCCGACCGCGCGCAGGCGCAGACCGAACCGGGTTCGTTGCAAGACCCACCACGTCACCGGCACCATGACGAAGGCGGCATAGACCAGGATCGAATGGCCGGAAATGACGTTGACGTAGAAATTGCCGAGCTCGCCGAGGTTCACCCGTGCCGTCGCCACGCCCGGCCAGTCGATCGGCATGAAGCGGGCGGAATCCGGCAGTTGCGGCGTGCGTCCTCCCTCGCCGTACCAGGCCTGGCCTAAGAGCGCGGTCAGCCCCGAAGCGAGGAAGTTGATGGCGACGCCCGAGACGATCTGGTTGCCGCGATGGGTGATCGAGGCGAAGCCGTGCACCAGCGACAACAGGATCGAGACGAAGATCGCCCCCATCAGCCCGGCCGTGGCCGAGCCGGTGTGGTAGGCGATGGCGCCGGCGGCAAAGGCGGCGCCCAGCATCTTGCCTTCGAGCCCGATGTCGACAACACCGGAACGCTCAGAGAACAGGCCGGCGAAACAGGCGAAGAGGAGAGGGATCGACAGCCGCACCGCCGAGCCGATGACCGGGATGATCATGTCGAAGAATTCGGTCATGCTTCGGTCTCCTCGGCGCGGCGGTCGGGCCGTCGGGCGAAGATGCGTTCGAGCATGGGTCTGTACATGTTGCCGAGCGCGCCGGCGAACAGGATGACGAGCGCCTGGATGACGACAATCATGTCTCGGGTGATCTTGGGGATATCGAAGGAGAGTTCGGCGCCGCCCTGATAGAGGATGCCGAACAGGAAGGCGGCGAGCGCGATGCCGAGCGGGTGCGAGCGGCCCATCAGGGCGACGGCGATGCCGACGAATCCGGCTCCTTGCGCCACGTCGGTGAGGAGCCGCCCCTGCACCGCCATCACCTCGTTGACGGCGAGAAGCCCGGTGAGCCCGCCGGAGATCAGCATCGAAATGATGATGATGCGGGCCGGATCGATGCCGGCGTAGACGGCGGCTTGCGGGTTGGTGCCGGCGGTGCGGATCTCGTAGCCGAGCCGTGTATGCCAGATCAGCAGCCACACGGCGACACAGGCGGCGATGGCGATGAGGAAAGTGGGATTGACCGGCGATTGGCCGAGATCGATGCCGAGCGGCTTCAACAGCGTGCCGAACAGCGGCAGCCGCGTCGCGTCCGACAGCATCTTCGTCTCGGGCGCCATGCTGCCCGCTTTGCCCATGACGTTGACGAGCAGATAGACGATCAGCGTGGCGGCGAGGAAGTTGAACATGATCGTCGTGATGACGATGTGGCTGCCGCGCCGCGCCTGCAGCCAGGCCGGGATGAAGGCCCAGGCCGCGCCGAACACCATCGCGGCGGCGACCGCGAAGGGCAGCACCAGCCACCACGGCGCGCCGTCGAAGGCGAGAGTGACCAGTGCCACGCCGATGCCGGCAACCGCCGCCTGTCCCTCCGGACCGATATTGAACAGGCCGGCGTGATAGGCGACCGCCACGGACAGGCCGGTGAAGATGAAGTTGGTGGTGTAGTAGAGCGTATAGCCCAGGCCCTCGGGAGTGCCGAGCGCACCGACGATCATGATCTTCACCACCTCGACCGGGTTCTCGCTGATGGCCAGCACGACGAGCCCGGCGGCGATGAAGGCGGTGATGACGTTGACCACCGGCAGCACGACGTAGTCGACGAAAGGCGGCAGCTCCCGGCTAGCCTGACTCATGGCACGCTTCCCTCGTTGGCGCGGGGCCGAGTCCGTTCGCCGGCCCCTTCGGCAAGGCCCGCCATCATCAGGCCGATTTCGCTTTCCGGCGTTTCCGGCGCGCATTCGCCGACGATACGGCCGCCGCACATGACCAGGACCCGGTCGGACAGCGAGCGGATCTCGTCCAGTTCGGCCGAGATGAGGAGGATCGCCTTGCCGCGATCACGAAGCGCGATCAGCCGCTTGTGAATGAACTCGATGGCGCCGATGTCGACGCCGCGCGTCGGCTGGCCGACGAGCAGAACGGACGGATCGCGCTCGATCTCGCGGGCGCAGACGATCTTCTGCTGGTTGCCGCCCGAAAACAACGCGGCCCTGAGCGAGGCGTTGCCCGGACGGACGTCGTAGCTGGCGAAGAAACGCTTCGCTGTCGAGGTGATCTTGCCCCAGTCGAGGAACATGCCGCGGGCATAGGCCGGGTCGTCCTGGTAGCCGAGGATGATGTTCTCACCGCCGCCGAAGGGGAGAACCAGCCCGACCCGCTGCCGGTCCTCCGGCAGATGCGCCAGTCCGCGGTCGCGCAAATCCGCCGGATCGAGCCCGCTGACGTCCTCGCCTGCCAGACTGATGCGCCCGGAGGTCGGCGTGATGATGCCGGCGAGCGCCTCGATCAGTTCCGACTGGCCATTGCCGGCAACGCCGGCGATGCCGACGATCTCGCCGGCCCGTACGGAGAGGCTGACGTCGTCGACCACGGTGACGCCGCGACCGTCGGTCACCGTCAGATGGTCTGCGGCGAGCAGCACTCTGCCGGGGTTCGAATGCCCCTTGTCGACCCTGAGGAGCACGCGCCGGCCGACCATCGCCTCGGCGATCATCTCGACGGAAACGTCGCGCGTCGGCCAGGTTGCCACCATCTCGCCCTGGCGCATCACCGAGACCGTATCGGTGATCGCCATGATCTCGCGCAGCTTGTGGGTGATCAGAAGGACGGTTTTGCCCTCGTCCTTCAGTTGCGCCAGGATGCGGAACAGGTGGTCCGCCTCGGCCGGCGTCAGCACCGCCGTCGGCTCATCGAGGATCAGCGTCTCGGCGCCGCGGAACAGCGCCTTGAGGATCTCAACGCGCTGCTGCTCGCCGACCGACAGCGTCGAGACGACGGCATCCGGGTGGACCTTCAGGTCGTAGTCGCGCGCCAACCGCTCGAGGAGTTCTCGCGCCCGCTTCTCAGCCTTGGCGACCAGCGGATCGCCTTCGGCGCCGAGGATGATGTTTTCCAAGACCGTGAAGTTGTCGACCAGCATAAACTGCTGATGCACCATACCGATGCCGTGCCGGATCGCTGCTTGCGAGGAGGAGATCGTGACATCCTCGCCGTCGATGAGGATGCGGCCGTGGTCGGCATGGTAGAAGCCGTAGAGGATCGACATCAGCGTCGACTTGCCGGCACCGTTCTCGCCAACGATGCCGTGAATCGTGCCCTTCTCGACGACGAGGTGGATGTCGCGATTGGCGTGTACCGTGCCGAAGCGCTTGTCGATGCCGATGAGTTCGATCGCCGCCGGCCGCTTACGCGGCTGATCGGACGGGAGTGGCAGGCTGGGCATGATCGTCATGTCTTTAGACCGAATGGTCAAACTTTCTGCGAGTGAAGGCGATCAGAGGACGATTGTCAAACCGTCATGTGCCGTTTCGTGCCCGATGTCCTCAAGATGATCGAGCATGTCCGGCCCCATGTGGGTCAGGATAACGCGCTTTGCCGCGATCTCAGGCAGTTTGCCCAAGAGCGTTGCGTAGTCCATGTGCACAGCCATCTTGCGTGATCGTACGTAACACTCTGCAACGAATAAATCGGCGCCCTCGGCCAGCGGAATGAGTTCGTCCGTCCAAGTCGTATCGCCCGAGTAGACGTAGGTTCGGTTGGCCGCAGCGATTCGGTAGCCTAGGCAGATGCCAGCTTTCGGATCATGCTGCATCTCCCGTGCCGTGACCACGGCGGCGTCGATCTCGATCGTCTCACCGGGCGAGATCTCGCGGAAGATGAGTGGGAAGGCGCGGGACGACGAGGCAAATCCCGGATAGGAGGCATCGAGCAGATCGCGCCAGCGCCGCTCGATGCCGGGCGGTCCGACGAGGGTCAGCGGCGTCCTTCGGTGGCTGACGAACTGGGCGTCGAGATCGAAATACGGCAGCCCGCCAAAATGGTCGCCGTGAAAATGGGTGACGAGAACGGTGGTGACGCGGTTGAGGTCGGCGACCGTGCGCTTGAGGGCATGGAATGCAGTGGCGCCGAGGTCGACGACGACGTCTAAGTCGTCGCCGGAGAGGTGCTGGCAGGTGTGATAGCGCCCGCCGGAACCGAAGGCATCGCCCGAGCCCACGAACTCGACCCGCATTCCGCGTCCCCTTGCATGCCGCTCGGTCTTGGCACGGCTTCGGCGTCTCCCCGAATGCCGCGACAGCGGAGCTCGCGTCCGTCGCGTGCCCCGCCGTCTCGATGTCAGATATCGCAAGTGATCAGAACGGGCAGGTCTTGTCGGCCATGTAGTCGTGCACCTGGATCTTGCCGGAAATGATGTCGGCCTTGGCCTGGTCGGCGGCGGCCTTGATCTCCGGCGTGATCAGCGACTTGTTGTTGTCGTCGAGCGCCCAGTCGACGCCGCCGTCCTTGAGGCCGAGCACGTTGATGCCACCGGTCCACTTGCCGTCCTTGACGTCCATCGCCGCCTTGTAGACGGCCACGTCGACGCGCTTCATCATCGAGGTCAGAACCTTGCCGGGATAGAGGTGATTCTGGTTGGAATCGACGCCGATGCCGAGCTTGCCCTTTTCAGCGGCCTTCTGCAGCACGCCGAGGCCGGAAGCGCCGGCCGCCGCATAGACGACATCAGCGCCCTGCTCGATCTGGCTGATGGTCAATTCGCCGCCCTTCACCGGATCGGTCCAGGCAGCGCCGGTCGTACCGACCATGTTCTGGAACACGGTGATCTTCGGGTCGGTCGCCTTGACGCCCTGGACGTAGCCGCAAGCGAACTTGCGGATCAGTGGGATGTCCATGCCGCCGACGAAGCCGACCTTGCCGGTCTTGGACGCTTTGGCGGCGATCAGCCCGACGAGGAAGGAGCCTTCTTCTTCCTTGAACACGATCGAACGCACGTTCGGCAGATCGACGACCATGTCGACGATGGCGAACTTCTGGTCCGGGAACTCCTTGGCGACCTTCTCCACCGCGGCGGCCTGGCTGAAGCCGATGGCGATGATCGGCGAATTGCCCTTCTTGGCGAAGTTCCTGAGCGCCTGCTCGCGCTGGGCGTCGTTCTGGATCTCGAATTCGCGATAGTCGATCTTCGTCTCGGCCTTGAACTTCTCCATGCCGCGGTAGGCCGCCTCGTTGAACGACTTATCGAACTTGCCGCCGACGTCGTAGAGCAGCGCCGGCTGGGCATCCGCGGCAAAGGCCGCGCCAGCGAGGCCGAGAACCATCGAAAGAGAAACGATCGTCGTCCTGAGCATCGAAAACTCCTCAAATTGTTTGACCGACGAAGGCCCACCCGGCTGACGGAGGGTCCGGTCGGAAGGCGCCCCTGGTGCGTGTGCCTATCGAATCGAAACCTGTCCAGAACGATCAGGACACACTTAAGTTATTGAATCTGGAGCACTTCCTTGTCGACCCGACGAGTCCGCCCGATCGGCAAACGCTCTAGCA
Source organism: Ancalomicrobiaceae bacterium (assembly GCA_031291575.1). GTDB lineage: Bacteria > Pseudomonadota > Alphaproteobacteria > Rhizobiales > Ancalomicrobiaceae > CAIYYN01. The sequence goes on from JARLIT010000333.1 coordinate 9,067, forward strand.
TCCTTGACGAAAGCCCCCTGCTGCCTCCGGCAGGCACGTCGCCCGAATGAGCGCACCTGCAGAAAGTCGCTTCCGTCGCCCCGCCGGGGTCCGCCGGATGATTTGGCCTTCTGGTCAAACATCGCACGAGGTCGTTCGTCTTGCCTAGACATCACGGAGAATTTTTCCGGTGTGGACGGTCGGCGGAGATCCTGTGTTTCTTCAACTCCCCTCCCGGCGTGCGTTCGAACCGCCATATGCCTGCCATCGGAAAGGGGCTTTCTTGACAGCCGGTCGGGCAGGCGGATACCGCTGCTGCCGCGAAGCGGCGGGGCCGGCGTTCTCCCCGCATTGTCTCGGGCGCGCTCTGATGACAATCTGGCGCCCCTGCTCGAGTTGACCGCCACCCGATCTGCAACGGATCGTGGAACAAGAAAGGGCTCCGAGCGTGTCGAAGCCGTCGCACCCCTTCCGCCACACTGAGCGATGCCGCACCCGGGCCAGGCCGGACGCTGGCGCGCAGGCATGGCGGTGGACCGCGGTTTTCTGGCGAGTGGCTACCCGCATTGCCGTGATGCTCGGACTCTTCGGCCCGCTCGCCGGCCTCGATCATGCCGCATCGGCCGAGGCGGTCGACGTCGCGCTCGTGCTTGCCGTCGACATTTCCTATTCGATGGATGTCGCTGAGCAGCGTCTGCAGCGCGACGGCTACATCCAGGCCCTCAATGCGCCGGACGTGCTGGCGGCGATCGCGGCCGGCCCCAATCACCGAATTGCCGTCACCTATGTCGAATGGGCGGGGCCCAGCGACCAGACCGTGCTCATTCCCTGGCGCATCATCGACGGGCCCGGCAGCGCCCGCGCCGTTACCGACGAACTCGCCGCCAAGCCGTACCGCCGAGCCGCGCGGACCTCGATCGCCGGCGCACTCAGCTATTCGGCTTCGCTGTTCGACGCTTTCGGCGGCGACGTCGCCCGCCGCGTCATCGACGTCTCCGGCGACGGCCCCAACAACGCTGGACCGCCTGTCACGGAGGCGCGTGCCGGCGTAGTTGCTCGCGGCATCGTCATCAACGGCCTGCCGATCATCTGGCGCCGCAACGTGCCCGGCCTGATGGATATCGACAATCTCGCCGACTACTACGAGGCCTGCGTCATCGGCGGCGATTCCGCCTTTGCCATTCCGGTGAAGACGCACGAGACGTTCTCTGCCGCCACTCGGCTGAAGCTGCTGCAGGAGGTGGCCGGCGACGAGGCGCGGCCTCAGGTCATTCCGGCCGCTGCTTCCGCCGTCGACTGTCTCATTGGCGAGAAGCTGTGGCAGCAGCACTTCGGGACATTCCGGAACTGACGCGGCTTCGGCAAAGCCCTATGGATGGGCGTTGAAAACTTCGCCGGGTGCCCGCCGCAACCGTCGCACGTTGGAAGTCCTCAGGGTATAAGGCGGACTTGGCACTTGCCGCCGCCGCAACGACTCGGTTCCCCCATGTCCCAGCCACGCCCATTTCCGACGTTTCCCTTCCCCGTTCTGGTCGGTGACATCGGCGGTACCAACGCACGTTTCGCGCTCCTCGAGGGCCCGGACGCCGAGTTGAAGATCTTTCCATTCGCCGCGACCGTCGACTATTTCGGGCCGGCCGAGGCGATCGAGGCCGTGGTCATGGCGACCGGCGCCCGTCCAAAGACGCTGATCGTCGCGCTCGCAGGTCCGATCACCGGCGATTCGGCTCGGCTCACCAACTGTCCATGGGTGTTCGAGCCGAAGAAGCTGATCGAGCGGCTGGGGCTCGCCGATGTCGTCCTTCTGAACGATTTCGAGGCACAGGCACTCGCCCTGCCGTCGTTGCAGGCGGGCGACATGAAGCAGCTCGGCCGCGGCGAGATCAGGCCCGAGGCGCCGAAGGTGGTGCTGGGGCCGGGCACCGGCCTCGGCGTCGGCATTCTCGCCTTCGCGGCCGGCATGTGGATTCCCTTGCCCGGCGAGGGCGGCCACGTCACGCTTGGTCCGTTGACTGAACGCGATGTCGCCGTGTGGAAGTACCTCACCCGTATCGACGGGCGGGTGACGGCGGAATCGGTGCTGAGCGGTCCGGGCATGCTCAACCTCTATACAGCCATCGCGCGGGCTGATGGGGTCGAGCCGGTCTGCCACAGCCCGCAGGAAGTCACCGCTGCCGCCAAGGCGGGCGATCGCCAAGCGCAGGAAACCGAGGCGATGTTCGCCCGGCACTTGGGCGCGGTCGCTGGCGACTTCGCCCTGACAGCCTTGGCACGTGGCGGTGTGTTCCTGGCCGGCGGCGTATCGCAGAAGATCGAGGCGGCCCTGTCCGATGGCTCGTTCCGGGCTGCCTTCGAGGACAAGGCACCACACCGGCACCTGAGCGAATCGATCCCGACGTTCCTCATCACCCATTCCGGGCCGGCGCTGTTGGGCCTGTCGGACTACGCCCGCAAACCCGCCAGCTACGGCGTCGATCTGGCTGGTCGCCGCTGGACGGCGTGAGCGCCCCCTATAGCGCCGTCTCCCACGCGCTTTTCGGCAGCAGATGTACACCGGCGGACGCCTGTTCGCCGTCGCCGACGATATGGCCGATGCCGGTTGCCATCACCGCGAGCGTGACGTCGAAGGCGTTGAGACTGTCACCCTCTCCGGCGGTGAGGTTCGCCATGGCTCCGCCAGCCAAGAGATGGACCTTGGCCCCGCTCGGCAGCACGTGGCTGGTGACGAACGGGATCGGTGCGGCAATCTGACGTTCCAGCACGGGCGCCAGCTCGATCTCATCGATGCGGTGGCCGGAATTGAGCAGGAAGCAGCCGTCCTTCAGGCGCTCGATAACCTCCCAGGGGAGGACGTGGTGTGCGCCGGTGCCGGTGACGATGACGTCCGCGCGCGGGGCAAGCTCGGCGACCGACCCCACGTCCCAGCCGTCGTAGCGGGCCTGCAAGGCGCGCGCGGCATCGATCTCGGCTACCATCACCGTGCCGCCGAAGGCGCGCGCGCTCGCCGCCAGTCCCTGCCCGACGGTGCCGTAGCCGACGACCAGCACGCGCTTCTCGTGCAGGCTGAGGAGGGTGCGGGAAAAGAACGCCTGCCACGTCGTGAGCCCGACCATGTGCCGGTTGTGCAGACCCTCTTTGACCGGCAGGTCGTCCCAATTGAAGATCGGCCAAGGCGGCAGCTTGCCCTTCAGTCGGCTGACGCCGGAACCGGTGGCTTCCAACCCGGCTTTCACCGGCGGCAGCGTCCGGCCGGAAGTCATCAGCAGGTGGGTATAGTCGGCCCCCATTTCCGAGAGGTGCGTCGGTCCCCAGTCGAGCCCGGCGGCAATCGCCGCATTCCAGTCCGCTTCGGGCATGTCCCTGGCGGCTTCCACCCGCGCCCCGTACGAGCGCATCCTCGCCACCACTTCGTCCCGAACTGTGGTGGGATTGCAGGTGGTGATGAAGAGGGACGCGCCACGCGCCGCCAGACCCTCGACCAGCGGCAGCATCTTGAAATCGAGATGCATGCTCATGGCGAGGCGGACGGCGGTGAGGTCGGGCAGGGCGGCGACGGCGCGGGCGGTGCGCGGCATATGCGCCGCGACCCATTCGGACGTGAGGGCTGACATCTCTGGACCTTCAACAGCTGCGACCGATCGACGGCATCGAACCCTCCGAATGGCATTAGAGGGGAATCGCCGCCGCCGGTGAAGGCTTGACCTTAGTCTGGCGTTCGGCCAAACGGAATGCAGATCGACATTGTCCGAGGCCGACGCCGTCAAACTGGTGAACGAGCGGGCGATGCTGGCTGCTCGCGTCTCCTGGAGTTCAAACCCCGTCATTGCGAGCGAAGCGAAGCAATCCAGAAAGTCAGGAAAAGACTCTGGATTGCTTCGCTTCGCTCGCAATGACGACGAGAGGAAGAGGCCTGTATCAGAGCCCCATAGATCCTTCAGCCGTCGAGTTTGATCGGCTCGAAAATGTCATCGAGTGCCACGAACGCCTGACCGGGCGCGACGGGGCGCGACGGGTCGTGGTCCTTCAACACCTTGAAAACCCGTTGCTGCAAGGGTGAGGAGCGGGTGAAGTCGTCGTAGGCGCGTTCGAGCGTCGTGCGGGCGCGGGCGGCGATCACCCGGTCGGGCAAACCATCGAAATCCTCGCTTCTGAGGTATTCGCCCATGCGCTTCAGGATGTGCAGCCGGCAAACATCCAGGATCTGTCGGTCGAACTTGACGTTGAGGATTGCAAAGAACTCCTCGGCGGAGGAAAGCGACTTCAGTCGCTCGAGGATGTCGGCGACGTCGATCGGCCGGTCGTCGGTCGAACAGCTGGTCATGGGCTAAGATCCTTGCGGTTCTGGGGACATCGGGCGGAGGGGGCAGGGCGGTTCATACCGACGTCCGTCTCAGCCATGGCTCGGCGGCGCGGATGGCTTCGAGCCGCCGGTAGATTGCGACGAGTTCGCGCGGGGAAAGGCTGCGCTTCTTCATTTGTGCCTCGACGCGGACAATATCGACGATCGCGGAGAGGAGCGTCCGGTCGCAACTGATGCCTTCCCCGGCGAGCACATGGGCGATGCCGGTCGAGCCGGAATGCTTGCCGATGACGATGCTGTGCCGGCGGCCGAACAGGTTCGGGTCGATGCCCTGGTAGGTCTCGGGCCGTGCCAACAGTGCGGCGACATGGATGCCGGACTCGTGGGTGAAGATGTCGCGCCCGACGATCGGCTTGTCGGCCGGGATGTCGCGTGCCGCGGCACTGGCGACGGTCTCGGCCAGCGACGCCAGCGCCTTCGGGTCGATGCCGGTGTCGTGCCCGCCGAGACGGTGGAGCGCGGCAGCGACCTGTTCGAGCGCGGCATTGCCAGCCCGTTCGCCGAGGCCGAGAACCGTGACGCTGGCGTGTTTCGCCCCGGCCCGGATGGCGGCCAGCGTATTGGCGGTGGCGAGCCCGAGGTCGTCGTGGCCGTGAAATTCCAGCGCCAAGGATGTGCGGGCCGCCAGTCCCGCGATCAGCTGATGCGTCGCGAACGGATCGAGGATGCCGACCGTATCGGCGATCCTCAGGCGGAAGGCCCCCGCCCGTTCCGCCACCTCGGCGACGCGGGCGAGGTGGTTGGGATCGGCGCGCGAGCCGTCCTCGCCGCCAATGGCGACATCGAACCCCATGTCGAGCGCTTGCCGAACAGAACGGGCGATGCGCTCCAGCGCCTCGTCGCGGCCAATGCCGAGCTTGGTGCCGAGCTGGATGTCGGACATCGGCAGCGACAGATTGACCGAGGTGACGCCGCTGGCGCGTGCCGCGACGAGGTCCGGCTCGGTCATGCGGCACCAGGCCATGACGCGGATGGGCAGACCGAGCCCGGCGACGGCCTCGATCGCCTCGATCTCGCGCGGCCCCATGGCGGGCGTGCCGACCTCGATCTCGGCGACGCCGGCGTCCGCCAAGGCTTCGGCGATCGCCAACTTTTCGCTGAGCGTAAAGGCGACACCGGGCGCCTGTTCGCCGTCGCGCAAGGTCGTGTCGTTGAGGAAGATGCGATCGTTCATGTCGCTCACCGGGCTGTGCTCGCGCTTCAGGCGTAGACCGGCGAAAACGTCTTGGGCGCCTCGCCGGCGCCGCTCCAGAACGGCGATAGTTCGCGCAAGCGCTCGATGATCGGCGGCATCGCCTCGATGACGTGATCGACGTCGTCTTCGGTGTTTTCGCGCGAGAACGAGAAGCGCGTCGCGCCATGCGCGGCCGTGTAGGGGATGGCCATGGCTCTGAGCACGTGGCTCGGCTCGAGCGATCCGGATGTGCAGGCCGAACCGGACGAGGCGGCGATGCCGGCCCGGTTGAGCATCAGGAGGATCGCCTCGCCCTCGATGTACTCGCAGGCGATGTTCAACGTGTTCGGTAGGCGGTTGTCGGGATCGCCGGTGACGAAGGTATTGGGGATGCGCTGCAACAGGCCCTTCTCCAGCCGGTCGCGCATGGCTTTCACCCGCGTCTGCTCGTCCGCCATGTGAGCAAGTGCCAGGTCGGCCGCCTTGCCTAGCCCGACGATCCCCGGCGTATTCTCCGTGCCGCCGCGCCGGCCGCGCTCCTGCTGGCCGCCCTTCACCTGCGAGCGGAACCGCACGCCGCGCTTGACGTACAAGGCACCGATGCCCTTCGGCCCGTGCAGTTTGTGGCCGGAGAGGCTGAGCATGTCGATGGCGGTCGACTTCAGGTCGATGGGGACTTTGCCGACCGCCTGCACCGCGTCGGTGTGGAACAGGGCGCCGACCGCCTTCGCCTCCTCGGCCAATTCCGTGACGGGAAACAAGGTGCCGGTCTCGTTGTTGGCCCACATGATCGAGGCGATGGCGACGCGCGGGGAAAGTGCCGCCCGGTAGGCGTCGCGGTCGAGCCGGCCGCGGCCGTCGACGGGGATGACATGCACGCGGATGCCGCGGGTCTTTTCCAGATGCGCGGCGAGCGTCAGGATGGCCGGGTGTTCGACGGCCGAGGTGATGATTTCGGTGCGTTCGGGTGTCGCCTCGAGCGCGGAGAGGATGGCGGCGTTGTCGCTCTCGGTGCCGCCGGAGGTGAACACCACCTCGTGGTCGTGCTCGGCACCGATCAGCGCCTGCAGGCGCTGTCGCGCCGCTTTGATGGCGCCCGAGACCGACGAGCCGAATTCATGCATCGAGGAAGCATTGCCAAACTGCTCGGTGAAGAACGGCAGCATGGCGGCAACGACGTCGGGGGCGACGCGAGTGGTGGCGTTGTTGTCGAGATAGACCGTCTTCATGGCTTTCTCCTCAGACCGGGACGACGCGCAAGGGCATGCCGACCTTGGCGATCAGCTTTTCGCGGACGCCGTTGATGGTGAGCGACGCCATCTGGCAGCCGACGCAGGCGCCTGACAGTTTCACCTCGACCATGTCGCCCTCGACATCGACGAGCTGGCAGTCGCCGCCGTCGCGCTTCAGGAACGGCCGGATCTCTTCGAGCGCCTCCTCGATCAACCGGATCTTCATCAGGTTGGTGAGTTTCGCCGGCGCCGCCTTGGCGGTGGACGGGCCGATCTTCGGCGTGGCAGCAACCGGCACGACGATCTCGGCCGACGGCTTGGCCGCCATCACCTGGTCGATATCGGTCTTGGCTTTGCGGACCTCCTTCGGCTGCGCCTTCGATTTCAGCGAGCGGGGGTCGACCGAGCCGACGCGATAAGCCGTTTCCGCCGTGATCACGCCTTCTTCGACCATGTCGGCGTTGACGCGGGAGAGCACCAGCTCGATTCCTTCGAAGCAGGTCAGGCAGCCGCCGCCGGCCTTGGTGTAGAAGGTCACCTGCTCCGGCGTCGTCAGCCGGTTGGATCGGATGGCACGCTCGATGACGCCCTCGTCGACGCCGAAGCACTTGCAGAGGAGCGCCCCCTCCTCGTGGTCGTCGTGCCATTCCTCGCCGCGATAGTTGGCGACCGCGGCCTGCAAGGCCTCATAGCCCATCACCGAGCAGTGCATCTTTTCCGGCGGCAGCCCGCCGAGGAAGTCGGCGATGTCCTGGTTGGTGATGGCGAGAGCGTCATCGAGTGTCTTGCCGATGACGATCTCGGTCAGGGCCGATGAGGAGGCGATCGCCGAGCCACAGCC
>JARLIT010000010.1 GCA_031291575.1 Ancalomicrobiaceae bacterium
CATCATCTCCGGCGAATTGCAGAAGTTCGCCGTCTCCGGCCAGCTCTATCGCGGCTCCAAGCCGGTGATGTGGAGCGTGGTCGAGCGCACAGCGCTGGCGGAAGCGGAGGTCGAATATCAGGACTACCAGTCCGATACGATCTTCGTGAAGTTTCCGGTGAAGGCAGACAGCGTTCCGCTCGGAAAGCTGACGTTTGACGTTGAACCTTCGATGGTGGGTCCAGATCCGGAAGGGATGCTTGCCCGGGCCTCGATTGTTATCTGGACGACGACCCCTTGGACGATCCCCGGAAACCGGGCGGTCTCCTATTCGTCGCGCATCTCCTATGGCCTCTACGAAGTCGTGGAAGCCCCCGAGGGCAATTGGGCCAAGGTCGGCGACAAGCTGATCTTCGCCGACAAGCTCGCCGAAGACGTGATGAAGGCGGCAAAGGTGACCGCCTTCGAGCGCCGTTTCGATATTTCTGCCGATGCTCTCGCTGACATCGTCTGCGCCCACCCCCTCGCCGCTCTCGGCTACGACTTCCCCGTGCCCCTCCTCGACGGCGATCATGTCACCGACGATAGCGGCACTGGTTTCGTCCATACCGCGCCGAGCCACGGCCGCGAGGACTTTGAGATCTGGACTGCCAATGCGCGCGCGTTGGAAGCGCGCGGCATCTCGCCCGCCATCCCCTTCCCCGTAGACGATGCCGGCTTCTTCACCAAGGATGCGCCGGGCTTTGAGGGTGGGCGCGTCATCGACGATGCCGGCGAGAAGGGCGACGCCAACAAGCGGGTGATCGACGCTCTCGTTGCGGCCGGAGCGCTCCTTGCCCGCGGGCGGCTGAAGCACCAGTACCCGCACTCCTGGCGCTCGAAGAAGCCGGTCATCTTCCGCAACACGCCGCAGTGGTTCGTCTATATGGACCGGCCGATCGCGTCGGTCGTCGCGTTCGATGGCGACGAGACGCGGCAGGGCCTGGCCGGCAACGATGCGCTGACTGACAGCGATCCGGCGCGCCTCGGCGCCCAGGATACCCTGCGCCATCGTGCGCTTGCCGCCATCGACGCGACCAAGTTCTACCCACCACAGGGGCAGAACCGGCTGCGCGGCATGATCGAGGTGCGGCCGGACTGGGTGTTGTCGCGCCAACGCGCCTGGGGGGTGCCGATCACCGTCTTCCGCCATGTCGAGACCGGCGAACTGGCGCCGGGCCCGACGTTTGCCCACAACGCCGAACTGACCAAGCGCGTCTACGACGCCTTCGTGACCGAGGGGGCGGATGCCTGGTTCGAGGACGGCGCACGCGAGCGCTTCCTCGGCGGCTTGGTGGCCGATACGACCAAGTGGGAGAAGGTCAAGGACATCCTCGATGTCTGGTTCGATTCCGGCTCGACGCACGCCTTCGTGCTGCGCAAGCGCCCGGATCTGAAATGGCCGGCCGACGTCTATCTGGAGGGCTCCGACCAGCATCGCGGCTGGTTCCATTCCTCGCTCCTCGAAAGCTGCGGCACCAACGGCCGCGCGCCCTACGACACCGTCATCACGCACGGCTTCACCATGGCCAACGATGGCCGCAAAATGTCGAAATCGCTCGGCAATCAGGTGTTTCCGCAGGACGTGATCAAGCAGTTCGGCGCCGATATCCTGAGACTTTGGGTGACGACGGCGGACTACGGCGAGGACCAGCGCATCGGTCCGGAGATCCTGAAGACCAACGCCGAGACCTACCGGAAGCTCCGCAACACCATCCGCTGGATGCTCGGCACGCTCGCCCATCACGAGCCCGAGCATGAGGTGGCGTTCGCCGACATGCCGGAACTCGAACGCTACATGCTCGGCCGGCTCGCCGAAACAGATCAGACCGTCCGGGCGGCCTACGCCGAATATGACTTCAAGCGCGTGGTCGCGGCGATCTCCAACTTCATGATCGTCGACTTGTCGGCCTTCTACTTCGACATCCGCAAGGATGCGCTCTACTGCGAGGCCTATTCCTCGGGCTTGCGCCGTGCCGCGCTGACCGTCGTCGACCGGCTGTTCAAGCATCTCACCATCTGGCTGGCGCCGCTGCTGCCATTCACGGCGGAAGAGGCGTGGATTGCCCGCTTCCCCGGCGACGAGAATTCGGTGCACACCGAGGTGTTCCCCACGGTGCCGGCCGAATGGCTCGACGAAGCGCTTGCCGAGAAGTGGCAGAAGGTGCGCCGCGTGCGGCGTGCCGTGACCGGAGCACTGGAACTCGAACGCGCCGCCAAGCGCATCGGCTCTTCGCTCGAAGCCGCGCCGGCCGTCTATGTCGCCGATGGCGATCTCTTCGCAGCGGTTGCAGCAATCGACATGGCGGAAATCGCGATCACTTCGGGGGCAACCGTCATCTCCGGCGAGGGACCGGCCGACTCCGTCCGCATCGACGAGGTTGCCGGCGTCGCAGTGGTGCCGGCTTTGGCCGAAGGCACGCGTTGCGCCCGCTCCTGGCGGGTGACCAAGGACGTCGGCTCCGACCCGGCCTATCCGGACCTGTCGGCGCGCGACGCCAAGGCGATGCGCGAGTTCGACGCGCGGGCGAAGGAAACGGCATGACGGCGGAGGTTGCCCCGATGTCCGGTTCTAGGGCCCGCCTCGGCTTTGCCGTCGCGAGCCTCGGGCTCGTCCTCGATCAGGCGACCAAGCACTGGGTGCTCGACGTGGCCGACCTCGGCCACACCGGGCCCCTGGCGATCGCGCCGTTCGCGGATCTGCGGCTGGTGTGGAACACCGGCATTTCCTACGGTCTCCTGCAGCAGGCCGAGGGGCTGGGGCGCTGGCTCCTCGTCGCCCTGTCGCTCGCTGCCGCCGTCGGTCTCGGCTGGTGGCTGACGCGCGCGACCGGCCTCCTCGTCGCCTTGTCGATCGCGTTCATCCTGTCCGGAGCCATTGGCAATGCCATCGATCGGGCGATTTACGGTGCGGTGATTGATTTCGTCTATCTC
>JARLIT010000334.1 GCA_031291575.1 Ancalomicrobiaceae bacterium
AGCAAACACCCGAAACCAGGCCGACATAGCCCGCACCAATCATTGCTATCCGCATTGAACACTCCGCGAGACCGTCAAAACGTCAGTCCGTCGTAAATCCCAGTCTGCCTTGGCGCAGCCCGGCTGTGGCGGCCCTCACGGGCGCTCCAGAACAAAGTTGGACCGATCTCGCCACCCGTGCCATCGTCGTGGAGCATCGCAACCCACAGATTAACCTGTCCTTATGACAGTCCGGTATCAATCGTCATAATCCGCCCGCACGCCGCCGCACGCTGATCTGCGGTAGGCCGTTGCGATCAAGCCACTCACGGTCGCGGCGTTCAAAGCGGAAATGCCTGGATGACGCGGCAGGCCCCCCGGCTTCACCCGGTTGGAGGGCTTGCAACGGCGCGTCCCCGGTTCCACCTTCACTCACCGGGGTCATCTCGGGCACGGCGCCCGCCCCCCGATTCGGGAGGCGCCGGCGCCGCTCAGGGCCGCCGGACGCAGTGCCGAGGGAGAGACGATGGAGGACCGCCGCTTGATCGCCGGCATCGAGGCACCTGCCGGCTCGCTCATCGCCCGCGCCACGCGCGTGCTGGCGCCGGCCGAGCCCAAGGCGGCAAAGGCCGCGCTCGACAGACTGGCTGGCCGGATCGTCGTTCTCGACGAGGCCGTCGAACTCGGCGCGCTGTTCTTTTCCGAGCCGGTGAAGGCGCTGCTCGCCGGTGTGTTCGGCTCCTCGCCCTACCTGACCGAACTGGTATTTCGCGACCTCAAGCGGCTGAAACGTCTCCTCCTCGCCGATCCCCTGGAGACGATGGAGGCCCTGCAGGCCGGTCTCGCCGACGCAGGGCTCACCTCGGACGAGGCGGACCTGATGCGGCGACTCAGGCTCGCCAAACAGGAGGCGGCGCTGGTCATCGGCCTCGCTGACCTCGCCAAGGCGTGGACTACAATGGAGGTGACCGGCGCGCTCGCCCGTTTCGCCGATGCCACGCTCGCCGCCTCGATCAACTTCGCCTTCCGCGACCTCGCCGAACGCGGCAAGATCCGCCTGCCGAATCCCCTCCGACCGGCCGAGGGAACCGGGCTGATCGTGCTCGCCATGGGCAAGCACGGTGCCTATGAGCTCAACTATTCCTCCGACGTCGACCTGATCGTGTTCTACGACTACGGCCGCGCCGCTCCCCTCCTCGCCGATCCGGACGAGCCGGTCGACTTCTTCGTCCGGCTCGCCAAGAAGATGGTCCGGCTGATGCAGGAGCCGACCTCGGACGGCTACGTCTTCCGTGTTGACCTGCGCCTTCGTCCCGACCCCGGCGCCACCCCCATCGCCATGTCGACCGATGCGGCGATCCAGTACTACGGCTCGATCGGGCAGAACTGGGAGCGGGCGGCGCTGATCAAGGCGCGACCGGTCGCCTCTGACCTCGAGGCTGGCGAGACCTTCCTGGCCGAGCTCAGGCCGTTCATCTGGCGCAAGTTCTTCGATTATGCGGCCATCGCCGACGTGCACTCGATCAAGCGACAGATTCATGCGGTCAAGGGCCACGGCGACATTGCCGTCGCCGGCCACGACGTGAAGCTCGGGCGTGGCGGCATCCGTGAAATCGAGTTCTTCGTGCAAACGCAGCAGCTGATCGCCGGCGGGCGCACGCCTTCCCTGCGCGGCCGGCAGACGCTCGCCATGCTCGACGAGTTGGCGGCGCAAGGATGGATCGAGGCCAAGGTGCGCGACGAGATGCGCGACGCCTACCTGTTCCTGCGCGATGTCGAGCACCGCATCCAGATGATCGCCGACCAGCAGACGCACAAGCTGCCACAGGACGAGGCCGGTCTCGCCCGCATCGGCCGCATGATGGGCTTCCGCGGCCGCGCCGATTTTGCCAAGATGTTCACGCACAAGCTGGAAACCGTTCAGCGCCACTATCAGCGGCTGTTCGAGAATGCACCTGCGCTGGCGTCGGAGACGGGAAGCTTGGTCTTCACCGGCAAGGTCGACGACCCCGATACCATCCATACGCTCCAGTCCATGGGCTTCCGCCAACCGGGCGACGTCGCCGCGGCGATCCGCGCCTGGCACTTCGGCCGCTATCCGGCAACTCGCTCGACGGTCGCCCGCGAGCGCCTGACCGAACTGACGCCGGCCCTCCTCCAAGCGCTCGCCGCCACGCCGGCGCCGGATGCGACGTTCCGCGCCTTCGACCGCTTCGTCTCGCGGCTGCCGACCGGCGTGCAGATCTTCTCACTGATCGCCTCCAATGCCGGGCTCTTGTCGCTTCTCGCCGAGATCCTCGGCGGCGCGGCGCCCAAGCTCGCCGACACGCTCACCCGCCGGCCGCGCGTCGTCGACGGGCTCCTCGATCCAGCGTTCTATGCCGCCATGCCCAGCGCGGACGAACTGCACCGGCGGCTGTCGACCAGCTTTGGCGATTCGAGCGGCTACGAGGATTGCCTCGACCGCGCCCGGATATTTGCCCAGGAACATATCTTCCTGATCGGTGTCCGGGTGCTGACCGGCACGATCGCCGCCACCGAGGCCGGCGAGGCGCACGCCCGGCTCGCCGGCGTGATCATCGACGACCTGTCCAGAGTGGTCGCGCAGGAACTCGCTGCCAGCCACGGCGTCATTGCCGGCGCCGAAGCGGTGATCGTCGCCATGGGCAAGCTCGGCGGGCGCGAGATGACGGCGACCTCCGATCTCGACCTGATGCTGCTCTACGACGTGCCCGAGGGAGCGGAGATGTCCGACGGGCCGAGGCCTCTGGTCGGCGGGCAATATTATGCTCGCTTCGCCCAACGCCTCGTCACCGCGCTGTCCTCGCCGACCGCCGAAGGCCAGCTCTATGCCGTGGATCTGCGCCTGCGCCCCTCCGGCAACAAGGGCCCGCTCGCCACGTCGCTGCCCGCCTTCGTCGCCTATCAGGCAGGCGAGGCCTGGACATGGGAACACATGGCGCTGACCCGGGCCCGCGTCATCGCCGGGCCGCCAGGCCTCACGGCCCGCGTCAACGAGGCCATTCGCGCCGCGCTGACCCGGCCGCGCGACCCTCAGAAACTCAAGGACGACGTCCGCGAAATGCGCGGGCTGATCGAGGCGGAGAAAGGCACCGACGACATCTGGAACATCAAGCAGGTCGCCGGCGGGCTCGTTGATCTCGAGTTCATCGCGCAATACCTGATGCTCGCCCATGCGGCCGAGGATCCGGGAGTGCTGGCAACCAACACCGAGGAGGCGCTCACCAGGCTCGCCCGGCGCGGTCTCGTCGATCCCAGCCACCGCGACGTGCTCCTGTCCGCCGCGAACCTCTACGGCCGGCTGACGCAGATCCTCAGACTGGCACATGAAGGCCCGTTCCGGCCGAAGAACGTCGATGCCTCGCTGCGCCATCTGTTGGCGAAAGCGGCCGACCTGCCATCCTTCTCGATGCTTGAAGCGCATATGCGCGACACCGAGAAGGCGGTTCGCGCCGCGTTCCTCGCCATCGTTGGCCGGCCAGTCAAGCGCTGACCCGGCAGGCGAGCCCCGCCTCTGTCCGGCACTCGCCGTCGCCGCTGGCCGGCTGCCGTCGCGGCTTGTCAGCATGAACAGAATTTAAGGACACGGACAGGGTTCGGAAAACCGCGCGCGCCTATCGTCCCATTCGACGAGGAGCCCCGCGCCGCCCCCGTCCGCCCTGACATCCGGCGAGACAGCCGGACGATGCCCAAGATCCCACGGGAGACCCCGATGAAATCCCTGACCACAGTCATTGCTGCAACCGCACTTCTTGCCGGATTGACCGGCACCGCCGTCTACGCGCAATCCGCCCCGACGGCACCCACCGCGACCGCCACTGCCCCGGAGGCTGCCCCCACCGAAGCCAGGGTTCCGGGCCAGCGCTTCGTCGACCGAATGTTCGACCGCCTCGACCCGCAGAAGACCGGCGTCATCACCGTCGAACAGGCGCTCGCCCGGCGCGACAAACTGTTCGACAAGATCGATACCAACAAGGACGGTTCGATCGACAAGGCCGAGCTCACCGCCTACTACGGCGCTCGCGGCACCGGGCTCGTCGACCGGATCCTGAAGAAGTACGACCCGTCGAACTCCGGCAAGATTTCGAAGGCCGATTTCGACAAGCCGGCGCGCAAGCGCTTCGCCCTCCTCGACCTCAACGATGACGGCAGAATCACCAAGGACGAGGCGGAACGCGCCATGCCGATCCCCGGATTCGATGCCGCCCAACATAAGCATCATCCCTGGCAGGACTTCGGCAAGCCCGGGCACCATCGCCCGATGACCGGCGACGAGCGCCAGCCGCTCTGATCCGCCGGCCCCGTCCCGGAACGATTGGCAGTCTTGGGCGCCCCTGAGCCATCGGGGGCGCCTTTTGCCGATCTTCAGCCGCCGAAGCAGAACGAGACGAAGCGCCGGTACGGATCCGGAATGCCGGTAACAGCCGGCAGCTGCCGCGCCGCGCGGCCGAAGGACAGGGCGATCGGCCCCTTGGCCTTCAACAGCGGCGTCAGCACTGCGGCGAGCCGCACCCGCGCCTGCGGATCGCCGATCGGGATCTCGGCGGCGAACGTTGGCGCTCCCGTCGTATCGCTGGCGTCGATGAGGCCCGGCGCACTGAAATTGACGCCGCCGCCGCTCAAGTGCAGCACGGCCTTGTCGCGCGGCCCGGCGATGTCGGCAATGTCTTCCGAATAGATGCCGAAGGTGGCAATGTCGCGCATGCAGGCGAAGGCGACGAGGCGCGGCCCGTCATCCTTGGCCGCGAAATACAGCTTCAACTGGTCGTCGTTGTCGGCATTGACGTGCCAGCCGGCAAGGTCGCCGTTGGCGGCCCCGGCCGGCGGAGCCAGCCCCATGCCGGCAATTGCAAATGCCGCAGCGGCGGCCGTCCATCGCGCTCTTCGCATCGTCTGTCACCCACCTGAACGGGCGCCCCGACAGGGCCGCCGCAACTCTCGCCGATCGCCCGCCATGCCAGTCGGCACGAGTATATCTGCCGGACTTTGTATAGGGCTGGCGATGCTTTCCAAGCAAATGAATCCGCCGAGAGTGCGGCCGAGCGGCCATCGAGGCGCCGCGGCGGCGCAACTGGCCCGAGGCAACAATCGCCGGCCCCCGGTCGGACTGCGGCGCGCGTGCCGATCAATTCAAAAATCCCTGTCTGTTGCGGCGCCGACAGTTCACCTCAGCGCGGCGACGTGCAAAACTCGCGCTCGCGCCGACGGCCGTTACGGCCGGCAAGACGACGTCCCGGCTCCCGCGGGACACTCTTGGCGACGCAGCCGAAAGCGTTGAAGGACTGGCATGAAAGACCCGCGGTTTCCGTTCGCTCTCGATCTCGGCACCGAGGTTGGCGGCTATCGCATCGACAAGGTGCTCGGTGCAGGCGGGTTTGGCATCACCTACCGCGCCTACAACGACATCACGCACAAGCAGGTTGCCATCAAGGAATTCTACATCCGCGAGATTTCCTCGCGTGACGGTCAGACGGTGGTCGTCGACACCAACGTCGAGGAAGGCACTTACGAATATGCGCTGAAGAAATTCCAGGAAGAAGCGCAGGCCGTCGTCACCCGGTTCACCCATCCGTACATCATCCGGGGCGAAAATTTCCTGCGGGCGCACAATACCTGCTACCTGATCATGGAGTATGTCGAAGGCGGCAACCTCGAAGACTGGCTGAATGCCCGGGAGAAGCCGCCCGGTGAGGCGGAAATCCGTCCGCTGTTCGAAAAGCTGTTCGACGCCGTCGACTACGTGCATCAGCACAACACGATGCACCGCGACTTGACGCCCCGCAACATCATGGTCCGGGCGAACGGCGATCCGGTGCTGATCGACTTCGGCGCCGCCGGATTGGGGCTCGATCTCGGCCGCTCCTCGAAGATCGTGGCGCAGATGCGCTACGCCCCGCCCGAACAGACCGACGATACCGGTCACGGTATCCACGGCCGCTATACCGACGTCTTTTCGCTCGGCGGCGTGCTGCTGCGCACGGTGACCGGCAAGTCACCGACGCCGCCGATGAACCGGGTGGCCGCCATGCTCACCGGCCGGCCGGATCCGCAATTGCCGCTCGTTGCGCTGGTGTCGCAGCCCGGCGCCTACAGCCCGGTTTTTCTGGCCGGCATCGACCGGGCGCTGAGGCTCGATGCACGCGAGCGGCCGCAGACGATCACCGAATTGCGCCAGGGGCTTGGCTGGATGACGGCGGCGGTTCCCCTCCCCGCCCAGCCGCAGGCCTCGTCCGATGAGACAGTGGTGGCGATCGGGCCGTTCACCCTGCCGCCCGGGCACGTCACCGGCGCGCCGCACGGCGATCGGGTGGTGACCGGCTTCCCGCGCGCCACGGCGCCCACCGGCCCGCACACCGGCACGCGCACCGGCGCCACCGGCCTTGACGAATCCGCGACCGTGTTTCTCGGCAACGAGCCGCAGCAATGGACCGGTCTGCCGCGCGAGGTGACCGGACAGCGTCCGCCGCCGCCGGGATTTACCCACGGGATGCCCGGAGCGCCGACGAAGCGCTCGCGCCTGCCGGCGCTTGTCGCCACCGTCGTCGTCATTGCCGGCCTTGGCCTCACCGGTTACGTGTTCTCGCCACAGATCGGCGAGATCATCCATCGCCTCAGCGGCCCGGAAGTGGTCCGCCCCTTCACCATGACGATCGCGGTCGACGGCAAATCGATCGTGCTTGCCGGCTATACGCCGTCGAAGGAGAGCCGCCAGGCCGTCATCGGCGCCATCGCCCAGACGGCGCCGATGAGTGCGGTGATCGACCATCTGAAGGAGGCCGAGGGAGCGCCGCCGGATTTCGCCGATCTGGCCCTGAAGCTCGTCGCCCAGGTCGGCGGCTTCGCCAAGGCGACGATCGCGCTTTCCGACATGCACGTCGCGGTCGACGGCATTGCGGCCACGCCGGAAGCCTATCCGGCGCTGAGGCGCGCGCTCGCCGATCTCGTCACGCGGCCGGGGCGCGGCGATGTCAAGCTGGCGCCCGCGACCGTCGCTCCCTACAGCTTCGGCCTCGACTATCAGGCTGGCGGCGTGAAACTCACCGGCTATCTGCCGGGCGAGGCGGCGCGCGAAGCGGTGAAGAAGGCGCTTGCCGCCGCCCTGCCGCAGGCCCGGATCGACGATCTGACCCTCGTTGCCGATGGTGCCAAACTGGATCTCGCGGCTGGCATCGGCTTTCTCGCGCCACGACTGAAAGACCTTGGCGAGGCGCATATCACTCTCTCCGACAGCGGCCTGACGCTCTCGGGCACGCCCGGCTCGCCCGCAGCTTACGAGCGCACGGTGGCCTTCGATCCGGCAACTGCGCCGGCTAACGTGCCGATCAAGCTCGCCATCGGCCTGCCGGCGGTCTCGCCCTACCAATGGTCGCTGACGACCGACGGGCGTTCGGTGGTGGCGCGCGGCTATGCGCCCTCGGCCGAAGCGCGCAAGCTGGTCGCCGACCGGGTAGCGGCCGGAATGCCGGACGTGAGCTTCAAGGACGAGACTGTGCTGGCCGCAGGCGCGCCGGAGCATCTCGCCGAAGCGCTCGGGCTCATCGCCGACCAGGTCGGGCGGCTCGCCCGCGGGCGCCTGTCGATCACCGATTCAACCCTTTCGGTCGAAGGCCTACCGAAGACGCCGGACGATTTCCCCCTGGTGCAGACCGCCGTCAAGGCCGGGTTGCCGCAGGGCTTCAAGCTCGGCGATTTCAAGATCCAGGCGCCGAAGGTCTCGCCCTATCTCCTCGGCGTCGAGGCGAAGGACGGCGAGCTCAGGTTGTCGGGATATGCGCCGAGCGAGGCCATCCGTTCGGAGATCGAGGCGATCGCCCGCGAGGCGCTGCCGAAGGCAGCCATCGCCGACGACCTGCAGATCGCCGACGGCGCGCCGGACGCCTATGCCGCCGCCATGCGGCTGGCAGTCTCCATCTCCAGCCATCTCGCCACCGGCAAGGCGTCCTTCGTCGATACCCGCCTTGCGGTCGACGGCGTGGCGAAGAGCCTTGAAGACTTCAAGCCATTGAAGGACCTCACCCGTTCGCCGCTACCGAACGGCTTCGCCCTCGATCACGCACAGATCCAGCTCAGGACGGACGCACCGGCACAGGACTGCGACCGATTGGCGCTGCCCGCCGATGCGCCCGACAAGCCGGCCGGGATCGCCGGGATCGACCCATCGCCGAACGATGCGCCACGTGCCGTCGAAGCCTGCCGCAAGGCACGCGCCGAGTTTCCCAACGTCCGCCGCTTTTCGACCGCGCTCGGCGCCGCCTTCGTCGCACAGAAGCAATATGCCGAAGCGGCAAAGGCCTATCAGCTCGCCGTTGACGCCGGCGATCCGAGCGCCATGGTGCGCCTCGCCGGGCTGGCCCGCGACGGGCTCGGCATGGCAGCCGACGGCAATCTGGCGGTCGACCTTCTGACCAGGGCGGCCGACGCCAAAGACACCGCGGCGATATACGCCCTCGGCCAAGTCTACGAACTCGGCACCATCCGGCCGAAGGATCTCGCCAAGGCGTTCGACTGGTACACCAAGGCCGCGCAACTCAATTCCGGAGACGCCTACGCTCGATTGGGGCTGCTGGCACAGACCGGTGCCACACGCGGCATTCCCGACTACGCCCGCGCCGCGGACAATTACGAAAACGGCGCCCGCCTCGGCTCGGCGCCCGCGATGTACCAGCTCGGCCTGCTCTATCGCGACGGGCTGACGCCCGGGCACATTCCAGACCTCGCCAAGGCCTTCGATTGGCTGCAGAAGGCCGCCGACAAGGGGCAGCCCGAGGCGATGGCGGCCGTCGGCCAGTTCTATCTCGATGGCGTCGGCCGGACGGCCGACTACGGCAAGGCGGCCGAATGGCTGGAGAAGGCGGCAGCCGCCGGCAATGGCGATGCCATGCTGTCGCTCGGGCGCATGTCGCTCGAAGCGATCGGCCGGCCCAGGGATCTGGCCGCCGCTGCCGGCTGGTTCGAAAAGGCCGCGAAGGCCGGCAAGGTGCAGGCCTATGCCAAGCTCGGCCTCGTCTACCAGACGGGCGTCGGCGGCAAGCCGGACTATCAGGCGGCATCGGACTGGGATGCCAAGGGTACCGAGATCAACGATCCGCAAGCCTTCTACCAGCTCGGCCAGCTCTACGAGGGCGGGTTCGGCCGGCCGGTCGACTTCGTCAAGGCGGGCGAGGCCTACCAGCGTGCCGGCGAACTCGGCTTCGGCGGCGGCTTCTACCAGATCGGACTGCTCGCCGAGCTCGGTCGGGGGCGCCCCGTCGACTATGCCCGCGCCATCACCTTCTACAAGCGCGCGAGCGACCTCTCCTTCGCCCCGGCGATGGTCAGGCTCGGTGTCTTTGCCGAAATGGGCAACGGCCAGATCAAGGACGATGGCGCCGCATTGCTCTGGTATACGAAGGCGGTGCAACTCGGTAGTGTGGATGCCGAGTGGCGCGCCGCGGTCATGACCGATGCCGGCCGCGGCGGACCGAAAAATCCCGACCGGGCGGCGCTCTACGTTCTGAAGGCCTACGCCGGCCACGAACCGCACGCCGTCGAGGCGCTGAACGGCGACATGTCGGCCTTCAGCCTCGACACGCGCATCGCGCTGCAGCGTCAACTGACCAACCGCGGCCTGTTGTCGCGCACGCCCCCTGACGGTACTTATGACGACGACACGCGCAAGGCGGCGCTCCAGTTCAGCGCCAAACTGGCCAATTGACGCTCCGCAGCTGCCACGGCGATCGCTCCGAAACGCCGGACTGGCGAGGGTAACAACCTGATCTCTTTGGGTTTCCTCCCTGGTTCCGGCTCCCGAGGCCGTGCCACGATCCCACTTGCTCAGGCCATCCGGGGTGTAGACGGCCTTGCCTGAGGCCCGACATCGGCCTGACATAGTTAAGATGCGGCAAACAGACGCATAACAATTCTAGACATGATACCGGGATGTATTTTACCATCGATCCGAGTTTAACTTGATTTTTCTGTCTAATTTGAACATTCTCCCCTCGAGTATATTTTAGTGAGGCTGGCTGTGTCCCAAGAAGAGCACAACGACAAGCTGGAGCGACCACTTTGCTATATTGACGGTCAGGTCATCAATATCGCATCCATGGCGACCGCTGTGGCGGCGTCGATGGAGCGGGCGCGCAATGGGATCGGCTTCACCTTTCTCACGCTGAACCTCGACCACATCACCAAGCGTCGCGAAAACTTCAATTTCCGCCGCGCCTACGACCGAGCCGCATTCGTTTCGGCGGACGGCGCTCCCGTCGTGTGGCTGTCGCGCGCCATCGGCGCCGAGATCGAACGCACGACCGGCGCTGATCTGGTCTGGCCGGTTGCGGCCGAATGTGCGCGTCTCGGCATTCCAGTGTTCCTGTTCGGCTCGACAAATGCCGTGCTTGCGACGGTCTCGGCGCAGTTGACGGCCGCATTCCCGGACCTCGCCATCGCCGGTACGGAGGCCCCGTGCATGGGCTTCGATCCGCGTTCGTCGGCCGCCGAGGCGGCTGCCGACCGCATCGCCCGATCCGGCGCCGGCATCGTGTTCGTCGCTCTCGGCGCGCCAAAGCAGGAGCTCTTCGCCGACATGGCGCTCCAGCGCCACCCGCATCTCGGCCTCTACTGCATCGGCGCGGCGCTCGATTTTGCCGCCGGCGCGCAGCGGCGCGCGCCCGAGTTCATGGCCCAGCACGGGCTCGAATGGCTGTGGCGCCTGTCACAGAACCCGCGGCGGATGGCCGGGCGCTATTGGAAGAGCGCGTTGACGCTCGCTTGGCTGGCGGTGCCGTGGCAGCTCGAACGCGTGGTCAATGCCGCCTGTTTCGAGCGCTCGCGGGCGCCCATGCCGCCGGCCTGTTCGCTGCCGTCGCCGCAGTCCCCTGCTCAGGCTCAGGATCCAGAGCAGTCGCAGCTCGCCGAGCCGCCGACGGCGGTCTCGGCCAATCCCTGGTCGCAGGACAGAGGTTCTTAACAGCGTTCGTCTAGTCTCCCATCGATCGTTGCGCATCGCTCCGGATGCGAAGCGCCTCGCGACCTGTCCCTGTTCGATCAAAGCAATCGGACCGGGACATCCCCCAGCTATCCAATCCGGGCCATGCCGCGAGCGATCCGATGATGCCGTCCGATCGCTCGGACCATGCACCTCAGAACCGGTCGATGACGGAGACGTCCCTGAAGATCCTGTTTCACACCTGGTCGCTTGGCGGCGGCGGCGCCGAACGGGTCTTCGCCGTGCTGGCCTCCGGGCTGGCGGCACGGGGCCACGACGTCATCATCTCGACCGAGAGCGAGGACGATCACAACGAACAGTATGTGTCGCGCGCTGTCAGGCGTTGCCCGCCGACCGGCGGATCCCTCCGCACGCTGAAGCAGCTAACCGGTCTCATCGCACGCGAGCGGCCCGACATCTCGATTTCGGCCATCAGCGCCTGCAACCTGCGCCACGCGATTGCGGCGACCATGGCCGGGCGCCGCCACCGCGCCATCATGAGCTACCACGGGCACTCGGTCGCCGAGGCCGAACTCTCCAACAAGATCGGCTATTGGGCCACGCCGATCACGACGCGGCTCGTCGCCCGCACCGTCGCCGTCTCCGACGGCCTTCGGCGGCATATCGTCGAAACGTGGCACGGGTCCCCGAGCAAGACCGTGCGCATCTACAATCCGGCGCTTGTCGGCCACCAGGAAAGCGCGGCGCTGAGTGAGGCCGATCTCCTGGCACGCCCGCCGATCGTCGTATCGGTCGGCTCCCTTTTGCCGCGCAAGAATTTTTCCGGGCTCATCCGCGCCTTCGCGCAGGTGACGACGCCGGGCGCCCGGCTGGTCATCGTCGGCGAGGGGCCGATGCGGGGGGAACTCGAAGCCGAGGCGAGGCGGCTCGGCCTTGCCGAGCGTGTCAGCCTGCCCGGCTATATGACGCAGCCTTGGGAGGCCTACGCCGGCGCGCGTGCCTTCGCCTTCGCCTCGCGTGAGGAATCCTTTGGGCTCGTCATCGTCGAGGCGATGGCCCAAGGCCTGCCGGTCGTCGTCACGCCAAGCGATGGTCCAGAGGAGATCCTCGAAAACGGTCGCTTCGGCACACTCGTCGCCCACGACGACGCGACCGCCATGGCGACGGCGATCGATCGAGCGCTGCTCGAGCCCGGCGATCCGGCGCCGCGGTTGCAGCGGGCCGCCGCGTTCGACGTCACCACCGGGCTCGATGCCTACGAGGCGCTATTTCGCGAAGTCGCCGCGGAGGCCGAGCGACGGGGCCGCTGAACCGTCGCTCAACCGGCCGGTCCGCGCGGCGAAGCTGCCGACAATCCGTGGTCGATTTTGTAATGATTTCCAGTTACAAACCTTCGTCTCCGACGCTACCGTCCTCAGCCTCCGATTTAGACCGACCCCGATGCGCATCGAAGTTCGACTCGATCGAACCCTCGTCCGGAACTGGCAGCAACGCCTTATCGAGCGCCTCGGCACGGCCGGCCATGCGGTGAGCGTGGTGGCGGAACCGGCTGCGATGCCGGTCCCGGCTGGACTTTATCTGGTCGAACGACTGGAAAGGCTGATCCTCGGCCGGGCCAGCCCATTCGGCCGCCGCCTCGGGGCGGAGCAGATCCGCCGGCTCACCGAGCGTCCTCGCCAGGAGCCGATCGACCTGATTCTCGATCTGGCCAACCCCGATGGCCACGATGCGCGCGACAAACGCCCGCGCATCGTCCTGTCGATCGACGGACTGCCCCCCGAGCCCGGACTGGCTGCCGCGCTTCTCGACCGGCGCCCCCCATTCATCGACCTCGATCTGATTTGCCCGGACGGCGGGCCCACGCGCCTCGTCACCGGGCTGCCGGCGGTGCCGGAGGCGGACGTGTTCACACGCGCCATCCACAGCGTCGCCGCGCGCGTCGTCGGCCTGACGCTGCAGGCGGTGGAGGTTTTCGCCGCGGGTGGAATCGGTGTCGCGATCGTGCCGCGCCCTGAGCCGCGATCCGCCTCGTCGATCGGCGCGGCCGCTTTTGCCTTCGCCGGCCTTCCCGGAAAGATTGCCCTGCGGCTGCGCAGACTTGTGGTTGCTCGCCGGGAATGGGTCGTCGGCTGGCGCCGGATCCGCGGCGACGCGGTCGCCGACACGCTCGCCTGGCCGGCGGACGACTATGCCTGGCTTGCCGACGATGGCCAGCGCTACTACGCCGATCCGCACCTCCACATCCATAACGGACGGCCGTACCTCTTTGTCGAAGAGTTCCCTTATGCGACCGGCAAGGGCATCCTCTCTGCCTCGGAATGGACCGGCGATGGCTGGACCGTGCCGCGGCCGATCCTCGAGGAAGCGCATCACCTGTCGTGGCCGCACGTGTTCGCCCACGACGGCCAGATCTGGATGGTGCCCGAGAGCGGCGGGAAAAGGACGCTCGACCTCTATCGCGCGGTCGACTTCCCCTATCATTGGGAGCGCGCCGACCGCCTTGTCGATGGACGTTCGCTGTCGGACGCGACCTTCCTGCGCCGCGCCGACGGCTGGTGGTTGCTGGCCGGGTGCGACGACGAGTATGGCGCCGCGCCCTACGACGGGCTGACGCTGATGCATTCGGATTCCCTTCTCTCCGGCTGGCGCCCGGCGGGTCCGCCGTCGGTACTGGTCGACGCCCGCAGCGCTCGACCCGCCGGCAAGATCCTCAGTCATGGCGATGCCGCCATCCGTGTGACTCAGGACTGCACGACCTCCTACGGCGCGGCCCTGTGCTTTGCCCGCATCGACCGGCTGGAGGACGGCATCCTCGAGCAGACGATCGTCAAGCGGCTCCCGCCGCAACCCGACTGGCAGGCGATCGGCGTACACACGCTCAATTCGGCCGGCGATTTGGAAGTCATCGACATCAACCGCGGCCGCGAGATCGTGCGCAGCGTGCCGCTCGGCTGGACCGAGGGAACGCTCGGCTGACGACGGCGGCGTCGTCCGCTCCAGACCGTTGATAGAGCCGTGATCCAGATTTCAGTTGGATCGCTGCGGCGATTCCATCTGAGATCATCCGGCTCGCCTACCCGCGCACGCCCGGATCGCGCGGCGCGGCCGCGATCAGCCGCCGGACTACCTCGATGGCGCGGCTCACCTGCACTTCGACGGCCGCGGCGTCGGGCGGCGGATGCGTGCCCAGCAACAACCGCAGCTGCCAGCCGCCGATCAGCACGTCGATGAAACTGTGGGCGACGAGTTCGGCGTCATCCGCGGGCACGATGCCGGCACGAACCGCATCCATCATGAAGGCGATGAAGGCCGCCTGGACCGGCGCGGCACCCTTGGCCATCACCGCTTCGGAGAGGCGAGTCGAGCGCGGCGCTTCGGCGATCGCCGAACGGTACAGCGCCGTCTTCGGCCCTTCGAGATAGTCGGGCAGGAAGCGGCGGCCGAAGTCGGCGAGCGCGTCGAGAAATTCGACCAGATCGGCATTGGGCGAGAGCGGCCGGAACACGGCCATCGGCTCGGTCCGGGTCGATATGAGCGCTTCCAGAATGCCTTCCTTCGAGCCGAACAGCCGGTAGATATCGCGCTTGGAGGCACGCGCACGGGCAGCGATCGCCGCCGTCGTCGCTGCGGCAAAGCCCTTCTCGACGAACTCGTTGCCTGCGGCCTCGAGGATCTCCCGACGACGGTTGTCCGATTCCAACGACACGCCACAAGCCTCCACAATTTTCCGGTACCAATTGGTACCATGACCTGCTATAAGCTGATGGTACCCATCAGTACCAGACTGTCAAGTCGCGGGGGGCCACCGATCATGAAAACCGTCCTCGTCGTCAAACTGGCATTCCTGCCGATCCTCCTCTACGGCCTCATCACCGCCTTCGGCTCGCCAGCCCTGGCGCTCGACGTCGGTGCCGGCCTTGCCGTCGTGCAGCAGGCCGCATCGCTCATGCTGCGCCGCTATCGGCCGATGGAAGCTGCGATCGCGATCGGTCTCGCCGGGCTGTCGCTCGCCGCGCACCTTCGGCTCGGCACGGCAAACGGCTGGCCGGATGATCCTGCGATGGTGGCGCTGCCGGTCATCTTCCTCCTCGAAGCCGCGACCGGGTTTGCCACCTGCATTGCCGGTCAGCCCTGGACATCGGCCTATGCTGGTGCGAGCTACGGCTCTGTCCGCCGCTCAGCCCTGTTCCACACGATCAACATGGTGCTGTCGGCGATGTGGTCGGCGCTGTTCGTCGTCTTCGCCGCGCTCGCCTTCTTCCATATCGGTGGGCGCATTTCGGAAATCCTGACGCTCGCCGGCCTCGTCATCAGCGTTGCCGCACCGCCGGTGATGGTCTGGCTGATGCTGAAGCGCTCGATCGATGCGCGCGAAACCTGGCGCTGGCGGGAAAAGCCGCTCCAACCGCGATCGGACGCAGGACCAGACCGCGTCGACGTGGCGGTGATCGGAACCGGGCTCGGCGGATTGACCGCGGCGGCACTCCTGGCGGACGCCGGGCTGAAGGTGTTCATTGCCGACCAGCATGTCGTTCCCGGCGGCTTCTGCCAGCATTTCGTCCGCAAGGTACGGCATCAGGGGCAGGTCCTGAGCTTCCGCTTCGATGGCGGCGTGCACGACATTTCCGGCGTCTGGCCCGGCGGAACGGTGAGCGGCATCCTCGGCCGGCTCGGCGCGCGGCTCGACTGGGCCCGCGTGCATCAATCGGCGTGGCTCGACGGCGGCCCGTTCCCGGTTGCCGAAGACTGGCACGAACACATCCGCCGCCTGGGCGAGCGTTATCCGGCCAGCGCCGAAGGTCTGCAGACGCTGTTTTCCGTCCTGAAGGAGATCTTCGACGGCATGATGGCGGTCGGGGATGGCCACTACGGCGTAGCGCTGCTGCCGGAGACGACCGCCGGGCTGATGGACTATGCGCGAAAGAATCCGACCACGGTCGCATGGCTCAACCGGCCGTTCGCCGACCTCGTGGCCGAGTATGTCAGCGAGCGCCGGGCGGCGGCCGCCGTCTCCGCCCTCACCGGCTACATCACCGACCGGCCGGAGGAGCTGACAGTCGCCGAGATGGCGCCGCTGTTCGGCTACTATTTCCACGGCGGCCACTATCCGATGGGCGGTTCCGGCAAGCTCGCCGAAGTGCTGGCAGATGCCATCACGGCGCGCGGCGGCGAGGTGGCGCTGAAATCGCCCGTCGCCGAAATCCTCACCGACACCGGCCGAGCGATCGGCGTCCGGCTCGCATCCGGACGGCGGATCGCGGCGAACGCGGTCATCTCGAATGCCGATGCGCGGGAAACGATGCTGCGGCTGTTGCCCGCATCGGCACTTCGCCGCAAGGATCGGGCAAGGTTTGAGACGGCGGAGGCCGGGACCTCGGCATTCATGGTGCACCTCGGCGTCTCCGGCCCGCTCGACATCGCCCCGATTGCCTCCGCCCGCAGCGAAGACGGCCTTGAGGTCGGCGTCACCGCGCCGAGCATCGTCGACCCCTCCGCCGCGCCGGAGGGCTATTCGACGCTCGAACTGATCGCGCTCGTGCCGCAAACCGAGGCGAAGCGCTGGTTTGCCACGGAGGTTAGCGGCGATGCGGAGCAGGCTGTGGACGTGGCGGGCGATGCCGACGGCCAGTTCGAGGCGCGGCGCTCGTCCAACGACTATCTCGCCACGAAAAGCGGCTTCGGCGACCGGCTGATCGCGGCGGCGGAACACCTGATCCCCGACCTTCGCGAGCGCATCGTCTACCGTCTCGACGCCAGCCCGGTCACCTTTGCCCGCTATGCCTGGACCAGCGGCGGATCGATCTACGGCATGGCCAAAGGCAGCCGGGTCGAAGGTACGAAATCGCCGGTCAGAGGCCTCTATCTGGCCGGTTCGGTCAATCTCGGCCCCGGTGTCGAGGCGGCGATGCTAGCTGGGGCAAGGACTGCGCAGGCGATCCGGCCAGGACTGCTCGATGCGCCACAAGTGTGAGCGCGACTTAGTCGATGTCGTCGATCTCGAGGACGGGCGTCACGTTGGTGAAGAGCGGCCGGTTGGCGGCAGCCGCCTCGGCGAGCGGATCGTAGGCCGCGTGGTAGGCCTCGACCGTCTCGAACGTGAGGTAGGTGATGGACAGGAGCTCCGGCGGCGGCTGGCCTTCGATCTGAGCCATGCCCTCGATCTCGATCTTCTTGCAGGTGTCGCCGAGCTTGGCAGCGAGGATCGGGATATGGCGGTCCATGTAATAGTCCATATCGAAGAAGGCGCCCTCGCCGTTCGGATAGATCACGCTCACTCTGATCATCGTGCCCTCCGAGGTCCCGCTTCCAGCGACTTTGCCACCGATCGCGCCGAACCACATCATAACGCCATGGACCTTGCAACCGGC
Source organism: Ancalomicrobiaceae bacterium (assembly GCA_031291575.1). Taxonomy (GTDB): domain Bacteria; phylum Pseudomonadota; class Alphaproteobacteria; order Rhizobiales; family Ancalomicrobiaceae; genus CAIYYN01. The sequence continues at coordinate 17,296 of JARLIT010000334.1, forward strand.
GGCGGCGAGGAACCGGTTGCCTTGCCCGGCCGCGTCGCCTAGAGCAGAGTTCGGGTCCGTCGATTTACCCATGCCCGGACGCGGTTCTGCCGGCCTCGGCAAGTGGCGGGTGCGTTGGGGGCGATCGGGGGCGGCGCATGGGGATAGTGGATGAGGCGACAGGCCTGGGCGGGCGGGATGGGACGACGCCCCGGCCGCGGTTCGCCGAGGCGCTGGCGGTGTGGGCGAAGATCGGGCTCCTGTCCTTCGGCGGGCCGGCCGGTCAGATCGCGCTGATGCACCGCGAGATCGTCGAAACGCGTGGCTGGGTCAGCGAGGCCCGGTTTCTCAATGCGCTGAACTTCTGCATGCTTTTGCCCGGCCCCGAAGCGCAGCAGCTGGCGACCTTCCTCGGCTGGGCGCTGCATGGCACTAGGGGCGGGATCGCCGCCGGAACGCTGTTCGTGTTGCCGGGCTTCATCGTCATCTCAGTCCTCTCCACGCTCTACGCGCTGTTCCACCAGACCCAATGGCTCGGCGACGTGTTTTTCGGGTTGAAAGCCGCGGTCGTCGCCATCGTCGTCGAGGCACTGATCAAGCTCGGCCGACGCGCCCTGAAGCGGCGGCTGTCGGCCGTCGTCGCCGTAGCGGCCTTCCTCGCCATGTTCGCCTTCGGCGTGCCATTTCCGCTGATCGTCGTTGTGGCCGGGCTCGCCGGCTTCCTGGCGAGCCGCCGCCAGGTGGATGCGCAGGAACCACCGACGACGGCACCAGACGAAGTGCAGCGCCACCGCCCGTGGCGGATAGCGAGCACCTGGATCGCTGTCTGGCTGGCTCCGGTGGCGTTCGCCGCCGTCCTATTCGGTGCGGATTCGACGCTCGCCACGCTCGGCGTCTTTTTCGTCAAGACCGCGCTCACCACGTTCGGCGGCGCCTATGCCGTCCTCGGCTATGTGGCGCAGGTGGCCGTGGAGCCGCTCCACTGGCTCCGCCCGGAGGAAATGCTGGACGGGCTGGCACTGGCGGAGACGACGCCCGGACCGCTCCTGCTGGTGCTCTCCTTCGTCGGCTATCAGGCAGGCTTTCACGCCGGGGCAGGCTTGAACGGCATCGCCGGCGGGGTTCTGGGCGCTGCGATGGTGGCCTGGGTCACCTTCGTGCCGTCGTTCCTGTGGATCTTCCTCGGCGCACCCTACATCGATCGCCTCAACGGCCGGACCGGACTGGACGGCGCGCTCAGCGCGATCACCGCCGCCGTCGTCGGCGTCATCCTCAATCTCGCCGTGTGGTTTGCCCTCAACACGCTGTTCACCGAGATCGGCCGCTGGCACTTCGGCCCAATCGCCCTGGCACTGCCGCGCTGGGCGAGCCTCGATCCGGCCGCGGCAACGCTGACCGTGCTGGCGCTCGCCTGCGTGTTCCGCTGGCGGCTTAGCATGCTGACGACGCTTGTCGTCATCGGCGCGCTCGGCTTCGCGGCACGGTCCTTCGCCTGACAACGGATGCAGCATCTTGCAGCATTCGGTTGACGACATCGGTTCGTGGCGTATGTAACGCGGGCAATTCACCGGCGCGGCCCCGCGCCCGCAGCCGCATCAACCGGAGCCCCT
>JARLIT010000335.1 GCA_031291575.1 Ancalomicrobiaceae bacterium
CGTCGCCGAGGATTTCCTGAAGAAGGCCGGCTTCCTGAAGTAAGCTGGCGCGCGTCTGTCGTGCCGCCGTCGCTGCTGACCCGCCCCGGTTTCGGGGCGGATCCCGGCCCGATGATCGCATCGTCCGTCAACGCGAGGGGTCCGAATGGCCGCGTGCATCGACAAGCTCGGCATCGTCGTTGCGGCGCTCCTCGTCGTGGCGGGGCTGTCGCCCTTCGCGGTATTCCGGGCCAATCGCATCGCCGCCGGTGAGGCCAAGGACCTTCTCGACGCGCTCCCCGCGCTTCCCGCCTGGCTCCTGCTGGCGCTTATCGTCGTTGCCGCGCTTCTGGCCGCCACGGCGACGCCAGCGCGGCTGCGGCTCGTGATCGCCGGCCTGCTGATCGCCGTATTTGCCGTCATGATCGGCCTCGCCGCCGACTTTCTGACGCCGCCAGGCAACCGCTACGCCCGGGTCGCCCCAGCCGTCGGATTCTGGATCGGATTGTTCGCAGCCTCGATCCTGTTCGCCGATGCCATCGTGCGGCTGAAGCTCGGACCACGCGCCCGCATTGCGGCCGTCGCCATTGCCGCGGCGATCCTCGGGCTTCTTCTCGGCTCCGGCATCTGGAGCGGCCTGTCGATCCTCAAGGAATACGCCGTCCGCTCCGATGTGTTCTGGCGCGAGGCGATGGCCCACGTCATGCTGGCTCTTGGCTCACTCGGCCTCGCGGTGGCCGTCGGTCTGCCGCTCGGCATCCTGATCGAGCGCAAGACGACCCTGCGCGCCCCCGTCCTCAACGTCCTGAACGCCATCCAGACCATCCCCTCGATCGCCCTGTTCGGCATGCTGATCGGACCGCTCGGCTGGATCGCCACGCATGTTCCCGGTGCCGGCAGTCTGGGCATCCGCGGCATCGGCATGGCGCCGGCCTTCGTCGCCCTGTTCCTCTATTCGCTGTTGCCGATGGTCGCCAATACGGTTGTCGGCCTCGCCCAGGTGCCGCGCAATGTGGTCGATGCGGCGCACGGCATGGGGCTGACCGAGCCGCAGACGCTGCTTTCGGTCGAAATGCCGCTCGCCCTGCCGGTGATCCTGACAGGCGTGCGCATCGTGCTCGTCCAGAACATCGGGCTTGCCACCATCGCGGCGCTGATCGGCGGCGGAGGCTTCGGCGTGTTCGTCTTTCTCGGCATCGGCCAGACCGCGCCGGATCTGATCCTGCTCGGCGCCGTGCCGACGGTCCTGCTCGCCTTCGCCGTGGCGGTGCTGCTCGATGCAACCGTCGAAGCCATTTCCGGAGGGCGGTCATGATCGAGATCGAGCGGCTGACCAAGTACTACGGCCCGCATGCCGCAGTCGACGATGTCTCGATGTTCGTGCCGGCCGGCTCGATCACCGCCATCGTCGGCACCTCGGGCTCGGGCAAGTCGACGCTGATGCGCATGGTCAACCGGCTGGTCGATCCGACCTCGGGGCACGTCCAGATCGATGGCCGCGACACCACCGAATTCCCGGTGCACGAGTTGCGGCGCCACATCGGCTACGCCATCCAGAACCACGGCCTGTTCCCGCACCGCACCGTCGCCCAGAATATCGCCACCGTCCCCCGACTCCTCGGCTGGACAAGGAGCCGCATCGCCGCCCGCGTCGAGGAGTTGCTCATCCTGTTCCAGCTCGACCCCGGCGAATTCGCCGACCGCCGGCCGCACGAACTGTCGGGCGGACAGCAGCAGCGCGTCGGCGTGGCGCGGGCGCTGGCGGCGGAACCGAAGCTTCTCCTGATGGACGAGCCGTTCGGCGCGCTCGATCCGATCATCCGGGCGAAGGCTCAGGACGACTTGAAGAAGATCCAGCGCAAACTGGGGACGACCATCCTCCTCGTCACCCACGACATGGAAGAAGCCATCCGGCTCGGCGACCGCATCGCCGTGATGGACCACGGCCGCCTGTTGCAGTACGCGCCGCCGGCCGAGATCCTGATCCATCCGGCGACGGACTTCGTCGGCGATCTGATCGGCACCGAGGATCGACCGTTCCGGCTGTTGTCGCTCGAAACGGCGGCCGCCGCCATCGAGCCGGGCGAGGCGGGAGGGCCGGCGATCGCGGCGGAGGCGACATTGCGCGAGGCCTTGGCGGCGCTGATCTGGTCGGGCCGCCGCGCCGCGCCGGTGACGGACGCCGAGGGGCGTCCTCTCGGCCGGTTGGTGCTTCAGTCCCTGATCGAACGCGCCGCGAGGCCATCATGAGGGCCTACTTGCCTCTCGCCGTGCGGCTCGGCGTGCTTGCCCTGCTGATCCTCTATCTCGTCCGGCCGCAAACCTTCGCTCCGGCCCTGTCGCTCTTAACTGAACCGGGCCAGCCGCCCATTTATGACCGCGCCGACGTTCTGTCGCTGACGCTGTCGCACCTCACAACCGTATTCATCGCCATTTCCGCCGCCACGATCGTCGGCGTCGGGCTGGCAATCCTGGTGACGCGGCCGATCGGCGAGGAGTTCCTGCCGCTGTCGCGCTCGATCGTCAATATCGGCCAGACCTTTCCGCCGGTGGCGGTGCTGGCGCTGGCCGTTCCGATCGTCGGCTTCGGCGAGGCGCCGACGCTGATCGCGCTGTTCCTCTACGGCCTCCTGCCGATCTTCGAGAATGCGCTAACCGGCCTGTCGCGCGTCAATCCGGCCGTCCTCGATGCGGCGCGCGGCATGGGCATGACCGAAACCGAACGGCTGTGGCAGGTGGATCTGCCGCTTGCCCTGCCGGTGATCCTGGAAGGCATCCGGCTGTCGGTGGCGATCGGACTGTCGACCGCGACGATCGGATCGACGGTCGCCGCCAAGGGGCTCGGCGAAGTGATCATTGCCGGGCTGTCATCGAACAACCTCGCCTTCATCGTGCAGGGAGGCGTCGTCGTCGCTGTCGTCGCGGTGCTGATCTACGATGGCCTCAGCGGTGTCGAGCGCCTCGTCGCTCGGCGGGCGGGAACCGTCTTGCAAGAGGAATCCTGATGTCCGATTTCGATCTTGCCCTCAGCGGCACCGTCGTGCTGCCGTCCCGCGTCGTCGATCGCGGCTTCGTCGCCGTGCGCGATGGGCAGATCGCGCTTCTCGGCGTGGGCGAACCGCCGGCGGCACGCGAGCGCCATCTCCTCGGTCGCGCCCTGATCCTGCCCGGCGCCATCGACGCGCAGGTGCATTCCCTGTCGCAGAAGAACCAGGAAGACTTCATCTGGTCGACCCGCGCGGCGGCGGCCGGCGGCGTGACAACGATCGTCGACATGCCCTACGACGAAGGGGATCTGGTGTGTTCGGCAGACGCCGTCCGCCGCAAGGTGGCACACGCCAGCTCGCAAGCCCGCGTCGATTTCGCCCTCCACGGCACGGTCGACCCGGCAGAAGGGGCAGCGCGCATCGCCGAGCAGATCGATGCCGGCGTCGTCAGCTTCAAGTTTTCCACCTTCGGCACCGACCCCAAGCGTTTTCCGCGCATCTCGCCACATCTCCTCTTCGAACTCTTCGCCGCCATTGCCCCATCCGATCTCGCCAGCGGTGTCCACAACGAGAACCATGAGGCGGTCGATGCCTATCTCGCCGCGGTGAAGGCCTCGGGCATCACCGACTGGCGGGCGCACGGCCTGTCGCGCCCGCCGATCACCGAGATCTTGGCCATGGCGGAGATCTACGAGACGGGCGCGGCGACAGGCTGCCGGGCCCACGTGGTGCACTGTTCGGTCGGCCGCGGCTACGAACTCGCCGCCCGCTACCGCAGCGAGGGACACGCCGCCACCGCCGAGTGCTGCATCCACTATCTGACGCTCGACGAGGAAAACGACGTCGCCCGCCTCGGCGGCAAGGCCAAGATCAATCCGCCGATCCGGCCGCGCGCCGAGGTCGAGACGTTGTGGCGCCACGTCGCCGCCGGCAACGTCACGCTGGTTTCCACCGATCACGTTTCCTGGTCGGAGGACCGCAAGACCGATCCGGACATGCTGAAGAATGCCTCCGGCGTGCCGGGGCTCGAAGCGATGGTGCCGCTGTTCGTCAAGGGCGCGCTCGAACGCGGCATCCCCCTCACCTGGGCCGCCCGGCTGATGGCGGAGAATCCGGCCCGGCACTTCCGCATCGATCACGTCAAAGGCGCGCTCACCGTCGGCCGCGATGCCGACATCACCGTCATGACGCCCGAGCCCTATACCTACGATGCGGCGGCGAGCGGCCACACCATCGTCGGCTGGTCGCCCTACAACGGCATCCGGCTGCCCTGGCGCGTCGCCGCGACCTGGCTGCGCGGCAGTCAGGTATTCGACGGAAAGCGCGTGCTTGCCGAGCCCGGCACCGGCCGATTCGTGCGCCCACCGCTCTCCCGACCGCTTCGTGAGGTCGGCACATGAACCGCAATCTCACCGTCCGGCCCGACCGCATCGCCGCCGACATCGAGGCACTCGCCCGCCTGACCGAGCCGGATCGTCCCTGGACGCGCCGCGCCTTCACGCCGCGGTTTCTCGACGGCCGCACCTATCTCGAAGCGGCGATGCGCGCCGCCGGCCTTGAACCGCGGCTCGATGCCGGCGGCAATCTGATCGGCCGCCGCAAGGGTCGCGCCGGCTCGGGCAAGGCGCTCGTCGTCGGCTCGCATTCGGACACGGTGCCGGACGGCGGCCGTTTCGACGGGATTGCCGGCGTCGTGGCGGGTCTCGAAATCGCCCGGGCGCTCGCCGATCGCGGCATCGAACTTGAACACAACTTCGAGGTGATCGACTGTCTGGCCGAAGAGGTCTCGCTCTACGGCGTCTCCTGTATCGGTTCGCGCGCCATTGCCGGCACCCTGCCCGCCGACTGGCTGAGGCGCGAGGCGGACGGCCGGACCCTGGCGGATGGCATCGCAACAGTCGGCGGCGCACCCTCCGACCTCGCCTCAGCCCGGCGCGACGATATCGCCGCCTTCCTCGAACTGCACATCGAACAGGGCCCGATCTTGCAAGCCGAAGCCCGCAATCTCGGCGTGGTCACGGCGATCGCCGGCATCACCCGCATCGAGATCGAGGTCCACGGCCGCGCCGACCATGCCGGCACGACACCAATGCACGCCCGCAGCGATGCACTGACCGCCGCCGCTGCGATCGTCGCCTGGATCGACCTGATGGCCAAGGCCCGCGCCGCAACCGCTGCCACGACTGGCCATTTCGCCGCCACCGTCGGCGAGTTCCGCATCGAGCCGAACGCCGCCAACGTCGTGCCGTCCTATGCGCGCCTCCTCGTCGACGCGCGCGCCGAGAAACGTGCGGAGATGGAGGGCTTCCTCACCGATCTCGACGCCTATCTGGCGGCGACTTTCCCCGGCGCCGGCGGCCCGTCCGCCACTACGCGCCGCGTCTCCGACAACCACCCGACGCCGTCCGATCCGGCGGTGCTCGCCACAATCGAGGAGGCGGCAGATGCCGTCGGCGTATCGCACCGGCGCATGGCCTCCGGGGCCGGCCACGACATGGCGTGGTTTGCCCGCATCGCGCCGGCCGCCATGGTGTTCGTTCCCTGCCGCGACGGCCGCAGCCATTGCCCGGAAGAATGGGCCGAGCCGGAGGCCATCGCGCTCGGCACCGAGGTGCTTCTGCAAACCCTGCTGCGTCTCGACCGGGGCGCACTCGACGAATTCGCCCACCACGACGGGCGCAGCTGAGGGACTTTCACCATGGGTCGGATATTGACCGAACGGGATATCGAGTCGGCGGTGCGCGGCGGCTCGGTCTATGCCGCAGGCGGCGGCGGCTGGGCCGACCATGGTCGCATGCTTGGGGCCGCCGCGCTGCGCCTGGGCAAGCCCGAACTCGTTGCCATCGACGAACTCGATCCCGACGCGATCATCGCCACGGCGGCGGCGATCGGCGCGCCGGCCGGCACCACCGCGTGGGAAATGCAAGGCATCGACTACGTCAAGGCCGCCAAACTTCTGGCCGAGGCACTGGGGCAGCCGATCGCTGGCTTCATGGTCGGCCAGAACGGCCGCTCCTCGACCTTGAATGGTTGGCTGCCGGCGGTGGCGCTCGGAGCCAAGGTGGTCGATGCGGTCGGCGACATCCGCGCCCATCCGACCGGCGACATGGGTTCCATCGGCCTCGCGGGCTCGCCCGAGCCGACGATCCAGACGGCGGTTGGCGGCAATCGCGCCGAAAACCGCTACATCGAACTGGTCGTGCGTGGCGCGACCGCCAAGGTCTCGCCGATTCTCAGAACAGCCTCCGACATGTCCGGCGGCTTCATCGCCTCGTGCCGCGCCCCGGTAAAGGCGTCCTATGTCGCCACCCACGCCGCGCTTGGCGGCATCTCGCTGGCACTGACGCTGGGCGAGGCGATCATCGCGGCCGAACCGAACGGCGGCACGGCGGTGATCGACGCCGTCTGCCGGACGGCTGGCGGCGCGATCCTCGCCGCCGGCGTCGTGACGGCCAAGTCGGTCATCTACACCAAAGAAGCCTTCGACATCGGCACCATTACGGTGGGTGCGGGCGCCCAGGCGGCGACGCTGCACGTCATGAACGAGTACATGGCGGTCGAAGACGCCGACGGCCGACGCCTCGCCACTTTTCCCGATGTGATCACTACGCTCGATGCCTCCGGCGAGCCGCTCTCGGTCGGGCAGGTGACGGTGGGGATGCAGGTCGCCGTGCTGCATGTGCCGAAGTCGGTCATCCCGATCGGCGCCGGCGTTCTCGACGCATCCGTCTATCCGCCGGTCGAGAGGGCTATGGGCATCGAGATCGCCCGCTACGCGCTATCGGCTTGAGACGCGCCGCTTCTGCATTCGTGAGGCCCAAATGCCCAATCCTCGCTTTCCCACTCCCGGCGGCCCCGTGCTCCGCGCCAAGGGCTGGCGCCAGGAAGCGCTGCTCAGGCTCCTCGAGAACGTGCTCTGCGTCGGTGAGGATCCCGACAATCTCGTCGTCTATGCCGCGCTCGGCCGGGCGGCGCGCAACTGGGCGGCGCACGACCGGATCGTTAAGACCCTGAAGACGATGGACGAGGATCAGACCCTCCTCATCCAGTCCGGCAAGCCGATCGGCCTCATTCGGACGCATGTCGACGCGCCGCTGGTGATCATGGCCAACTGCAACATCGTCGGGCAGTGGGCCAAGGCCGAAGTGTTCTACGAACTGCAGGACAAAGGCCTGATCTGCTGGGGCGGGCTGACCGCCGGCGCTTGGCAGTACATCGGCAGCCAGGGAGTGATCCAGGGTACCTACGAGATCTTCATGCGCATCGCCGAGAAGCGCTTCGGCGGCACGCTCGCCGGCCGTTTTGTGCTGACGGCGGGGCTCGGCGGCATGGGCGGCTCGCAACCCCTGGCCGGGCGTATGGCAGGCGCCGCGATCCTCTGTGTCGACGTCGATCCTGTCCGGGCGGAGAAGCGCAAGGCGATCGGCTATCTCGACGCGATCGCTCCCGACCTCGATGCCGCGCTCGCCCTCATCAGCGCCGCCAAGTCCGAGGGCCGGGCGCTTTCCGTCGGGCTTGTCGGCAATGCCGCCGAGGTCTACCCCGAGATCCTGCGGCGGGGTATCACTCCTGATGTCGTCACCGACCAGACGGCGGCGCACGACCTCGTCTATGGCTATGTGCCGAAAGGCTTTTCGCTCGACGAGGTGAAGGCGCTCAGGACCTCCGATCCGGCCCGGCTGATGGCGGCGAGCCGCGCTTCCATCGTCGAGCACGTCACCGCCATGCTCGGCTTCCAGAGGGCCGGCGCCGAAGTCTTCGACAACGGCAACCTGATCCGCACCCACGCCCGCGACGGAGGCGTCGCCGACGCCTTCGACATTCCGATCTTCACCGAGGCCTACCTGCGCCCGCTGTTCTGCCGGGCAATCGGCCCGTTCCGCTGGATGGCGCTGTCGGGCGACGCCGACGACATCCGCAAGATCGACGACCTCGTCGTCGAGCGGTTCCCCGACAACCACATCGTCACCAACTGGATCCGGCTGGCGCGCGCCAACGTCCCCTTCGAAGGCCTGCCGGCTCGCATCGCCTGGCTCGGCCACGGCCAGCGCACCGAGGTGGCGCTCGCCGTCAATGCCATGGTGCGCGACGGCGGGCTCGCCGGTCCCGTCGCCTTCTCGCGCGACCATCTCGACGCCGGCGCAATGGCCCATCCGAACATCATGACCGAGCGCATGAAGGACGGCTCCGACGCCATCGCCGACTGGCCGCTGATCGACGCCATGGCACTCTGCGCCTCGAAAGCCGATCTCGTCGTCGTGCATTCCGGCGGCGGCGGCTATGCCGGCTTCATGACGTCGGCCGGCGTCACCCTCGTCGCCGACGGCACCGCGGCGGCGGATTCGCGGCTGTCAAGCGCTCTGACCAACGACACCTCGATCGGCGTCATGCGCTATGCCGATGCCGGCTACGCCGAAGCGGTCGACGAGGCGCGCGACAAGGGGATCGACTGGTTCGATCTCAGCGCCGGCTGACCCTTTTGCCCGAATCGGACCACTTGATCGGCATGGGTATTTTCCGAGCCTGAAACTTTCGATCCGACCCGGCTAAGGTGGCATCCAGGTCCCACTTCGCAGCGGCGAATTCCTCCACGCGCGCAAAGGCCTTCGGCTCCGGATCCCGGGATATTCGCGGCACCGAGACTCGGCACGGTCCACATCGTCCGAATCCATGGTAGCGATCAGCGCACCCGACCCCTCATCGTGGAGCGAATTCATCCGGCCGGTATGGCGGATACGCGCTCAGACTTCCTCATGCCGTGCCCGGTCGATCGTCCGGCCACAGCCCAAGTCAATCCGAACCCTCAGGAGACATCCATGTCTGACGAATTTGTGGTTGGCGATGCCGTCAGCTATCGCGACGGGGCCAGCGGCACCGCACTCGTGTGCAAGGTCGTCAGGGTGATGCCGGCCGAGCGCTACGGCCGCTACTACCATATCCGCGACCTGTCGGAACGGTTCGAGCGGTCCGTGCTCGGCGACACGCTGACCCGCATTGCCCCCGAAGCCGACAACGGCGCCTTCAAGTCGTCGGGCGGCACGTCATGAAAGCCCGGCCCATTCCCCCGGTCCGTGTCGCTCCAGCCGTGCCGACCACCGTTCCGCCGACCCCGGCGGTCAGCGCGACCTGAGCCGCTTCGCCCAACCCGCGACCGTCCGGGGGACACCGGCCTGCACGAGGAGATGATCATGGCACTCGACTTCTTGAACGACTCCCGAAGTTACGATCCGAGCCACCAATACGTGACCTTCTGGGGCCATGATTCGGCCTTCGAGATCACCTTCCGCCTCGATCACGCCGCGCTGAGCCGCTTCGCCGGCAACGACACGCTCAGCGAAGCTGCGGCACTGAACGCCTTCGATACCAATATCGCCTACATCCGCTCCATCGCGCGCAAGCTCTATCAGGGCAATCCCAAGCGATATTGGGAACTGTCGGCGAAGGATATCTAGGACGCGATCGGCTCTGGCTGATCGGCTCGGATGGGCATCCATTACGGTCCCACCTGTCGATCGGAGCCGGCACCTCGAAGGGCACGCCGCGGGCATTGCCGGCCAGGCCGGCCGCCGTTCGCCTATCGGGTGATATTCGGATTGTTTTTCAGTAACGTAGCGACGCATCCAGCCGGCCATCGCGGTTTCCTCGCCAGAGATGGGACGCCCGATCGCCGCGGACTGGCTATTTCAACAATCCCCCTAACAAACCATACTGTTTGCATGTGATTCGCGCCGCCGACGAGCCGCATCACGCTCGCCGGGGCCTGCCGCTCGGGCGAGGTCAAGACGGCTCAGGCAAAGCGCGGCCAGACTGCCAGGGCTCTTCGAGCGAATTTCGGTCGCCCTCTCAGCCGTGGTGTTATCGATTTGTGCCTGGCCGGATCGTGCGGCCGGAGAGCCGAGGCAAATCGGCCCGGAACGATGAGCCGGCCCCGCACCGACGCCGAGGGATCAAATGGCCCCGGTGCGCCATCGGCCTTGTTCCGAACAGGAGGTAAACGTGACCAAAGCAAGCAAAACCGATAAGGGGCACAAGAAGGGCGGTCGTGTTCCGAATGACGGCGAAGTGCGTCGCGACGCGATAGAAGTCGCCGCACGAGAAGACGCCTGGAAGGTCGACGGCGGGCCCGAACCGGCCAAGCGCGAGACGAAGGACAAGAAATACAGCTATACGGACGAGTTGATCCGCTTGCAGTTCGAGCTGATCAAATTGCAGGATTGGGTGCAGAAGCAAGGATTGAAGGTCGCGGTGATCTTCGAGGGACGCGACGCCGCCGGCAAGGGTGGCGTCATCAAGCGCATCACTGAAGTCCTCAATCCCCGCGTCTGCCGCATCGTCGCCTTGAGCACGCCAACCGAGCGCGAGCGCGGCCAATGGTATTTCCAGCGCTACGTGGCGCAACTGCCGGCCAAGGGCGAGATCATCCTGCTCGATCGTTCCTGGTACAACCGCGCCGGCGTCGAACGGGTGATGGGCTTCTGCACCGACGAGGAATACGAAGAATTCCTGCGCTCCTGTCCGCTGTTCGAGGAGATGCTGATCCGCTCGGGCATCGTCCTGATCAAGTACTGGTTCTCGGTCAACGACGAGGAGCAGGAACGCCGGTTCAAGGAGCGGATCGAAAATCCGATCAAGCGCTGGAAGCTCAGTCCCATGGATCTGAAATCGCGCGAGCATTGGGTCGAGTATTCCCGTGCGAAAGACATCATGCAGAGCCGTACCGACACCGACCTCTCGCCCTGGTATGTGGTCGACGCCGACAACAAGAAGAAGGCCCGGCTGAACTGCATCTCCCATCTCCTGAGCAAGATTCCCTACAAGGAGATCGCGCCTGCCAAGGTCATGCTCTCACCGCGCCAGAAGGATACCGGCTACGTACGGCCGCCCAAGCAAAGTCAACGCTGGGTGCCCGAGCTGTACTAGAGCAAAAGGCCGGCGCGCGGACCAGGGTGACGGCCAGGCCGATCCGCTAGACCTTCGACAGGGCCGTCATTTGGATTTCAGATGGACCGATGCCGCGGTTCCATCTGAAATCATCCTGCTCTCGCCCGGATACTGCTTTAGCGCCAATATGGTGTCGCCAGGGCCTTGGGGGCTGTCTGGCGGCCAGCCAGACCGGCGACGGACAGAAACGCCAGAACGTACGGCGACATGATCAGCACTGCGCTTGGCACATGGACACCCATGGCCGGCAATTGGAATTGCAATGCCGTCGCGGTGCCGAACAGCAGGCAGGCGATCACACTGCGCCAGATCGTCCAGTTGCCGAAGATGACTGCGGCGATGGCCAGGTAGCCGGCGCCGTTGGTCATGCCTTCGGTGAACGTATGGATGTCGCCGATCGAGATGAACGCGCCGCCGAGGGCTGCCATCGATCCGGTGAACAGGATGACACCGTAGCGGATCCGGACGGCGGAGACGCCGGCTCGGTCGAGCGTGCCGGGATCTTCGCCCGCGGCGTGGACCGAGATGCCGAGAACTGTGAACCGCAGCACCGCGGCGATCGCCAAAATGATGAAGGGAACGGCGAACACCAGCCAGACCTGGGTGAAGACCGCATCGCCGAAGATCGGAATGTCCTTCAGGAGCGGCGGGCTCCAGCGATCGAAGCCGGGGATCGTCTCGCGCGACCGCGCGCCGAAGATCCAGCGATAGCCGAGCGTTGTCGACCCGAGCACGAGGATGTTGAGCCCGAGGCCCGACACGATCTGGTTGGCGCGCAGAGTGACCGTCAGGAAGGCCTGGATCAGCGCCACCGGCCCGACGGCGACGATGGCAATGATCAGACCCAATAGCGGGCTGCCGGTGCTCCAGGAGCCGACCGCCCCGGCGAAGGCACCGGCGAGCATCATGCCCTCGAGGCTCATGTTGAGCACCCCTGCCCGCTCGCTGACCAGTTCTCCGACGGCCGCCAGCAGCAGCGGCATGGCAAGCCGGATGGACGAGCCGATAAAGACTGCCAGCATCGCGGTCGTCATCGTCACTCCTTCGCCGGTTGGCGTCTGTCGAGCCAGAAGGCAGCCCCGGAGACGGAGACGACGATCAGGCCTTGGATGACCAGCACCAGAGCAGCCGGCACGCCGGCCCCCATTTCCATGGAAATGCCGCCGGACCGGAGGAAACCGAACAGCAGTGCGGTGGCGATCACCCCCACCGTCGAGCCGCGCGCCAACAGCCCGACGACCAACCCGTCGTAGCCGTAGCCGGAGGAAAACCCCGCCTTCAACGAATATTGGTCGCCGAGCAGCATGACGGCGCCGGCCAGTCCACCGAAAGCGCCAGCGACGAGGAAGGCGACGACGATCGTCTGCCGGGTGGAGAAGCCGGCGCGCCGGGCGGCCAGCGGATTGAACCCGACCGCCTTCAACTGGAAGCCGAAGCGGGAATAGCCGAGCACGACAGCGACGGCGATTGCCAGAAAGAAGGCGAGCGGCAATCCCAAGTTGGCCGGGGCGCCATAGTCGCCGGTGACGAGCGGCAGCTGCGTCGTCTCGGGGATCGGCAGCGATTCCGGCAGCGTCGCCGCGCTCGTCATCGGCTGGCGCAGCAGATGCTCCGACTGCACGCACCAATAGACGAGCCACACCGCGATGAACGACAGCAGCAGAGTGCTGATGACCTCGCTCGTCCCGATGCGGGCCTTCAGGACGCCGGCGATGCCGCCCCAGATCGCCCCGGCGAGCATCGCCGCCAGCGTCGGCACGACGAACGACAGTCCGAGCGGCAGATCGGCAATCCCGGGCACCAGCGCCACCGCCGTTGCGGCAATGCCACCGACGGCGATCTGGCCTTCGGCGCCGACGTTGGTGAGATTGGCGCGATTGGCGAAGATGAAGCCGAGGCCGACGAGCGAGTAGACCGCGGCGCGGTTGAGCGACACCGAGATCGCATAGGACGAGCCGAAGGCACCATCGAGAAAACTCGATAGCGCCTGTCCGAGCGGGGCACCCATCAGCACCACCAGCAACAGCCCGACGGCAAACGAGGCGAGAACGCTGGCGACAGGGATCGTCACGCCCAGCGGAACGACGAGGCCGGACGGCCAGAGACGCGTCCGTTGGCGAGCCGATGGTGGGACCGAAATCGTCATGCACTGTGTCCGGCCATGAGGGCGCCGATGCGCTCGCGCTGGCCGGGTTCGCCCCGACATTCGCCAACGATGCGACCACGGTAGAGGACGGCGACGCGGTTGGCGATCGCCAGAACTTCGTCCAACTCGGACGAGATCAGAAGAATGGCGACGCCGCGCTCGCTGGCGGCCCGGATGAGGCCGTAGACGGCTTCCACCGCACCGACGTCGAGCCCGCGCGTCGGCTGCGCCGCCAACAGCACCTTCAACCCCGGCCGCGTCATCTCGCGGGCAAGCACCGCCTTCTGCTGGTTGCCGCCCGACAGACTGCCGAAGGCGACATCGGGCCCGGAGGCGCGGACGTCGAATTGCGCCATCATCGTCAGTGCCGCCTCGCGCATGACGCGGCGGCGCAACAGCCCGAACCGGGTCGGCACGCGCGACCGGTCGAGAAACAGGTTCTCTGTCAACGTCATCCCAGTGATGGCCCCGACCGCATGGCGGTCCTCCGGAACGACGCCCATACCGGCGGCGCTGAACGCCTGCGGCGGGCGGCCGGTCAGATCGAGGTCGCCGACGATGATGCGCCCCGCGGAGGGCGGGCAGGTGCCTGCCAGCACCGCACCGAGTTCGCTCTGGCCGTTGCCTTCGACGCCGACGATGCCGACGATCTCGCCGGGCTGGATCGTCAGGGTCACCTCATCCAGCCGCACGACGCCTGTCGCATCCTTCACCGTCACGGCATCGATCTGCAGCGCGTCTGGACCGCGCGGGCCAATGCGCGCCGCACGACGCTTCACTTCAGACCCCGCGGAAATGCCGAGGCTCATCGCCATCGCCGGGTCGAGCGCCTCCAACGGACGCTGGATCATCGCGCGGACGAGCGCCTCGATGTCCTGGCCCGGGGTTTGCGATTGCGCTGCGACGCGTCCCTGCCGTACCACCGTCACGCGGTCGGCGACGTCGCGGATTTCGGCCAGTTTGTGGGTGACGAGGATCACCGCGCAGCCTTCGACCGCGACCCTGCGCACCACCTCGAGCAGTCCCTTGATTTCATCGGGCAGGAGGACGGCGGTCGGCTCGTCGAGGATCAGGATCCGCGGCTGACGGATCAGGCATTTGACGATCTCGACGCACTGCCGTTCGCCGATGGAGAGATCGCCGACGCGCGCAAACGGCTTCAGCGCCAGGCCATATCGGGTCGTCAACTCCTCCAGCTTGGCGGCAAAGGCACGGCGCCAGGCGATGCCCCTGGCCTGGCCCAGGATCAGGTTGTCGACGACGCTCATGTCGTCGACGAGGCTGAAGTGCTGATGCACCATGGCGATTCCGGCCTTCAGCGAATCGCCCGGACCGCTCGGGCGAAACGGCGCGCCGTCCAGCCGGATCTCGCCGGCATCAGCCTGATGGATGCCAAACGCCAGATTGCACAGCGTCGATTTGCCGGCGCCGTTCTCTCCCAGGAGGCAATGAACTTCGCCGCGGCGAAAAGCGACGGTGACGTCGCTCAACGCCGCGAAGCTGCCGAACCGTTTGGTGACGCCGTGGAACGACAGCGCATCCGCAACAGAGTGCCGATTCACCACCATCGTTCCTGCGTCATCCACCGGGATCATCCTTCCAACACTTTGATCTTGCCGGACAGGATGTCGGCCTTGATCGCATCGATCTTCGCCTTGATGGCGGGATCGCCGCCGCATTCGACCATATCCGAGGCCTCCGGTCCCATCTTCAGACCGAACGGCTTGTAGCCGGCGACCCAGGTGCCCGCCACGACCTGATCGATGGCATATTGCACCTGATAGCCCGTTCCGGTGATCGAATAGGCGACGTAGAGCGGATCTGTTCCACAATAATTCGTATAGCTGCCGATGATGTGGGTACCCTTTTCCTTGGCCGCCTGTTCCATTCCCCGCAGTCCTAGGTTGAGAATATGATAGTGAACGTCCGCGCCCTGCGCAATGGCTGCGAGAGTTGCCTCCTTCGACTTCGCGACGTCGTCGAAATCTCCGGTATACGCCTCGAAATATTTGATATTCGGATTAATATATTTTGCCCCGTTGCCGAATTCCTTGCCAGCGTTGACAATCGAGGGGATTTCCATGCCGCCGACGTAGCTGACGGCGCCGGTCTTCGACAGGAGCGCGGCCGTGGCCCCCGCGACGAAGGCGATCTCGGCCTGCTTGACATCGTAGCCGGCGACATTGGGTAGCGACTCCCCGGCATTGCCGCCGACGATCGAGAACTTGATCTTCGGGAACCGCTTGGCGACCTTGAATACCGCCGCCTGGGTCTGACCGCCGACGCCGATCACCAACTGGTTGCTGCTGGCGAGCTGGGTCAAAGCCTGCTCCATGTCGGCGTAGTTGATGTTCTCGATGATCTGCACCTTGATCTTGTCGCCGTATGTCTTCTCTGCGGCCATCAGCCCGTTGTAGCTGGACTCCATCCAACCCTTGTCGGCCTTGGACCCCGGAATGAGGATGCCGATCTTGACCGGATCCGCGGCCCAGGCGGGCAGCGACAACGTACCGGCGGCGAGACCGACCGCGGCGAACATGACGTGGCGTCGAGACAGAACCATTGCGATGTCCTTTCAGACGGGCAGAGCGAGTTGAAAACCTGGTTGGCCGATCGCGTATCGGCGCCGACTGGATCCCAGTTTGCAGATTCCATGCCAGCCATGTTACCGATAAACTGCGTGCTATTTCCGTGTGTTGTGCATATCTGAAAAAGTAAGTGATTATTTACGTGGCAGCGTGCCCAGTATTTTGTCGGAGCAAGTGGCGGTCCGCAGCCGGATGGCCGGATTTGCGCGCCCTGAGCGGGCCGGGCGCGGCCAACGCGCGTGGTCCGGGACTTGCTTGGGAGCCGGGCGATTGGAGGCTCCCCATGTCCGATACCCAAAAAACGGCAAACCAGCCCATCCCGCACGGCCAACTCGGAGTCGGGAAGACCTATCACTGGCTCGCCAGCCCCGGCGAAGTCGACATGGCCATGCCCGCACCCGAACCGGTGCGGGTACGACTGCCCACCGCGCCGCAGGCCGTCACCATCGACCTCAAACGATCCGCGATCGTGGTGATCGACATGCAGAACGATTTCTGCACGCCGAAGGGCTGGTGCGACTATCTCGGCGTCGACGTTTCGCCCAACCGCACGCCGATCGATCCGCTGAGGCGGCTGCTTCCGGTGCTGCGCTCCGCCGATGTCCCGGTCATCTGGGTGAACTGGGGCAACCGGCCCGACCTCGCCAACATGCCGCCGAACCAGATCCATCTGTACAAGCCGGCGGGCACCGGCATCGGCCTTGGCGATCCGCTGCCCGGCCACGGTGCGAAGGTGCTGGAGAAGGACTCCTGGGCCGCTGCCGTCGTCGACGAACTGAAGCCCGCGGCCTCCGACATCCTGGTCGACAAGCACCGCATCAGCGGCTTCTGGGATACGCCGCTCGATTCCATCCTGCGCAATCTCGGCATCCGCTCCATTCTGTTCGCCGGCGTCAATATCGACCAGTGCGTGCTGCACACGCTGACGGACGCGAATTTCCTCGGCTATGGCTGCATTCTGGTGGAGGACTGCTGCGCCACCACCTCGCCGGCGTTCTGCACCGAGGCGACGGTGTGGAACGTCAAGAAATGCTTCGGTTTCGTCACCGATGCCGATGGCGTCATCGGCGCCATTTCCGCGAGCGGGGCGGTTGCGTGACCCGGTCGACCGGCGCTTTTCTCGATGGCTCCCCGATCGTCCGCGCACCGTCCCACCCCGGTAGCCTCGATGGCCTCGACTTCGCAGTCAAGGATCTCATCGATGTTGCCGGGACGATTACCGGGGCCGGCAATCCGGATTGGCGCGCCGGCCAGCAACCGTGCGACCGGTCCGCCGAGGCTGTGGATCGCCTGCTAGCCTCGGGCGCTCGGTTAGCCGGCAAAACGGTCACCGACGAACTCGCCTTCAGCCTGGAGGGAGCGAATGCCCACTACGGCACGCCGCTGAACCCGCGCGCGCCCGATCGCCTTCCCGGCGGATCCTCCAGCGGCTCGGCCTCTGCCGTCGCTAGCCATGCGGTGGACTTCGCCCTCGGTACGGATACCGGCGGCTCGGTCAGGATCCCGGCCTCGTTCTGCGGCCTCTACGGGATGCGGCCGAGCCACGGACGCATCCCGCTCGACAATGTGTTTCCCTTCGCCGCGAGCTACGACACGATCGGCTGGCTGGCGCGCGATGCCGGGACGCTGCTGCGCGTCGGAGAAGTGCTGTTGCAGGAGCGGGCGGAACTGCGGCCGGCGCGCTATCTCATCGCCACGGACGCTTTCGCGCTCGCAGATCAGGATGTCGCCGAAGCGCTGATGCGGAAGCTGCCCGAAGACTTCCGCGTCGCCGAAACCATCACTCTCTATGGCGGGACGGGTGGCGATTGGCTGGAGGCCTATCGGGTGCTGCAGGGCGCCGAGATCTGGCAGAGGCATGCCGATTGGATCCGCCGAACGCACCCCCGGTTCGGCGAGGCGATTGCGGCGCGCTTCGACGATGCCGCAACCATCACGGCCGCCGACGTCGCGCGCTGGCAGCCGTTTCGCGAATGGGTCAGGGGGCATCTCCCCGACCTCCTCGGCGCAGACGGGCTCCTCATCATGCCGACCTCGCCGACCCCAGCGCTGTCGCGCTCGGCGTCGCCAGAGGAAATTGGGGACTTCTATCGCCGGGCGCTTACCTTAACGTGCGTTGCCGGGCATGCTGGCCTACCTCAAGTGACGATCCCGCTCGGCACCGTCGGCAAAGCGCCGATCGGGCTTTCCGTCATCGGCGCGCCGGGCACAGACATGGCGGTGCTGGCGCAGGTCGCGCGGATCTTCTGTCTGCCGGGTGTGGGCGATGACTGAAATGGCACCGAAAGCGATGAACCGCCAACCGGCGACGAAGGCCGGCCGGAAGCCCTCCTCGAAGGCGGCAAAGGCGGCCGCGCCCCACAGCCGCAATGCCGCGCCGACACAGGAGCGGCTGCTTTCGGCGGCACAGGCCGAATTTGCGCTGCACGGCTATTCCGGCGCGCGGATTCAACGGATCCTCTCCAAGGCCAAGGCCAATCCGCGCATGCTCTACCACCACTTCGGCAGCAAATCGGCGCTGTATGTCGCCGTGCTGGAGGCCGCCTTCGCCGATCTCAGGCGCTATGAACTCAGCCTCGACGTCGGCGACATGCAACCGCTCGAAGGATTGCTGCGGCTGTTCGACTTCATGAACGACCACTTCGAAGCGAACTTGGCCCTGGTGAGCCTGATCCGCAACGAGAACCTGATGAAGGCACGCTTCCTGAAGACGTCGACCAAGATCCGCGAAATATCGTCGCCCGTCTTGGCGATGGTGGCGCGCTTCCTCGAACGCGGCGCGGCCGACCGGACCTTGGCAGCCAATCTCGATCCACTTCGGGTCTATATCTTGATGGCGGCGATCTGCCAGTTCCACCTCTCCAACGTCCATACGCTGTCGGCGCTGTTCGATCAGGACCTGTCGGCCCCCGCCTGGCGGGCGGCGCGAAAGCAGGATGCTCGGCAGATGATGCGTGCCTACCTTCTGGCCGGCCGGGGCTAGCGTACTTTTCGACCCGATCGAATGGATCCGGTCGACAGACAATCGCGCGGATTCGGTATCTCGCAAAGGCAGGCGGCCGCCGTGGCGCGGATCTGCTGCAAGATCGGGCGGAACGGTGCCGCCAAGGTCTCATAGCAGGCGGTCGGGTCGGCGCCCCAGCCCAGTTCCAACTGGCTGATCTCGCTCGCTCTCCCGGCCGGACTGCGGCCATCGCATTTGCAATCAACTGCCCGCTCAGCGCTGGGCCACGGCAAAGGCATTGAAATCGCGGTTGAACTCGACACCCACTTCGACCTTCTTGGGGATCACCCCCGACTGCTGCAGCACTTCGGCGATGCGCTGCTCGCGCTTGATCAACTCGTCGTCGAGGGCGACGAAAGACGACTGCTGGAACGCGGTGACGGCTTTGGCGCGCGACGGGGTCTGCTTCAGCTTCTCGACGAAGATCGCCTCGATCTCCGGCTTGTGATCCGGATACCAGGCCCAATAGGTCTTCAGCCGGGCGAGGAAATCGGCGATGTGGGCTTTCTTCGCCGGGTCGCGCAGCACATCGCCTCGGGCGGTGAAGACGTTCAGTGCCGGAATGTCCAAGTCGTCGCTGGTGACCAGGATTTTGGCTTTGCCGGACTCGATCGCGTCGATCACGCCCAGGGTCGAGCCGGAATAGACGTCGACGCGGCCGGCATTGAAAGCGGCGGCGCTGGTCGTCTGGTCAGCGAGGCGGACCGGCTCGATATCTTTCTCGGCGACGCCCGCCTTCACGATCGACAGCACGTATTGCAGGTAGTTGTAACCGCCGAAGTTATGCGCCCAGCTGTGCCCCTTGACGTCGGCGAGGGACTTGATGCCGGACCCGTCGCGCGTCGCCGTCACGATCGGCGGGTAGTTCTTGTCGGCCGTGCGCCAGCCGGCGATGATCTGCAACGGCACATTGGCGGCCGTCCACTCGTCCTTGGCCTTGCCCTGCTCGATGATCAGCGAGGTATCGCCCATGTGGCCGATGTC
>JARLIT010000336.1 GCA_031291575.1 Ancalomicrobiaceae bacterium
CTTGCCTCTGTTCCGGAACTTCTGCTGGATGAAGGACGAAGCCGCATCCGAGATCGGCAGCAGCCCTTCCATCAGCAGGGAGGCCATCTTCGGGATCAGAACCAGCACCGCGCCCATCTGGACGGCCAGGGTCAGAACGTCTTTGTAACCATACCCCGCAACGATGCCGATGACGGCGCCGAGCACGGTACCGACGAGGATCGGTTCGCCGAAGACACCGAAACGCTTCTGCAGGATTTCAATGTTGAAGTCGATGGCATTGACCCCAGGGATGAGATCGATGAGCTTGTTCAGCACGATGGCGATCGGAGCATAGGCAGCCGTGAACCCGTGCGGCAGCGACACGCCCGGCAGGTCCAGCGTCTCCTCGACACCCCTTGCAGTCCAGTCGCCGAGCACCATGATGATGATCATGTTGATGACGGCGGCGGCCACACCACACAGCTCGCTACCCGTCAGCACGGCAACGAGCGCGCCGGTGAACGCGAAGTGCCAATAGTCCCAGATATCGATGTCGATGGTCTGCGTCGTATTCGTCACCAGCATGATGACGTTGACCAAAATGCCGACCGGAATGATGATCATCCCGACGTTCGATGCGAACGCGATGGCCGCGGCCGAAGGCCAGCCGACGTCGACCACGTCAAGCTGCAGGCCGAAGTGCGTCACCATCTCTTTCACGGCAGGCCCAAGGTAGGTTCCGATGAGACCGATGACCAAGTTCAGGCCGATAAAGCCGATACCAACAGTGAGGCCAGCCCGAATGGACTTGCCCACGCCGGCATTCATGACGATACCCATTATGCAGATGATGATAGGCATCATGACCGTCGGGCCGAGCCCTCTGATCACGTCAAAAAACGCTAGAAGCGCGTTCATTTGAATTTCCTCCGAATTTTACGCCGATTTCTTTTGACCGAACAACACGGTACAGATTTCATCGAGGAGAGGTTCGGTGCCCACCCCGACCAGGAACTTGGTTCCGATAATCAACGGGCAACTGCAGCTGCCGCCGAGAACAGTTGTCGAAATGCACAGGTCGTAATTGCCAGACTGCGCCGCAACTTCAGCAGCCTTGCCCTGAGTGATTCGGTACTGCCCCTTGAAACCACGATCCTCAAGTGCTTTTGTGACCTTGGCATTGACCGCGGTCGACGTGCAAACACCTGATCCGCAGACGAGTAGAATTCGCTTCATCGCTACCACTCCTCATCGTCCCTTGCTTATTCTTCTAGATATCTCTTGAACAACCTGACCACCTCCTCCGCTGACGCAGCATCCCTGATGCTCTTCAGCCGACCCTTCCCTTGCAGGGCATCGATCATGCCGCCAAGAAAATCGACTTGAGAGTCCAGTTTTCTGATCCCAAGCATGAACACCAATTGGACATTGACCTTGTCCGACGCGGTGCCCATCTCGCCGAACGAGACTGGATTCTTAAGAACGCCGATTGCGACGGCCTGTTTATTGACGTGAATGGGGTCGGTGTGCGGCACCGCAATGCACGCTTCGTCAAGCGCAAGGCCGGTACAAAAGACCTTTTCCCGTTCCTTGATCGCCTGAACGTACTCTTCCTTCACGTAGTCCTTGTCCCGAAGCCGGTGTGCCAAGACATCGATCGCTTCTTGATCCGAGGCCGCGCTCATGCCCAATACAACCAAGTCAGGTTCTATCGTTATATCGGACAAACCACTATCGGCTACGTCTCCCATTTCCATCTCCATGATTTAATGAACATCTCCGAATACCTTTACATGGTCGATGAAGACATCAGAGGTGCGAGAAATCATTCTCCATTATCCGGTAGCCCAACCCTTGTTCTTCCAAAGCATATTCGGCCTCGCGAATAACTCTGGCGGCGCTTGCTGGCGTTTCCGCGGAACCTAGATCCGACTTGAACGTATCGCTCGCCAAGATGTTCACCAAGTTGATCAAAGCTTTCACATGCGTCCGGTAGTCCACCGCGCTGAGGCAGCACACGAACCCGACCTCGGTGCTTTTCTCTTGACCAAAGGCGATGGGGTGCTTGAGCCGGATCAGACTCATGCCCGTGCGCAGAGCACCGGCACCCAAACCGGCATGCGGCATGGCAAAATCCGGTGAGATGATGATGTAGGGACCGTTGACGATGACGTTGTTGATCATGGCGTCAACATAGCGCTCGGTAATATACCCCTTCTCCAGAAGTATACTTGCGGACTCCCTCACCGCCGTCTGCCAGTCGGCGCAGCTCAGATCGAGACGAATGAATGGCTCGGTCAGAAACTGATGGAGATACGGCGAAAGAGTGCATTCCTTGGCATTGACGGTCTTGTCAAAGAACTTGATCGCCGCATCCTCAACCTGGCGAACCATCTCCTGGCTGCCCGGAAAGTCGTAGTTGCCGATGATGCTTTTCAGCCTGTTGATGAAGCAAATTTCTTCATCCTTGTGCACGTTGCGAACGCCGGTATTGGCGTATTTGACATGCTCGATCTTGTCGTTGATGGCGATACAGTCCCTGTCGTTCAGGAACAGCGACGTCTGCACATAGTCGATTGGGGGACTTTCGAGCGGGATCGTCGATATGATCAGGTCGGCGCGATCCTTGTTGATGTATTGGACCTTATGCGCGGACAGGACATCGACGATCCGGAATGAGAAGCGGTTCTTCAGCTTCGCCGCGAGCAATTGGGAACTACCGATCCCGCCGTGGCAGACCAGAACAACCCGGACCTCATTCTCACCGTTTTTCTTGCGTTCCAGCGCCGCGCAAATGTGCATGGTGACGAAGGCAATCTCCACGTCGGAGAGGCCTCGCCTTGCGTAGTCTTCCAAGACGTATTGGCTGTTTGCGACAGCGCGAAAGACCAGCGGATACTGCTTGGCGATCTCGAACAGAATCGATCCAGACAGAAATGACTTCTTCTCACCGGACAAGACCGCCGCAAGATGATGGTAAAGACTGTCGAATAGGTCGTAATCGACTTGAAGATCATCCCCCAGATTTTGAGAGACCTTGCCGATAAATCGCCTTGTGACGATCTGGATATTGACAATCTCGTAGTTGCGCTCGCTCTTCTTCAGATAGCTGAGTTCGCTCAACACGCTCGAGAGAATGATGGATTCATTCGTCGTCGTAATGATATTGCAGTACTGAGAGACATACTTGGTGATGTCATCGGCAAATGTCGTGAACTCATTGCATTCCGGCATCAGATTATCGATATGGCAGCCGTCAGCAATACGCCACATCATCACCTGAACGTAAAGAATGACGTACTCGTACGAATAGTCCGTCAGGAAAAAGCCGTGAACGTGTTCCTGTTCGGTAACAATTCGGCCGATAAGTGTGCGCTGCTTGCTGCGGATCGCCTTGAAGCTGGGATACAGTTCTTCCAGGAACCGCGTGATGACGACGGTTCTCTGCTCGTCCATGATCAGGCGGCGAATGGCGCTTTCCAAGCCGGCAACCTGAAACCCCTTGTTGGGACGGGCAAGCAATTGAATGCCGCGACTCTGAAGCGTTTCGCGGACCTGCTTGATGTCTTTGACGATGGTTGCTTTGCTGACGCGGATCATCGCGGCGAGTTGCGCAATCGTGATATAGTCCGCAGAGACAGAAAGGATGATGGATAGCAGCGACAGCCTTTCGTCTGACGAAAGCTTTTCGCGGTAGGCGTGATGATCGGCCTGTATGCTGCTTATATAAGAGATATCTGTTTTGACCTGGCTCTTGATTGTGCCCTTTTCCTCCACATCAAGACGCCCGCCGTTAATCCCCTCCAGAAAGTAATTTATACTATTAATATCATTGCGCACAGTTCTCAGAGAGACACCAAAGCGAGACGCCAGATCAGTAATATTATTTACTGATCCTTCACTTAAGGTCGCAAAAAGAATCTCCCTCTCTCTGTAGTTCATTTCATCCTCCCACGAGATATCCTCTTCGGAGTCCGGGCAAAACAAAATGCTAATTGTTTTCCCGGCTTGTGAAAAAAGATACAGCAAACGAGGAACGCGGAAGAGCGTAAAGCGCCCGAGGCGACGCCCGATCGAGGTGCAAGCGGGTTGATTTCCGCGTCGGATTGCGCCTTGCGGCGGCCCGGACGGGTCCGCAGATTTTGATGCCGCGACTGAACTTGGCAGTAGCCAGCAGGATCAAAGCGCGACAAGAAATGGCGCGATGCGGTGCGAAATTCGAGATTGGCGTAGTTCTCGCCTATATCGGCATTTCATCTAGCGACTCTAAGAAATGTAGGATAGAACATCGGGATTGATGTTGGAGATATAGTTGCAGAAAAATTCGATCGTCCGATTAATTCGATGTGTATTTTTGACTATATATTGACTTTTCGCACATTGATTTCGGAACGCCTGCTCGATCGCTGCGGCATCATGCAATCTCGCACCCGGTCAGATCAGTTCCCCGGGTGTGGTGCAATACCAGCCCGCTGAAATTCTGGCTCCGAGGATTCCCGAAATGGCGCGAAGCCGATTCACCGGTCCGTTCGGAGGGCCGGCGTGTGCGAGACCGTGATCGGCGCCGGTCGCGTCCCACACCGCTGACATCGAAGGCCAATCCGTCAACTGAGAACAAATTTCAGCACTCTGTTAAGGCGACCGGCATAGCCTGACGAGCGGAACCAGTCGGGGGCAATGCCATGTTCCGCCTCAACGGCCCGGTGCGCCGCCGCCCCCCGTGGGACGAAGCGCTCCCGGTCGTCCAGATGAGACCTCTACGGCCAGAGCACGTCTGGTCCAGACACGTTCGCCTTGCAATGGCAGACGCCGAGCGCGATGTCGCGCTGTCTGCCGAAAACTGCCGGCGTTCGGTGCACGCATCCCCACCCAGGCGTGAGTCTCGCGCGCGAAGGCGTATCGACGAGATGCTCGATCGGACCACGGACTCCGTCGGTCGGCGCAAGCCGCAATGCCGAGGGGGCGCCGATCTCGGGTTTGCTTTCGCCACCTTCGAGCGTCGTCCGACTTCCTGGCCCCGAAGCATCGCCGCACGTGCCGACGGTCACCTCCGCATCGCTTCGCTCCGCGTTGTTCTGCGCACTTTCGAACTCTCCATTGAAATGTTAGACAGACCGCAGCAGGAATTGCTTCGACTGTTATTTCGGCCAGGAGAGACTCGGTGTTGATTTCGGACTCATCGAAGAAAGGTGTCGCAGTCGTCAGCGTCATGGGGCGAATTGATTCCACTTCGTCCGGCGAACTGGAGAAACGCCTCACCTCCCTTCTGCAGCGGGGCGAGAAGCGTTTGATCCTCGATCTTTCCGATGTCGACTATATGGCGAGTGCTGGATTGCGGGTGTTACTTTCAACCTCCAAGAAGAGCACGGCGCTGGAATCGCGGCTGGTCCTCGCCGCGCCAAACGAGTTCATCCGTCAGATTCTGACGATGACCGGTTTTATCAGCTATTTCAGTGTGTTCGACGATATCACCGCAGCTGTCGCAGCGATGAGCGACTGATCGGAAACCCAGGAGGGGAGCATGACGCTCTCTGTCAGCATCGAGTCCACATCGGTCGTCGTCACCCTGCCGTCCCGCCTGGATGGCACTAACGCCGCAGAGGCAGAGACCGATCTTGCCCCGGTCTTGGCCGCGGGTCGCACGGTAGTGATCGACGCCGCGAATTGCTCCTACATCTCCAGCGCGGGCCTGCGCCTGCTGCTCATCCTCGCCAAGGTTCTGAAGCCCCAGGGTGCAAAGGTCCTGATTGCCGGTATGGCGCCGCAGCTGATGGAAATCATGCGGATCACCGGCTTCGACCATCTGTTCGATTTCTGCGAGACGCTCGGGGAAGCTCGCGCCGCCGGGGTTTGAGATGTTCAGGGTCGACGGCTATCCCACACACGAGTACGGGGACTTCAAACTCCGCCCGGGCAAGCCATTGCCCTTCGGCGCGACGATTGTCGCCGGCGGGGTCAACTTTTCGGTGTTCTCGCGTTTCGCCACCGCCTGCGATCTGGTGCTGTTCCACAGGCACGAGGCGGAGCCCTTCGCCATCATTCCCTTCCCCGACAGTTTCCGCACCGGCAACGTCTTCGCCATGACGGTGTTCGACCTCGACTACGAGACCATCGAATACGGCTACCGCATGGACGGCCCGTTCGACCCCGACGCCGGACACCGTTTCGATCGGAGCAAGGTCCTGATCGACCCCTATGCGCGGTCGCTCAGTGGTCGCAATGTCTGGGGCGAGACTCCGGACTGGACCACCCCCACACAGTTCCGCAGTGGAATCGTGCCCGACGATTTCGACTGGCAGGACGACAAGCCGCTGGAAATTCCCTTCGGCGACCTAGTGATCTACGAGGCGCACGTGCGCGGATTCACCCGCCATCCCTCGTCCGGCGTGCGTCACCCCGGCACCTATGCCGCCCTGCGCGAGAAGATCCCCTATCTCAGGGACCTGGGGGTCAACTGCCTCGAACTCATGCCTGTGCACGAGTTCGACGAATTCGAGAACAGCCGCCGCCATCCAGAAACGGGCGAGATGCTGCTGAATTACTGGGGCTACGGCACCATCGGCTTCTTCGCACCGAAGGCGGGGCTCGCCGCCACCGGCAGCCTCGGCATGCAAGTGGACGAATTCAAGGCGATGGTCGCCGACCTGCACCGTAACGGCATCGAGATCATCCTCGATATCGTCTTCAACCACACCGGCGAGGGCAACGAGAACGGTCCCACCATCGGCTTCCGCGGCATCGACAACAAGACCTACTACATGCTCACCCCGGAAGGGTATTATTGGAATTTCAGCGGCTGCGGCAACACGCTGAACTGCAACAATCCGATGGTCCGCAGCATGATCCTGGACTGCCTGCGAGCCTGGGTATCAGAATACCACATCGACGGCTTCCGCTTCGATCTCGCCGCAATCCTCGGCCGCGATCAGTTCGGCGCGCCGATGGAAAGCCCACCGCTGCTCGAGACACTGGCTTTCGACCCCATTCTCGGCAAATGCAAGCTGATCGCCGAGGCTTGGGACGCTGGCGGGCTGTATCAGGTGGGCTCTTTCCCCTCTTGGGGGCGCTGGGCGGAATGGAACGGCAAATACCGCGATACGCTGCGTGATTTCCTGCGCGGCGAGAGCGGGTGCGTCGGCCCGATGGCGCAACGGCTGGCGGGTTCCCCCGATCTCTATCGCTGGCAGCAGCGCGACAGCCATGCCTCGGTGAATTTCGTCACCTGCCATGACGGCTTCACTCTGCACGACCTCGTTTCCTATGACAGCAAGCACAACGAAGCCAATGGCGAGAACAACGCCGATGGCTGCAATGACAATCGCAGTTGGAATTGCGGCGAGGAGGGAGAGAGCATCGACCCCGAGGTCCTGGCTCTGCGCCACCGCCAGACTCGCAACGCCCTGATCCTGCTGCTGCTCTCCCAAGGGGTTCCGATGCTGTTGGCAGGCGACGAATTCGCCCAGACCCAGCACGGCAACAACAACAGCTATTGTCACGATACCGAGCTTTCCTGGCTCGACTGGTCGCGGCTGCCCGCCAATCGTGATCTCTTCCGCTTCGTGCGTCTGATGATCGCCTTCCGCCGGGCGCATCCGGTGCTGCGCATGCCGCGCTTTCTCGATGTGGTTGGGCATGTCGCAGACCTCCGCGTTCCCTCGCTGTCCTGGCACGGGACCGAGGCGTGGCGGCCCGACTTCTCCAGCGCGTCGCGGACGCTGGCTCTCCTGCTCTGCGGCGAGCGTGCGCAGGGCGGCACCGAGTACATCTACGTTGCCGCCAATATGCACTGGGAGGCGCATGTCTTCGAGTTGCCGGACCTGCCGGGAGCTCGCTGGCGCATCGCGGTGAATACCGGCATCCCCGCGCCTGAGGACATCTGGCCCCCGCGCGAGGAGCCGGAACCGGCGGACCCGCGGAGCGTGCTGGTCGGGCCGCGCTCCGTGATGGTTCTCCTGGCGGACCGTGGATGAGGAGCCCGGCCATGCCCGGTATCGACCGCCCCGCCGATCTCTCATTTCTGCCGGAACTGCTCGGCTTCGTCGAGACTGCGGCGGCGGCGGTGCTGCCACCGAAAGCGGTGATGGAAGTGGTTCTGGCCGCCGAGGAGGTGCTGATGAACATCATCACCCACGCCTATCCCGGCGGTGGCGGCGAGGTGAGGATCGGCGTGGAATTCCAGGCGGCGCCGCGTGCATTGCGCCTCATCGTCGCCGACGACGGTATCGCCTTCGATCCGCTGACGGCCCCGGATCCCGAGATCGACATTCCCCTCGAACAACGGCAGATCGGCGGCCTCGGCATCCTGCTGGCCATGCGGATGATGGACCAAATCGTCTATGAGCGTCGCGGCGGAGAAAACCGCCTGATGATGGAAAAGTTGGCGGAGAAGGAAGACGCGCCATGAACTGTCCGGCCCTGGTCGCATGCCTGCTCGGAGCACTGCTGCTGACGGGAACGGTCGCGCCGGCCGTAGAACCGGACGCGACGGCGCAATTGCTCGGCACCGTGCACGACACACGCGGGCGCTGGAACCCCTTCCTGCCGGAGAACGATATGACGGCAGACCCTTCGGGCGGCTTCTTCCGCGATGTCGCGCTCTCCGCGACAGGGGGGCGCAACGGCGACGGCGTCTATGCCTTTCGGTTTTCCACCGGCCACCAGCTGCAGGGCGTGTTCAAGGCCGATCCAGCGGCACCGGAGAATCGGCTTCTCTCGGGCGAGGAGGCGGTACGGCGCGGCGGAAATCTCATCATCCGCGTGCCCACCGACGGCATCTACCATTTCCGCTTCGATCCGCGCGACGGCTCCCATCGCATCACTCCGCCGGTCGAGGTCCTCGACCGCATCGAGTCGATGCAGGTCAACGGCTTCGTCCACGACGACGAGGGCAATCAGGAGACCCTACAAGGAACCCTGGTGCGCCCGGCCGCGAAATGGGACGAGACCCGGCCTAGCCACCAGATGGTGCGTCGCGACGACGGCTCCTGGGAAAAGGTGCTGCGTCTCTCCGCAACCGGCGGACACGAGAAGAACGGCGTCTACCAGTTCCTGTTCAGCGCCGGCAGCAACGACGATTGGGGTTTCTGCGCCGCAAACGGCGAGCCCGGCCGCCTGCGTGCCGGTTGCGGCTATGCCAGCCGGCTCGGACGGATCGATGAATCTGCCGTGGTCATCCGTGTGGCCCAGGACGGCAACTACACGCTGAGGATATGGCCAGACGAGTTGCGCTACACCGTCGATCCGCCGGTGGAGAGCCTCAACGCGCTGCCGGATTTCCAGCTCAACGGCAGCGTCTTGCAGACGCCCTGGCTGCTCGCCGATCCCGACCACCGCATGACCCGACGCGCCGACGGCGTGTGGGAAAAGACGGTGCACCTGACGCCCTCGGGGGGCGACGCAGGCAACGGTATCTACGTGATGAACTTCTCGATCGGCGCGGAATGGGCGCTGGACGGCATCGCCGGCGGTGGCCGTTGGGGCTATTCCTGGCATTCCCTACCGCAGGAATCGAACATCCTCTTCCTGGTGGAACGGGCGGGCGACTACACCGTCACCCTGGATCCCGCAGCGGGCCGCTTCGCCGTCGATCCGCCGGTGGTGCCCCTGCCCGGCATCACGTCGCTGAAAATTCTGGGCAGCTTTTCCGCCTTCGCCGACGACGGCAAGAACGGCTGGAACCACCTCGACGCACGCCACGCCATGGTGAGCGGCGACGGGCACCTGTTCGCGCTCGACCTGCCGCTGAAGGCGGGAGAGAGCATCGCCTACAAATACGCCGCCAACGACGCCGGGTGGTCGCTGGGGCTGACGGACTATCCCTATGACGGAGAGGCGCGGCTGTCGTCCCATGGCGATCCGCCACCCTTGCGCTTCACCGCCGGTGAAGCCGGAACCTACCGTTTCCATGCCGATGTCACCACCGGCCGCTACGGCGTCGACTTCGTCGGCGCGACCAATCAGGAGAGCAGGAAATGACGTATCCAAAACCGCTGACACGCGGATTGGCAGGGCTTCTGCTTCTGGGAAGTCTGCTTCTGGGAAGTCTGGTGGTGTCGGCGGGATGGAGCGATGCCGTCGCCGTGTCGGTGCGGTACGACCGGATCCAGGGCACCCTTGAGAGTGCCGACGCGGCGGCACACGATCTGGTCCTCGCTCTGCGCGACGGCAGCCGTGCCAAGGTGCATGTCTCGGACACGGCTTGGGTGCATCTGGTGCGGGCGATGGACGGCCTGAACCGCCGCCCCGGTTCCGGGGCGATCTACGATCTGCCCAAGGGCGCGCTGATCAGCGCCTCCGGACTGGTCTATTCCGACCGTGACGAACTGGTGGCCAAGGAGGTCACCTCCTTTGGCGCGGAGCCGAAGCAACCGGTGATCGAGGACGCCGACTGGTGGTCGTCCCAGGCACGCGAGCTATCGCGCTTCTGGGTCCGGGCGCAGGGCGGTGACGACGGCTTCAGCCTGGATCCGTCACGCTATCAGACCCGCATCACCAAGTCGGGTTCGCCGCGGCCGAAGAGCGAGAACCTGCAGGAGACCGACACCGTCTCCCGCCTCGTCTACGGCTTCTCCTCGACCTACCTGATGACCGGCGAGATCTGGATTCTCGACGCGGCGAAGAAGCTCGTCGATCTGCAGCGCAGTACCATGCGCTACCAGAGCGCGGATGGGCGCTACGTCTATTGGGCGCACGCGGTGAAGGACGGCAAGCGCATCCTGCCGTCGCTGTTTGCCGACGACGAGGGCACCATCCCGCTCTACGAGCAGATCTACGCGCTGGCCGGCCTCACCCAGTATTACCGCATTACCGGTGATCCCGAGGTGCTCGCCGACATCGAACGCACTGTCGCATTTATGGACGCCCATTACTGGGACGGGGAGCCGAGGCCCCCGCTGATGCGCGGCTACTTCTCGCACGCTGATCCGGCAACCTTCGACCCGGCGGCGCCGGTCGAGCGCAACCGTCTGAAGAAGAACTGGAACTCGGTCGGCGACCACATTCCCGCCTATCTCGGCAACCTCTATCTCGCCACCGCCAACCCGGCCTACCTCGCGCGCATACGGGAGCTGGGCGATCTCATCGTCGCCCATTTCCCCGACCCTGCGAGCCCCTTTGTCTTCGAACGCTTCACCCGCGACTGGCAGCCCGATCTGACCTATACGTGGCAGCAGAATCGCGCCGTGATCGGCCACAACCTGAAGATCGCCTGGATTCTCACCCGCCTCTATCACCTGACTGGCGACGAGAAGTACCTGAAGACGGCGCGCCGCTGCGCCGATTTGATGATCCCCAACGGCGAGGACCTGCGCCGAGGCGGCTGGTACGACGTGGTCGAGCGCATTCCGGATGCGCGCACCGGCCGCTACGAGCTGACATGGCACGACCGCAAGGCGTGGTGGCAGCAGGAACAGGGCATCCTGGCCTATTACGTCCTCTACGGGACCACCCGCGAGGCCTCCTATCTGGAGGCGGCACGAGCCGGCAGCGCCTTCTACAACATCAGCTTCCCCGACCTCGACGACGGCGATGTGTATTTCGACGTCCAGGCCGACGGCACTCCCTATCTGCTCGGCGATCGGGCCGATAAGGGAAGCCATTCGAAGAGCGGCTACCACGACATGGAACTGGCCTATTTTGCCCATCTCTACACCAACCTGTTGGTGCAGCAGCGGCAAGTCGGGCTGCATTTCCGCCCGCAGCGAGCCTCGCCGGGCCAGATACTGGCCGTGCAGCCGATCTCGTTCCCGAAGGGATCGGTGCGGTTGGACTCGGTCACCGTCGACGGCAAGCCGCATGCCGATTTCGACGCCGCCGCGATGACGATCAGGCTGCCACAATCCGATCGGCCGCTCGACGTGGTGGCGGTGATCGCGCCGGTGCCGTCCGCGCAGAAGAAGTAGGAAGGATCGGCGTATGCGGTTCCTGGACGTCCGCAAGGACGAATACGGCAAGGTCGCCCTCACCTGGCTGATGAGTGCCCTGTTGGCCATGGGCTACGCCATCGGCTGGGCGGCGGTGCATTCGATGCTGGTGAAGCGCCTGGGCGTGGAATTCCTGCCCTACGCCTATATCGGCATCAGCCTGCTCGGCATGTTCGGGTCGTCGGTCTATCTGATGTTCGCCGATTCGGTCCGGCGCGACCGCCTGCTCATCGCCTTCGCCGCGGTCACGGCGACGGCACTGGCTTTGTCCCGTTTTCTGGTCCAGGAGCGCCATGTCGGCGAGGCGGAACTCTCCACGCCGCTTGTGCTCTTCTTCGCCATCGTCCTGCTCACCCAGGGGGTGGGCAACTCCACCCTCGGCACCCAGGTGTGGACGATCATCGGCGACGTGTTCCGCCCCAGCCAGGGGCGTCGGCTCTATCCCATCATCGGCACCTCCGGCACCATCGGCGGAATCTTGGGCGGGCTTTCGATCAATGCCCTGCTGCAGACTATGGGGACCGCCAATCTGGTGCTGGTCTGGGCGGCATCGATCGCCCTGCTGATCCCCACCACACTGATTTTGCAGAGACGGTTTGGCGGCGAGCTCAAGGGCGGCCGGCGCGCGGAAGCTGGGACCAAAGAAAGCCGGATGGAGAATCTGCGTGTCGGCGCGCGGTTCTTCTTCTCCTCTTCCCTGATGCAGGTCATCAGCGGCATCGCGGTGATGTTCTGGGTGGTCGGCTCGCTGCAGGATTTCCAGTATACCCGCATCATGAGCGCCACGTTCCCGAGCGAGGAGGCACTGGCGACGTATTACGGATATTACGCCATCGCCTTCAATATCTCGGCGTTGGTGATCCAGTTCGGCCTCGCCCGCCACGTCTTGAGCCGCATCGGCATCGGCGGTGGTCTGACGGTGCTACCGATGGCCATCATGGGGATGTTCGCCGTACTGCTGGTGGACTTCACCTTCCTGCC
Organism: Ancalomicrobiaceae bacterium; assembly: GCA_031291575.1. Classification (GTDB taxonomy): domain Bacteria; phylum Pseudomonadota; class Alphaproteobacteria; order Rhizobiales; family Ancalomicrobiaceae; genus CAIYYN01. The sequence goes on from JARLIT010000336.1 coordinate 12,864, forward strand.
CGGTCTGGTGATGCGCTACGTCTGGGACATCATCGGCATGACGGTGCAGGGCAACACCTTCCATCTGGCCTTCAACGGCGTACCGAGCACCATTCGCGGCAGGGTGCGGGGTTTCCTGGAGGGCATGGTCAACCCACTCGGCGGCATTCTGGGTGGCCTAGTGATCCTCGGGCTGCGGCAGGGCTTCGGCTCCCACGTGGGCGGAGCCTTCGACGTGATCACGCTCGCCGGCCTGGCGGCGGCATTCCTCTGGGTGCTGATCAGCCTCAACGTCAAGCGCAGCTACATGGCGGCTGTGGTCGACAATCTCGGTAGCAGCGACCGGCGCACCTTTCTCGACGCCATCGAATGCCTGGAGGAACACGGCAATCCCCAGGCAACGGCGCGGCTGATGGCGCTGTTGTCCTCTGACGACCGGGCGGCGCGCGCCACTGCCATGGCCACGCTCGGCCGCCTGTCGCATCTGCCCGCACTGCGTCCGATCAGCCGCCTGCTGCTCCACCCCGACGAATTGGTTCGCCTGGACGCGGTGCGCGCCATCCGCAGCTTCCGCAATACCGGCAAGCACCCCTTCCTCAACCACTATCTGGCCGAACGGCTGCACGAGGTGTTCTCCACCGATGCGGCGCCAGCGGTGCGGGCAGAGGCCGCCCGTTTTCTGATCGAACACCGGACACCCGAAGAGATGCCGCGTTTCGTCGCCGATCTCCTGCGCAATCCCGACCCGCTGATCCGTGGCCGGGTGGTGGAGACTCTGATGGCTCTCGATCTCGGCTATGCCGATTTCGCCCTGGAACGGGTCTACGACGATCCCGATCCGGGGGTGCGGGCCGCCCTGATCGCCGGCTTGTGGACGATCCCCGAACGACACGACGATGCATGCGGGATCCTCGTCCGCTTACTCGCTGGCGCCGATCCGGCGGAACGGCTGGCAGGGTTGCGGTGCATTGTCTCTACCGGCATCTCCGATGTCCCAGTGCCGTCAGACCTGCTGGACACCACCGACCACGAGACGCGCGTGCTGGCGGCGCTGGCCCTGTTGGCGGCTGAGCCCGAGGGCGTGCACGTTGACCGGGCGGTTGCGATCGTCCTCGGCGAACTGGCCGATACCGAGCGTGGACCGGCGACACGCGCGGCGCTGCTGCCCTTGTTGCCACGCCTGGGTGAGGCCGGGCTCGATGCGCTGCTGATCGGCGCGATGGCGCTGCCCTCCCCCGCCAAGGAAGCCGTGGCCGCGGTGCTCGGCGATTTCCATGATCTGCTGGAAAAATCCTTGCAGGACGTCGACTGAAGGGGGGGAGGCGGGTTTCCGTCCGTCGGAGACCCGCGGGACGATCTTCGCCCTACCCCACCCCATCGAAGCAGATCGTCAAAATCGTGACGTCATCGTGCGGTTCCGCGCCGCCCGCGTGGGCGTGCACACGATCGAGCAGCCGCGCCAACATCGTCGCCGCATCGGCCGGCCCCTGCCCCTCCGCCAGGGCGCGCAGAACCGCGGCCTGGGTGAACAACTCCCCTGCCGGATTCATCGCTTCGGTCACGCCGTCAGTGAACAACACCAGCGCCTCCCCGGGAGCCAGATCGAAGCTGCCGGTGACGAACGGAACTTCCATGAAGCCGAGAGCCATCCCCCCGACCTTGCGCAAAGCCTCCGCGCTGCCGTCGGTATGGACGATCAGCGGTGGTTCGTGCCCACCATCGGCATAGACGACGCGCCCGCTCCTGAGGTCGAGAATGCCCGCGAAGACGGTGACGAACATCGCCGAAGGATTGTTGTCCACCAGATAGCGGTTGGCCCGACGCATCACCTCGTCAAGCAGCAGGTCCTGCGCCGCGAAGGTGCGGAACAGGGTGCAGGTGATCGCCATGAACAGAGCCGCCGGAAGCCCCTTGCCCGAGACGTCACCGACGACGAAGAACAGGCGGTCCTCGCCAATCAAGAAATAGTCGTAGAGATCACCACCCACCGCCTTCGCCGGCTCCACCGAGGCGGCCAGGGTGACGCGGCTCCATGTCGGGAATTCTGGCGGTGCATGCGGCACCATTCCCTGTTGGATGTCGTGCGCCGCCTCAAATTCCGACTCCAACCGCGCGCGGGCAGCATTCGCGGACTTCAGTTCGACGATGTAGCGGTTGAGCGCGGACAGCATTTCACGCATCGCCTGCGACAGTTCGCTGATCTCGTCGCCGACCGAGGCGCCGAGCCGGAAGATGCCGGAGAGCCCCTCTCCCACCAGGGTGAAATTGTTGGCCTTCGTCTGCCGGGCGAAGCGGGTGAGTTCCTTCAGCGGACGGATCACTCGGGCGACCGCCAAGCCGCCGAGGCCGCAAGACAGGACGAACCCGACGAGGCCCAGAGCGATGGTGAGGAACATGGCGCGGTTGAGCCGCCCGGTCATGTCGGTCAGCGGGGTATCCACGCCGATCACATAGACCTGTCCCTGCGGAGTGCGACCGGGAAGATAGACCGAGCGGAACTCGCCATAGGCGTCGGCGTACGAATCGTTGCGCATGACCGAATCGCCGAGGGTGAGGCGCAGGGCATGCGAGGCGGAGGGATAGGGGGTGAGAGGCCGTTCGAAGGTCCCGGCGCGGAAATCCGCATCATCGGCGCTGGTCACTGCCTCGACGACGGCCCCACCATCCTCAAGGACGGCATAGAGATAGGCGAGCTTACAGGTCCGTGCGTAATCGGTCAGACGCGTGACCAGAGCCAGATACTCGTCGTCCGGTATCGTCTCATGCCGCGCCACACGGTCGAAATAGGCCGGCGGAATCATCTCGTGCACGCCGTGGGCGACCGCGAGAAGACCGTCGTCGATCTCCTCGACGATGCCTTCGCGCAGAGAATCGTAGAGCACGAAGGCAAACGCGGACGTCAGCAGCAGGTTGAGCGCAAACAGCAGGGCAAACAACTTGCCGCGCAAGCCGAGGATTGGCCCTCTCTTCACCACGCCTGGCGCGGATGCGGTGGTCATCTCCACTCCTTTATCGACGCACTCGACCCGCGGACGAGATAACAGCGACCACTCCCGATCAAGGCATGGCCCGGCCCCCGGGATGGCTTGGCGACTCGACCATTCGCCCTCGGCCGATGGATGTCGGAGACGCCCGGTCCAATCCGGTTGGAAGAGCGGTACGAACCGAAGGCGTCGAGCAACTCCATCTGCGGTCGGGAAGTCTCAATCGAGATGGCGTCGGCGTCAATCGCCGCGATCGCCCCGATGATGTCGTCGAAGTCCTCAGATGCCAGCCTACCGATACGACTTCGCAGCGTAAAATACCCGCTGATGCGAAGTGATTCGCGCAACGATCGGCGCTCTATACAGTCATATCCGGGCATTTCTTCATACTTGAAACTACGGATTCCCGCGTCTTTGCCCGAACTATTCAAGATTACGGCGCAAGCGCGTCGCGTCATTAAACCGTGCACGCTGGAAACAGACCAATGGCTATGTTTGCCAAATGCTTGCAGGCGGTCGAAGCCGCTTGGGACTTGGCGGATGTGACTCCAGGTGAGGCCAGTTGGAGTTCGGGCTCGATGCGGTGGAAC
>JARLIT010000058.1 GCA_031291575.1 Ancalomicrobiaceae bacterium
CCGCATCGCGGCATGCTGCGTCTGGCGCTCGACCGGTCGATACTGCCGATCACGCCCGAGGACGTCGGTGTTCAAGGCGCACCGCTCGCCTTCGATGCGACGGTGATCGAGATCTGGCCGCTGCTCCTCAATGGCGCCTCGATCCGGGTGCTGAGCGACGAGGAACTGCTCGATCCGAAGCGTCTTACCGCCGTGCTGGCGCACATCGGAGCAACCTACCTGTGGTTGACATGTGGTCTCTTTAGCCGTGTCGTCGACGAGGCGCCGGAAGCCTTCGCCGGCGCCCGTCTGGTCGTAACCGGCGGGGAGGCGATGAGCCTCGCGCACGCTCGCCGTTTTCTCGACGCGCATCCGGCCATCCGCCTGATCAACGCCTACGGTCCGACCGAAAATAGCTGCATCACCACCACCCATACCGTGATCCGACGCGATCTCGACGGATCGATCCCGATCGGCCGCCCGATCACGGGAACCCGCGTGTTCATTGTCGATCAGCGGCTCCGCCCGGCACCGATCGGCGCGTGGGGCGAATTGGTCTGTGCCGGCGACGGTGTGGCGCTCGGCTATGCCGGACGTCCCGATCTGACGGCGAAGTCCTTCGTCGAGCTGCCATGGGGATCGCACGAGCGGGTCTATCGCACCGGTGACCGCGCCCGCTTCCGCCGCGATGGGCTGATCGAGTATGGCGGACGGGCCGACGGACAGGTGAAGATCCGCGGGCAGCGCATCGAGATCGAAGCGATCGAAACAGCCTTGATCGCCTGCGACGGCGTGCGCGACGCCGCCGTCCTGGTGGTCGGGACAGGCGTGGAGCGGCTTCTGGTCGCGGTCGTCGTCGCCGATCGATCGCGCGAGTCCCTGTGGCGGCATACGCTGGCTGAAACCCTGCCGATACATATGTTGCCGGCACAATTCATCGTAGCCGACACATTGCCGGTCAACGGCAACGGCAAACGCGATCGCCGCGCCCTCATCGCGTTGATCGAAGCGGTGGGCGGGGCGCGATCGGAGCGGCGCGCAACGCCCCGCAACGCAGCGGAAGCGCTGGTGCTTCGCCTGTTCGAGACGTTGTTCCCCGGGGCGGCGATCGACAGCGAGTCCGACTTCTTCGAACTCGGTGGGCACTCGCTTCTGGCGATGCGATTGTCGAACCTGCTGCAGGAGACGACGGGCGCACGCATTGCCTTGCGCGACCTCTTCGTTGCTCGCACGGTCGCCGGCATCGCCGCGCTGGTGCCAGCGACGGCAGAGCCGACAAGACCCGCCGCAGCGGTCGCCGAGCCGGCGGCCGATGCCGCCGAGCATCGCCTGTCGCCCGGCCAGGAGCGGCTATGGGTGATCCAGCGGTTGTTCCCGGATTCGGGCGCCTACAATGTGCCGCTGCTGCTCGATATCGCTGGACCGCTTGACGAGGCGGCGCTCGGGCGTGCGCTGGTCGCGCTTGAAGGGCGGCACCACGCCTTGCGCCTGCGCGTCGTCGACCACGAGGCCGGTCCGCGGCAGCGGCTGCAGCCGCCGGGTGGGCTGCAGTTGGTCGTCGTCGACCTGTCGGCGGCGCCGGATCCGGCAACGGCTGTGCACGAGCGTCAGATGGCCGAGATCGTCCGCCCATTCCGGCTGGAGACGGAGAACGGCGCCCGTGCCTTCCTGTTGCGCCAGGGGCCGGAGCACTGCTGGCTGATGATGGTGCTGCACCATTCGATCTGCGACGGCTGGTCGCTCGCTACGCTCTATCGCGATCTCGGCGCACTCTACGCCTGCGAGACCGTTGGCGCCGCGCCGCTGCCGCCGCCGCTCCGCTGCTTCGAGGATGAGGCGGCCGAGCGCCGTGCATTCGCCTCGTCGGTGGAGGGTCAGAAGCTGGTGAAGCGCTGGGTCGAGCGGCTGAGCCCCCCGGCCGAGCCGCTCGATCTGCCGACCGACCGTCCGCGTCCGCCGATGGCGTCCTTCCGCGGTTCCATCATCAAATATCGCTTCTCGGCCGAACGTTCTGCCGCGCTGCTGCGCCTGGCGCGCAACGAGGGCGCAACGCCGTTTGCCCTCGGCGCCGCCCTAGTGACGGCGTTTCTCGCTCGCCTCACCGGCCAGACGGATATCGTCGCCGGAACGCTCGTTTCCGGCCGCTTCCGCCCGGAATTGACCGATATGGTCGGTTTCCTGGTCAATACGCTGGTGTTGCGCCGTGATCTCGGCGGCAATCCGACATTCCGCCGGCACTTGGCCGACACCCGCAACGAATGCATTCGCGTCATCAGCGACCAAGATTGCTCATTCGAGACGGTGGTCGATGCGCTCGCCCTGCGCCGCGATCTCGGGCGCAACCCGCTGTTCGACGTGATGATCGTCTGGCAGGACACCGAAGCTGCGGCGCCCGTGTTTCCCGGCGCCGTCGTCAATGCCGTCGAGCCCGAGTTCCCCTTCGCCAAGTTCGATCTGAGTTTCGACCTCGGCCTTGAGGCCGATCGGCTGATCTGCCGATTGGAATACAGCTCCGACCTGTTCGATCGTGAGACGGCCGAAACCTTCCTTGATCGGCTCGACGCCGTGGCGGCTGCCGTCGTCGCTGATCCCGATACGTCGATCGACGATCTGCCGATCATGAGCGAGGCGGAACGCGTCCGCGTCGTCGAGACGTTCAACGCCACCAGCCGGCCGTTCGACACCCGCCGCACCATTTGCCGACCGTTCCTCGACCAGCTTGGCGCGAACGGCGAGCGCATGGCGGTGCTGCGCGACGGTGCCGCCCCCGTCAGCTACCGAAGCTTCGCGGGGCTGGCCGGCCGTGTCGCTCGCCGCCTCAGCGAAGCGGGCGTACGGCCGGGAGACGCGATCGCGCTCATCGGTGCCCGCTCGCTCGAACTGTTGGCCGCGATCCACGGCGTGTTGATGGCCGGATGCACCTATGTGCCGCTCGGCGCCGATCAGCCGGACGCCCGTATCGCGGCGATGCTGGAGGATCTCGCGCACCCGCTCGTGTTGGCCGCTGCGGACTGCCGGACGACGGCGGACCGTCTGTCCACCCGGGTCCTGGAATTGTCGGACGGCGGCTCGGCCGCGCCGGCCGACCTCGGCAGCCCGGACGGCCTTGCCTATGTCCTCTTCACATCCGGCTCCACCGGGCGCCCCAAGGGTGTCGCGATCGAGCACCATTCGGTGCTGAACCGGATCCTGTGGATGGCGGAAACCTTCCCGATCGGCCCGGGCGACGTCATCCTGCAGAAGACCCCGGTCACCTTCGATGTGTCAGCCTGGGAACTGTTCTGGTGGTCGTGGACCGGAGCCGCCGTCGCGCTACCGCCTGTTGGAACCGAACGCGATCCGCAGGCGCTGATCGACTTCATCGACCGGCACGGCGTCACGGTCGTGCATTTCGTCCCATCGATGCTGGCCGAATTCCTGTCGTGCCTGGAATCCCGTCCGGACATGGCCGCCCGCCTCAGCCGGCTGCGCTTCGTCTTTGCCAGCGGCGAGGCGCTGGACCCGGGGTTGGTCGACCGCTTCGACCGGACCCTGTACCGCCCCTTCGGCGTTCAGCTGCACAACCTTTACGGGCCGACAGAGGCGACCGTCGATGTCACGTGGCATCCCTGCTCGCCCTGGACCGGCGCCGACGTCGTGCCGATCGGCAAGCCGATCGCCAATACCAGCGTTCACATTCTCGACACGCATGGTCGGGCGCAGCCGATCGGCGTCGCCGGCGAGATCTGCCTCGGCGGGCCGCAGGTGGCGCGGGGCTACGTCGCACGCCCCGACCTGACACGGGACCGCTTCATCGCCGATCCGTTCCGTGCCGGGGGCCGGCTCTATCGCACCGGCGATCTCGGCCGCTTCCGCCGCGACGGCGCGGTCGAATATCTCGGCCGCATCGACAATCAGGTGAAGATCCGCGGCCAACGCATTGAACCCGGAGAGATTGAGCGCGCGCTGGAACGCCATCCAGCCATCGAACGCGCCTTCGTCGTGCCGGCCATCGTCGCCGGCCTCGCCGAGTTGCGCGCTTTCGTCGTCACCCGGGCGGCGGTGACTTCGGCCGAACTGCGCGCCCATCTGCGCTTGCATGTGACGGAGGCGATGATCCCCGCCCGGTTCCTGCGCTCCGCCGAACCGCCGCTGACCGCTTCCGGCAAGACCGACCGCAAAGCGCTGAAAGGCGAGCCGCTCGATGGCGCCGCCGTGCAGCCCGAGACACGCGCGGCCGTCCCCGCGCAGAGCGAGGAGGAGGAGATCCGGGCAATCTGGGCCATCCTCATTCCCGACGCCGATCCGTCGCCGCGCGACGGCTTCTTCGATGCCGGCGGCAACTCGCTGTTGGTGATCCGCCTGCATGCCCGGCTCGACGCCCGTTGGCCGGGCGTCTTCGCCGTCGCCGATCTGTTCGCCTTATCGACCATCGCCGAACAGGCCCGCCGGGTGCGCGAGCGGATCGGGCGGGACGTCCTTGCTCCGGTCGCCGTGGCGTCGCCGGCACTCCCGACGCCCGTGGCACTTCCGATACCGTTGGCGGCCGAGTCCCTACCGGTTGCAGTCGTGCGTACAGCGCGGCCGGCCCGCTCGTTCGATGGAGCGATTGCCATTGTCGGCATGGCAGTGCGCGTCGCCGGGGCCGAAACGACCGAAGAGATGTGGCGCGACGTGATCGGTGGGGCCGATCGGGTCCGCGCATTTTCCCCCGAGCGCATCGCCGATGCGGTGGCATTGGCGGCCGCGGCCGGCCGTGCCACGCCGCGGCGGTTCCGCGAGGCGGCCTATCTCGAGGATGTGGCCGGCTTCGATCCGCGCCGCTTCCGCATGTCGCCCGCCGATGCCAGCCTGATGGACCCCGAGCAGCGGTTGTTCCTCGACACGGCGTCCCGGGCGCTCGAAGACGGCGGCCGCGGCGGCACGGCGCTCGACGGCGCGCGGGTCGGTGTCTTCGTTGGCGGTCCACCGGACTCGATCTGGCGCGATGCGGTCTCGACCGCCTTCCCGGAGCGGCTGGAGCAGATCTTCGCCCTCAACGTCCCCTCAAACATCGCGACGCGACTGTCGTTCCTGCGCGACTGGCGCGGCCCGGCAATGCTGATCGACACCGCCTGTTCGTCGGCGCTGGTGGCGGTGCATTGCGCGGTTCGCGCCCTCAGGGCGGCTGACTGCGATTGGGCCTTGGCCGGCGCCGCCAAGGTGATCGCGGTTCCCCCCGATGCCGATATCCGCGTCACCATCGACAGCTCCACGTCCCGCACCCGCGCGTTCGCCGAAGGCGCTGACGGCACAGGGATGGGCGAGGGTTCTGTCGTGTTCCTGCTGCGGCGGCTCGACGATGCGCTGGCCGACGGCGATCCGATCCATGCGGTTATTCTCGGAACGGCGACCAATCAGGATGGCGCCTCGAGCGGACTGACCGCGCCGAACCCGGCGGCGCAGGCCGAAGTGATCCGCGCGGCGGCGGCCGATGCCGGCGTGCCCTTATCGACGCTGTCGCATATCGAGGCGCATGGCACCGGTACCGCGCTCGGCGATCCCATCGAAATCGAGGGCCTGACCCGCGCCTTCGCAGCCGAGACGACCGAGGCCGGCTTTGCCACCGTCGGCTCCGGCAAGGGCAATTACGGCCATCTCGACGGGGCGGCCGGTGCCCTCGGATTGGCCCGCGCCGTGCTGACGCTTGTTCACGATCAGGCGCCGCCGCAGCCGTTCTTCACCCGGCCCAATCCGCACATCGCCTTCGACCGCTCGGCGGTCCGGGTACCGAGCGCACCGACCGCACTGACCGACCGGGGCACTCCCCGGCGTGCCGGTGTCAGCGCCTTCGGCCTGTCCGGCATCAACGCCCACGTGGTGATCGAGGTCGCGCCTGAAGCCCGCCCGATCGAAATCATCAATGGCTGGCTGGCAGTCTGCCTGTCGGCCGCGACCGAACCGGAGTTGCGGCGGCTGGCTGGCGATATCGTCGAGGCGATGCGGGCCCGCCCGGATCTGCCGCTCGGTGCTATTGCGCGCACGCTGGCCGAAGGGCGGGAGATGTTCGACGCCCGCGCCGCCGCCTGGGTACGCGACCGGGGCGACCTGATGGCGCGACTGGCGGTGTTTGCCGTCGCACCCGAAAGCACCGGAGGGCTGGTCCTGACCGGAACGGCCGAGCGAGCACATGCCGACCGCACCATCGTCGTTGCTGAAGCCACGGAAGACGCGGCCCGCGCCGCCGCCGCCGCCTATGTTGCCGGCGCCCGGCCGGTGTGGCCCGCCGAGCTTGCGGCCGGCCGCGTCCATCTGCCCGCCGCCCGTCCTGCGCGTCGGCGGCTGTTCCCCGATTTCCCGAAGACCGCTCCGCGCCTTGTCATGCCGGTGCGTCCGGCGCTTGCCGATCTGATCGGCCCGCCGGCGTTGCAGGCTGGCGAGCTGGTCCATGCGATCGATCTGCAGTCTCCTGACTTCTGGCCGGCGGCCGAGCACGCGCTGAACGGAGCGGCGACGCTGGTCGGCGCTGCCTTCCCGGCGTTGATCGCTGAAACGAGTCCGGGCCCGGTCCGGCTGCGCGATCTGCGCTGGATCCGCCCCTTGCGTCCGGCTGACGTGCAACCGGCGACGACGGAATTGCGCTTTGCCGCCGACGGCCGCGTGACGCTCTCGGCAGTCGATGCGTCGAAGCGGCGTATCGTGTTTGCCGAAGCGATCGTCGATGCCGTCGCCACACCAGCCCCCGAGACGGTCGTCGACATCGCTTCCGCCCTGGCGCGGCTCGGGCCGGCGACCGCGGCCCCGCCATTCGACACCAACGCTGGGATCGTCAGCGTCAGCCAGCGCTGGAACCGCGCGCTCAAGTCGACCGGCAACGCCGAGGAGTCGCTGGCGTGGTTCTCCTCCCCCGACGACGGGGACGTCGTGCGGCTCAATCCGGCGTTGCTCGACGCCATGATCGGCACGGCGTTGACCGAGCCGGGGCATGTTCCAACCGGCTGCGCCGATATCATCCTGTGGGGCGGCATTCCCGCCGATCCAGTCGTCCACGCCCGGCGCCGCAGTACTGCCGACGGGATCGAAGCGGATATCCGCGTCATCGATCCCGCAACCGGCCGGATCGCCATGGTTCTCGATGGCTTCCGCCTGACACGGCTATCCGGCGGCACTTCCGTCGGCAAGATCACGCTTGCCGTTCCGCGTTGGGATCCGCAGCCGGCGACGGCACGGGATCCGGGCGGCCCGGTCGTGCTGGTCGGGGATGGCCCGCTGGCCGACCGTCTTGCGGCGTGGCTGGCGTCCGCCGGCCGTCTCGCCGCCCGCAGTGGCGACGAGGTGGATGCGGCGGCACAGCGCAGGATCGGCGCGTCAGATGCTCCGGCGGTCATCCTGGCGCTCGGAGTTGGTACCGAGACCGGCCGTCGAGCGGCGCAGGCTTGCCGCGCTATATCGGGTTCCTTGCGGGCGCCGATCCGGCTTTTGGGGTTGGGCTCCGGCGCCTGGGCGGTCGATGGCAGCGGTCTGGTCGTTCCCGAGCAGGCGCTGATCTATGGCGCGGTGGTCTGTGCCGGGCTGGAAGAGCCGATGCTCGCCAGCCGCTACGTCGACACCGACGAGACGACGGCGCCCGGCGACCTCGTCGCCGAACTGGCGACGATCGGCGATGGACCATCGGCCATCGCCTGGCGGAACGGACGTCGGTTCGTCCGCCGCTTCGAGGCGGCCAACCCCGGCGCGGCGCCGCGTGCGTTGCCCTCGTCCGGCTGCATCGTCATCTCGGGCGGTCTCGGCGGGCTTGCCCTGGCGCTGGCGCCTGCCCTGGCTCAGGGCGGGCGTGTCGCTCTCGCACTGTTGTCACGGCAGGGCGAGATCCCTTCCGG
>JARLIT010000337.1 GCA_031291575.1 Ancalomicrobiaceae bacterium
ACTTCGATATCGAGGTCGGTGGCCTTCAGCCGCAGTTCGTCGCCACTGGCCCTGACCAGCACGTTCGACAGGATCGGAATGGTATTGCGCCGCTCCACCACGCGATGGACGTGATTGAGCGCTTTCAAGAGATGAGCCCGCTCGACGGTGACTTTCATGAGAGCTTCCGACTTCGCGACAGATACGAGGCCCGGTCGGCGAGCGGTTGATGCCGTGACCGGGGTAGGCAACTTGGCCCCAACTCGGCCGCAACGCAAGAGGCAAGCGCCGGAGTTCCCTGGATTTCCCCGGTTCCGGCGGCCCCGACGCGGTCAGCGCCGGGCCAGTCCCGCCTCGATCTCGGCGACGATCGCCACCGCTGCGGCACGCCGATCCGGAGCCGACAGGATGGGCCGGCCAACGACCAGGAGATCGGCGCCGGCGGCAATCGCCGCGCCCGGCGTCATCACCCGCTTCTGGTCGCCTTTGTCGGCGCCGGCCGGCCGGATTCCCGGTGTAACCAGCAGCATGTCCGGCCCGACGATCGAGCGCAGATTGCCGACCTCCTCGGGTGAACAGACCAGCCCGTCCATGCCGGCGGCACGCGCCTGCGCGGCGCGGGTGGCGACGAGGTCTCCGACCGTTCCGGCATATCCGGCTTCGGCGAGGTCGGCATCGTCCATCGAGGTCAGCACGGTGACGCCGAGGAGTGTGGTCGAGCCGCCGGCGGCGATCTTGGCTTTGACCGCCGCGCGCATGGCCTTCGGATAGGCATGCAGCGTCAGGTAGGTGGCGCCGAGCCGGGAGACGGATTCGACGCCGTGGGCGACGGTATTGTCGATGTCGAGGAGTTTCAGGTCGAGGAAGACCTGGATACCCGCGGCGAGCAGGTCCTCGGCCAGCGCCAGACCGCCGGTGAAGGCGAGTTGGTGGCCGATCTTGTAGACGCCGACGGCGTCACGGGTCTCGGCAACGATGGCGCGCGCTTGCGCGATATCGGCCACGTCGAGCGCCAGGATCAGGCGGTCGCGGGGATCTGAAAGCGGACGGGGCATGCAACCTCCAAGGACGTGCGGCGAGCGATTCAAGGATTAGCCGGCAATGGAAATGGCACGTCAGCTGATTTGCCGTCGAACTTGCACAGATCCGCAATAACGCAGCGCTCGCATTCCGGCCGGCGAGCCTTGCAGACGTAGCGGCCGTGCAGGATCAGCCAGTGGTGCGCATGCCGCTTCAGGTCGTCCGGGATGACGGCCTCGAGCCCCGCCTCGACCTCCTCCGGCGTTTTGCCGGGGGCGAGCCCCAGCCGGTTGCCGAGGCGGAAGAGATGGGTGTCGACGGCAATGGTCGAGGCACCGAAGGCGCCGTTCAGGACCACGTTTGCCGTCTTGCGGCCGACGCCCGGCAGCGTGACGAGGTCTTCGCGTGTCGCGGGCACTTCGCCGCCGAAGCGCTCGATCAGCATGCGGGCCAGCGCTACGACGTTCTTGGCCTTCATCCGGAAGAGGCCGATGGTCTTGATCAGTTCGCGCACGCGGTCCTCGCCGAGCGCCACCAGCTTTTCCGGCGTGTCAGCGAGACGGAACAGCTCCTTCGTCGCCTTGTTGACGCCGGCATCGGTCGCCTGCGCCGAGAGAACCACGGCGATGAGAAGGGTGAAGGCGTTGACGTGGTCGAGTTCGCCCTTCGGCTCGGGGTTTGCGCTGCGGAAGCGCTCGAACAGGGCCCGGACTTCGGCGGCCGAGTAGACGGGAGCAGAACCGCCCTTCGTCGCCGGGGCGATCTTGGCCGCGGCTTTGCCAGAGACCCTGCGGGCCGGTTCAGCCGGGGCCTTTCCCGACTTCGCCGCACCGGGTCGGGGCGCGGCGGCGGCGGCACGCTTGCGGCTGGAATTCGTCGTATTGCGGATGACAGGCTTTTCCTCGCTCATGTCGCAACTATACTCAGCCGTCATGAGTGACGACAATGCCGCCGCCGCCGATCCGCCGGTGTTTTCCGCAATGCTGACGCCGCATCGGTCGTTGCCGGCGAAGGGCTTTGTCGGGCTCGTCGCACTCGCGGTCGGCCTTGCGCTCCTCACCGGCCTGATCTTCGGCCGGCTCGGCGCCTGGCCGATCGTTGGTTTCTGCGGCCTCGACGTGGCGCTTCTCGTCGCCGCTTTCCTCGTCAATTACCGGGCGGCACGCGCCTACGAGGAGGTGGAAGTGCACTGGCATGAAGTGGTGTTGCGCCAGGTCGCTTCGAATGGGCGGACGCGCGAATACCGCTTCAATCCGGCCTGGGTCAGGCTGGAGATCGACCGGCTCGACGACGAGGGCATCGTCCGCATTGCGTTTTTCTCGCACGGGCGCGGCGTCGAACTCGCCCGCTTCCTCAACCCGGAAGATCGCACCAGCTTCGCCGCGGCGCTGAAACGCGCCATCGGCCACGCCCGCGGCCGTCCTTCAGCATGAGTTGAAGACGCTGCTCGCACCGTCCGCTGTCCAATCCCGACTGAGGAGCGATCATGAAGGCAATCGGCAAGGCACTCGTCCCCTTCGTTCCCTCCGGCCCGCAGTTTTCGCTGTCGCTGGCGTTCTTCCAGGACCTCGGCTTTGCCACGATGTGGCAAGCAGGCGGCTTGGCGGGCCTCAAGTTTGGTGACGCGTTCTTCCTGCTCCAAGACATCGATGTGCCGGAGTGGCAGAAAAACCAGATGATTGCCTTTGAAGTCGACGACCTCGCCGCCTATTGGGCCGAAGTCGACGCTCTGGACCTGCCAGGCCGATACGCTGCGGTCAAAGTGAAGCCACCGACAGACTATCCCTGGGGCCGGGAAATCCACATCATCGATCCCGGCGGCGTCTGTTGGCACGTCCGACAGACCGAAGGGTAGGGCCTCGGGCCCTCCCTTCTGCCCGCGACCTGTCTCAGCCGACCAGGTCCTTGCGCTCGATGACCGCGCCGGTGTCGTCGAAGCGGTAGATCAGCGGCGCGCCGGTGGCGAGCTCACGCTTGACGATCTGATCGCCGGTCAGGTTGTCCAGCTTCATGATCAGAGCGCGCAGCGAATTGCCGTGGGCGGAGATCAGGATGCGCTTGCCGGCGACGACGTCCGGCCAGATCAGCCGGTCGAAATAGGGCAGCACGCGCGCAGCCGTGTCTTTCAGGCTCTCGCCGCCGGGAGGCGGCACGTCGAAGGAGCGGCGCCAGATATGCACCTGTTCCTCGCCCCACTTGACGCGGGCCTCGTCCTTGTTGAGGCCGGAGAGATCGCCGTAGTCGCGCTCGTTCAAGGCCTGATCGCGCGTCTCGGGCAGACCGACCTGGCCGAGTTCGCCGAGGATGATCTGCAGCGTGTGCTGGGCACGGACAAGCGCCGAGGTATAGGCGTGATCGAAGACGAGGCCGAGGGCCTTCAACTTGCGGCCCGCGGCATGGGCCTCGACGACGCCCTTCTCGGAGAGGTCCGGATCACGCCAGCCGGTGAACAGGTTCAGTTTATTCCATTCGCTTTCGCCGTGGCGGCAGAGCACCAGGAGATGTTCCATCAGACAATCCTCAAATGGGCTTCGGATGAGGGCCTGGAGCGTGTCCCGTTCGGATCGCAGCGATCTGAGCGGGACGGACACGCTCAAGCTTTTGAGCCTGGAGCATTTCCCTATCGATCGGCCGGTTTCATCCAATCGATGGGGAAATGCCCCAGGTCGTGTTTCAGGGTGGGTCGGGGAGACAACCCGCCTCCCCGGTTAAGGCGAAAAATCGGCCCGGCGCATTGCGTTTGGGCAATTTGCGGTCCGGAATGCGTAATCTTACCCGCTCAGTCGTTGAGGCCAAGCACGTCAGCCATGGCGTAGAGGCCGGGCTTGCGCCCTCTGCCCCACAACGCCGCCTTGATCGCACCACGGGCGAAGATTGTGCGATCCTCGGCGCGATGAGAGAGTTCGATGCGCTCGTGCGGACCGGCAAACACCACGGTGTGGTCGCCGATCACGGTGCCGCCACGCAGCGATGCAAAGCCGATGTTGCCCTGCCTGCGCTTGCCTGTCAGCCCGTCGCGGCCACGTTCGGAGCGGTTGGAGAGGTCGATGTCGCGTCCAGCCGCGGCCGCCTCGCCGAGGAGAAGCGCCGTGCCGGAAGGCGCGTCGACCTTCATGCGATGATGCATCTCGACGATCTCAATGTCGAATTCCTCGTCGAGCGCGGCGGCGGCGCGCTTGACGAGGCCTGCGAGCAGGTTGACGCCGAGGCTCATGTTGCCGGACTTGATGATGACGGCGTGGCGCGCGGCGGCAGCAAGCTCCGCCTCGTCCGGCGGCTCCAGCCCGGTGGTCCCGATGACGTGCACGATGCGTGCCTGCGCGGCAAGTTCGGCAAAGGCCAGCGTCGCCTTCGGCGTGGTGAAATCGAGGACGCCGTCGACCTTGGCGAACAGCGGTAGGGGATCGTCGGTGATGCGAATGCCGGAGGCCGGCAACCCGGCGTTCACCGCCGCATCAAGCCCGAGCGCCGGCGACGCGCCATGTTCGATCGCGCCGCCGAGGCGAACGCCTGGAACCGTTGTGATGGCCCGAATCAGCGCCTGACCCATGCGGCCGGCCGCCCCCACCACCAGCAAAGACATGTCGCTCATGCGCCGCTCCTTCAGAGCGCGATCCTCTCGGACGGGAAACCGTTGCGACCCATCCGGCGTCTCGATCCGCGCGCTCAACTGTCGACCGGCCAAACGGCCCGTTGGCCGCAGCTATAGCAGGCTCGGCGGCCGGCGCAACATCAGCCACATTGGCAGCGCCGCACACGACAACGGCCGCTGCCGGGCAAACCCGGAAACGGCCGTTCAAGATGGCGAGCCAATCAACTCCTGGAATGCGGCCGGGACGTGCCGGCCGCCCTTCCCTTCATGCGTCAATCTGCCGCTTCAATGCGTCAAGCAGCTCCTTCATCGTCCGGTCGGCATTGGAGAGCGCCTCGATCTTCCGGACGGCATGCAGAACCGTCGTATGGTCGCGGTTGCCGAAACGGCGGCCGATTTCGGGAAGCGAACGTGGCGTCATGGTCTTCGACAGATACATGGCAATCTGGCGGGGCAGAACGACGGTCTGGGTGCGCCTGGCCGACAGCATGTCGGCCTTCGACACGTTGTAGTGCTTGGAGACGACGCGCTGGATGTCCTCGATCTTGACGCGGCGGGTCTCCTTGCCGCGCAACAGGTCGCGCAACGCCAGTTCGGCCATGTCGAGCGAGATTTCCTCGCCGGTCAACTGGTTCTGGTGGACGAGCCGGTTCACGGCGCCGTCGAGATCGCGCCCAGAGGCGGTGACGTTCTGCGCCACGTAGTCGAGCACAGCGTCGGAGACGACGAGCGTGGGGAACGCGCGCTTAGCCGCGGCGACGCGGATGTTGAGGATCTTGCGGCGCATGTCGTAGTCGGGTTCGCCGATCTCGACCAGGAGTCCACCGGCCAGCCGCGACTTCACGCGCTCGTCGACGGCTTCGAGATCGACCGGGGGCCGGTCGGCCGCCACAAC
Organism: Ancalomicrobiaceae bacterium; assembly: GCA_031291575.1. Classification (GTDB taxonomy): domain Bacteria; phylum Pseudomonadota; class Alphaproteobacteria; order Rhizobiales; family Ancalomicrobiaceae; genus CAIYYN01. The sequence goes on from JARLIT010000337.1 coordinate 5,487, forward strand.
CACCTGCCGGGCATTGTCGATCAGCGAGTTCAGCGTGTGGCAGAACTCCTGCTGGATCTGCTTGCCTTGCAGGAACTGCAGGTCGTCGATGAGGAGAAGATCGATCGCCCTGAGACTGTCCTTGAAGGCCAAGGCCGACTGCGACTTCAACGCCGCGACGAACCGGTACATGAAGTGCTCGGCCGTCAAATACACGACGCGACGGCCGGCGGCGCGCGCCTGGTGGGCGATCGCCTGCAGAAGGTGCGTCTTGCCCAGGCCGACGGCGGCCTGCAGATACAAGGGATTGAAGGCGACCGGCTCGCCTGGCCGCTGGTCGCTCGCCCGGCGCGCAGCGGCAAGCGCAAAGGCGTTCGATTTGCCCTCGATGAAATTGTCGAACGAATAGCGCTGATCGAGCGGCGAGCCGGCAAGCACGTCTTCGGCCTCCCGATTCTCGCTGGCCGACGGCGGCGCGACCACCCGCGGCACCGGCTTCGGCGGCACATTGATCTGCCGCATGTCGACATTTTGCGGTTCAGCATCGCCTAGGCCCATTCCGAGAGGACGAATGGCACCGCGCACGAAGAACTCGATGTTGCGGACGGCATCGAATTCGTCCTGACAGATACGGATCAGCCGATCCCGATAGCGACCCTGCAGCCAGTTCTTCAGGAACTGGGTCGGGACCGACAGGTTGACGACGCCGTTATCGCAGGATTCCAGATTGACGCGCGTAAACCAGCTGGAAAACACGTCCTCGCCGAGTTCCGCCTTCAACCGCAGTTTTACGCGACCCCACTCCTCTTGGCCCGCTCGCCCCAAGGTCATCGCAAATGTCTCCTCATTTTCTGTCCCCTCACATGCTCCGCCAAAGCGCATGCAACAGGAAAACCACTCCGTCCGGACGCAAGCATCCGGCTGGCACATGGATCGGCCCACATCGGGTCGCGATCCGTTCGATTTGGATTGGATTAGGTTTGCACCCAGGGGAGACCGGAGGCCTTCCAACCGGCAACGATTCCCCGATGTCCGGACGCGTCGAGACTACCCTCGAAACCGCCGGCAATATTGAAACTCTGCGTCCAGCCGGACCGGATCAACGCGACCGCAGCCGCTTTGCTGCGCACCCCGGAACGGCACAGGAAATAGAGCGGCGTATCATTCGAATGGCCGTGCGATGTCAGGATCTCGATCAACGCCGCCGCAAAGCCGGCGTTGACGTCCATCGACGGGAAAACCTGCCATTCGACGAGGATCGGCTTCTTGCCAATCTCTCCCAACTGCGGAACGCCCACGTAGGCCCATTCCGCCGTCGTCCGCACGTCAATAAGGACGGCCCGCGGGTCGTCGCGTAGTGCGAACCACGCCCCCTTCGGGTCGACGTCTTTGACGTCGACCGCGCCCGAATAGTCAACCATGTCGATCGCCCCCGCGATGTACCGGCCGTTGGCCCTTTGCATCCGCCACGCACAAGGCCAAACAATTCAACTCGCTTTCGGGAATTACCCCGTACATATCGAAACCATGGATGCTATATTTTCTACGTTTACTGTCGATTTTGCCACGCAATTCCTGCCTGCGTAGTTATCCACTACGCATCAACGCTACCATCCATTCGAAGGATTTCGACGCTGCGGCAGGAGACGCGCCCCCGGCCTCGATGAATTGGACATTACACACGTGCTCCGGCGCCCGCAACACCGCAATGGAAGCCGTTCCATGCGGTGTTGCTCCGATGCCTCGGAGCCCTCGGACGGGCACCGTCCAAGTGCCTGGGGAAGTCCTTTTGACTCTTCGCGATTCGCATCCGTTTTCGCCCTGCGTCCGCGCGAGTCCCTATGCCGACGAAAAATTTTGCGGTCGCCCACTTGACATCGAGGAAGCGACGACTGGCCGGAGCGAGACCACTGACTACCCAATAACGCATTATATCTATTAGCATATTTGTGCTAGGCGTCTTGTCTCGTCGACCGGCTGTCCACAGCCCGACATTCCCTTTGCCGGAAAACTAAAAAGCCCGGAACACAAGTCCGGGCTTCTCGTTATGCGTGCGGAAACTTTACCCGATCAACCGAGCTCTTTCACCCGCTTGTGCAGGCGAGAGATCTTGCGGGACGCGGTGTTGGCGTGGATCACGCCCTTCTGCGCGGCACGCGCCATTTCCGGCTGTGCCACGGCGAAAGCGGCGGCAGCGGCAGTCTTGTCACCGGAGGCGAGCGCTTCTTCGACCTTGCGCAAGAAGTTGCGGACGCGGCTGCGCCGGGACTTGTTAATCGCTGTCCGGCGGGCGATTTTGCGAGCCGCCTTGGCGGCGGACGGCGTATTGGCCATGGGTAGCCTTTCTGAGCGTCTAGTTGTTCCCCTCGCATTCGGCGATGGAGAGGTCGGGTGTCAAGGTCAGATCGGCGATGGTCGTTAGCCGACGCGCGACCAACCGCGCGCCATCCGTATCCGCCATTCGATCGTCGTGAATACGAAAGCGGCGGCGACCAAGTCACCGCCATTTCAGACGGCGCTTATAGCGAGACGAGATCGAAGCGTCAACGTCCCTCGAACTTCGGAGGACGCTTCTCCAGAAAAGCGCCCATGCCTTCCTTCTGATCAACGGTGGCGAACAACGCCTGGAAGGCCCGTCGCTCGTAGAGGAGCCCCTCGGCAAGCGAGGATTCATAGGCGCGGTTGACCGCCTCCTTGGCCAACCGCGTGGCGATCGGTGAATGCCGGGCAATCTCGCCAGCGACCCGGACGGCCGTCTCGACGAGTTCGGCGGCGGGCACCACGCGGGCGACGAGACCGGAGCGCTCGGCCTCTTCCGCGCCCATCGTGCGGCCGGTCAGGATCAGATCCATCGCCTTCGACTTGCCGATGGCCCGTATCAGGCGCTGCGTGCCGCCGGCCCCGGGGATGATGCCGAGGCGGATTTCAGGCTGGCCGAACTGAGCGGTATCGGCGGCAATGATCAGGTCGCACATCAAGGCGAGTTCGCAGCCGCCGCCAAGCGCGAAACCGGCGACGGCCGCAATGATCGGCTTCTTGCGCGCCGCCACGTGGCCCCAGGAGGCAATGAAATCGTCGAGGAACGTGCCGGGATAGCTGTATCCGGCCATCTCCTTGATGTCGGCGCCGGCGGCGAACGCCCGCTCCGAACCGGTGATAACGACCGCACCGACACCGTCATCCGCCTCGAAGGCGTCGAGCGCCTGCCTGAGTTCGCCCATCAACTCGGAGCTCAAGGAATTCAGCGCCTTCGGGCGGTTGAGGGTCACCAACCCGACAGGCTCGCGGGTCTCGACGAGGATGGTCGAATAGCTCATGTCTGCCTCCCTTTGCCCGGACGCGGATCGCCGGGCGAGCGAACGGCTCGCCTGTCCGTCTCCCATCAGGCGTAACGGAGGCCGACCGGCCGTTCAAGCGGCCGCCCCCCTTTCGAAGCTGCAGATCAGCAGATCACTTCTGGCACGTCGGGCACCAGAACGTCGAACGGCCGGACTGGGTGAGACGTTCGACCACCCCACCGCAGCCCGGGCGCAGACAGGCTTCGCCTTCCCGGTCATAGACGTTGAAACGGTGCTGGAAGTAGCCGAGTTCGCCCGAGGCCTGCACATGATCGCGCAACGTCGAGCCACCGGCGGCGATCGCCTCCTGCAGAACCGAGCGGATCGATGCGGCGAGCGCTTCCGCCCGGGCGCGGGCGCCCCGTCCCGCAGCAATTGTGCCAGCGGCACGGGTCGGCGACAGTTCGGCCCGCCACAGCGCCTCGCACACATAGATGTTGCCGAGCCCGGCAATGAGCTTCTGGTCAAGGAGAGCCGCCTTCAACGGCGCGGTCTTTCCCGCGAACACCTCGGCGAGCGCGCCGGCGCCAAACAGGTTGCCCAGGGGCTCGATGCCGATGTCGCGCATCAGTGGGTGCGCGTCGAATGCCGCCCGTTCGACCAGCGTCATGAAGCCGAAACGGCGCGGATCGTTGTAGACAATGCGCGCGCAGCCGTCGGCGGGCGTGCGCAGATGGAACACCACATGGTCGTGCGCGGTGGATTTCCCGCGCGGCAGATGGAAATCGCCGGGTGTCTCGGTGGTATCCGTCCCGCCCCCCGCTGCCGCGCCGGCGAGGATGCGGAACGAGCCGGACATGCCGAGGTGCATGACGAGCACTGTGCTATCGTCCAGATCGGCGATCAGATATTTCGCCCGCCGCCCCAAGGCGACGACCGTGCGCCCGGTCAGCCGTGCGGCAAAGTCGTCGGGAAAGGGAAAGCGCAGGTTCGGGCGCCGCAGTTCGACGCGTTCGATCAGTGCTCCTTCCAGGATCGGGCCAAGGCCGCGACGGACGGTTTCGACTTCGGGCAATTCGGGCATGGATTGGTGTGTCCGGAGCTTCTGCAGAAACGCAACGGCGACGAATTCGCGCCGGGATCCATGGCAATAGCGCAGCGCGCGCGCTTCGGCTATGGTCCGGCGCGTTTGCTCAAGGAGATGCGACATGGTCGAGGGGGCGGCTGCGGCCGGGGCTCAGGCGGGAGAGGACAGGTCGACGACGGCGGCCTTCGGGTTTACCGAAGTGCCGCTCAGCGACAAACAGGGCCTCGTCGACGACGTCTTCCACAAGGTTGCTTCGCGCTACGACCTGATGAACGACCTGATGTCCGGCGGCATGCACCGGGTGTGGAAGGAGGCCTTCGTCTCCAAGCTCGCCCCGCCGAAGACCCGCACCGGCAGCCGGCCATTCGAGGTCCTCGACGTCGCCGGCGGCACCGGCGATATCGCTTTCCGCATCGTCGAGCGCTCGAAAGGTGCGACGCAGGCGACCGTCTGCGACATCAATTCTTCCATGTTGGCGGTTGGGCGCGAACGGGCTGAGAAGCGCGGGTTTTCCGACGATATCGCCTTCATCGAGGGCAACGCCGAAGAGCTTCCGTTCGCGGCCGGCCGGTTTGACGCCTACACAATCGCCTTCGGCATCCGCAACGTGCCGCGGGTCGGCAAGGCGCTCGCCGAAGCCTTCCGCGTGCTGAGGCCCGGCGGGCACCTCCTCGTCCTCGAATTCTCCCTGGTCGACGTGCCGGGTTTGGCCGAGGTCTACGACGCCTTCTCCTTCAACGTCATTCCGCCGTTGGGTCGCCTCGTTGCCGGCGACAGCGAACCTTACAAGTATCTCGTCGAGTCGATCCGGACCTTTCCCAACCAGCAGCGCTTCGCCCAAATGATCCGCGAGGCCGGCTTCGAGCGGGTGAGCTACACCAACCTTTCGGGTGGCATCGCGGCCATCCATTCCGGCTGGAAGATCTGAACGTGCCCCTTCAGGAACCGGCAGGCTTCGGTCCATTCCGGCCCGGCTCGATCGTCAGGCTGGCCCATGCCGGCTGGGTGTTGGCGCGCGAAGGCGTCATCCGCGCCATCGCTCCGCCGGATCCGCCGGCGCTCGGCCGCCTGGTCCTGGCCGCCTGCCGGCTGATCGAACGGCGGGGGCTTGCCCGTGTCGCCCGCTCGGCCCGCGTTTCCGAAGCGCTCAACCGGCTGGGGCCATCCTACGTCAAGCTCGGCCAGTTTCTCGCCACACGACCCGACGTCGTCGGCCAGGAGATGGCGGACGATCTCGAAGCACTGCAGGATCGGCTGACCGCCTTCCCCAAGCCGGAGGCGCTGGCGGCCATCGAACGGGCTCTGCAACGGCCGATCTCCGCCCTGTTCGCCTCGATCGGCGAGCCGGTCGCCGCCGCCTCGATCGCGCAGGTGCATCGCGCCGAGGTGATCGACGCCGACGGCTCCAGCCACGCCGTGGCGGTCAAGGTGCTCAGACCCGATATCGAGGCGCGCTTCCGCCGCGATCTCGACAGTTTCTATCTCGCCGCGCGCATTCTGGAACGCCTGGTGCCGCCGATCCGGAGGCTTCGGCCAGTCGCCATCGTCGATACGCTTGCCCGCTCGGTGCGCCTGGAGATGGATCTACGCTTGGAGGCCGCCGCGCTCTCCGAACTGGCGGAGAACACCGCCGGCGATCCCGGTTTCCGCGTGCCGAAGGTCGACTGGGTCAGGACGGCCAAGGGCGTGCTGACGCTGGAATGGGTCGACGGCATGAAGCTCGCCGATCGCGACAAGCTGATCGCCAGCGGCCACGATCCGGTCGCCCTGTCGAAGGTCGTGATGCAGTCGTTCCTCAGGCACGCCATGCGCGACGGCTTCTTCCACGCTGACATGCACCAGGGCAACCTGTTCGTCGACAGGCAAGGCACGCTCGTCGCCGTCGATTTCGGCATCATGGGGCGGCTCAATCCGGCCGAACGGCGGTTTCTCGCCGAAATTCTCTACGGCTTCATCCGCCGCGACTACCTGCGTGTCGCGCAAGTGCATTTCGAGGCCGGCTACGTCCCGGCGGGAGAAGAGGTCGACGTGTTCGCCCAGGCGCTCAGGGCCGTCGGCGAGCCCTTACGCGACCGGCCGGCGCGCGAGATCTCCATGGCGCATCTCCTGTCGCAGCTGTTCGAATATACCGAAGTCTTCCACATGGCGACGCAGCCGCGGCTGATCCTCTTACAAAAGACCATGGTGGTGGTGGAAGGCGTTGCCCGCTCGCTCGACCCCGATCTCGACATCTGGACGACATCGGAGCCGGTCGTTCGGGAATGGATCGAGCGCAATCTCGGACCGCTCGCCGTCCTCGGCGAAGCCGGTGACAGCATCTCGGCACTCGGACGTCTGGCGCTCGCACTGCCCCGATTCGCCGAGCGGGCCGAGCGGATTTCCGCCGGCTTCGCCCTGATGGCGGACAAGGGCATGCGCCTCGATGACGACACGGTCGAGCGGCTCGCTGCGGCCGAGGCCAGGGGCACGCGCTGGGGGCGGATCGCTCTCTGGATCGGGGCCTTGTCGCTCGCCGCGATTGCTGCTCATATGTTCGCATTGTAACGAGGCGGCCGATCATTGCATCCGATCGGCATGCCCTGAACAGGCCGCATACAAGCGGCCGCGACCGATCTGCGAGGCTCGTCGTGCCGCGCTTTGTCCACCTGTGCCGTCTTCTCCTCTCGGCCCATCTGGGCCTTGTCGCGGCCGGACCGGCCTCGGCCGCCGACGAATCGCTTTATCGCGCCGTAACCGGCAATTGGCTGATTGCGACAGAGGCGACCGGTAAGGGCTGCACCGTCACCCTGTCGGCGGAGAAGGCCGCCGGCGGCCGCGCCTTCACTCTGCCAGGCGACTGCAGTCCGCCCGATCCGGTGCTCCGGCAAGCCGCAGCCTGGGACTTCAACGACAAGGGCGGCGTCGTGTTTCGCGGCGCCGACGGGTTGGTGGTGCTGGCATTCGCCGAATTGCCCGACGGCAGTTTTGTCGAAACCGGCAAGACATCGGGCAAGCGGCTGATGCTGGTTGCGGCGAACGAGGGCCAGGAGCGGTTGGTGACGCCGCAACTCCTCGTCGGGCGCTGGCAGTTTCGCCGGCCGGGCGGCGATGCGATCTGCACGGTCGTACTGACCAACCTTCCTTTCGGCAAGGAGCGCGAGGACCGCGCGCTGAAGTTCGAGCCCGGCTGCGACGCCCGCGTGATGAAGCTGCAGCTGGTCAAATGGCACGTCGAAGCGGCGCTCCTCATCATGATCGGTGCCGAGACCGCCGATCTGACACTCGTCCCCAAGGCCGACGGCCGCTTCGTCAAGGCGGCGAAGGAGGGCGGCAAGCCGCTGGAACTGGTGAGGGGGTAGAGTCGATCGTCGGCCCCCCTCGGCAACGGATGCCACCGAGCTATCCCCGTCATTGCGAGAGAAGCGAAGCAATCCAGATACTTCAATCACTTAAGGCTGGATTGCGTCGTTTCGCTCGCAATGACGGACATGTACAGCCTGGTCCACTGGCGGCAAGACGGAAACCAGTCTCACTCCGCTGCCAAGGCCGGCAATCCGTCGAGGCTGACGGTATTCTTCTGCCGGCGGTACTCCTTCAAGCCCTCCTCGCCCTTCGTCTCAGCCCAACGCGCGAGGTTGGGGCGGTCGGCCGTGAACTCGAACAGCGGCACGCCGTAGCCGCAGGACGTCTGCACGTAGTCAACGTCGAGCGTGACGACCTGACGCGTCCCGGCCGGCTCCTCGCCGGCGAAGTGCGTGTCGATGAGCTCCCGGTATTCGGCCGTACCGCGCTCGTGCGACTGTCCCTTGCCGTAAAGTCTGAGGATCAGCGGTGCACCCGCAAACGCGCAGAACATGATCGTCATCCGCCCGTCCGCCTTGACGTGTGCCGCCGTCTCGGCTCCAGAGCCGGTCAAGTCGCGGTAGGCGACCTTGTTGGGCGAGATCACGCGGAAGCAGTCGGTCGGGCGCGGCGACATGTTGATGCGGCTCGTCGCCGTGGCCGTCGCGGTGAAAAAGATGTGCTGCGCCGCGATCATTTCGATGTGCGCATCGTTCAATTGCGGAAAAGGCTTGGCCATCTGCGGGGGTCCGGGTCAAATTGGGCGGAGCGTGGCACGGCGTGCCATCTGAGATGTCTCGTTAGTGCTTCAGTGGGACAGGAGCAAGGATGGTGCGCCGGCTTTTCTTGACAAGGGGTGGCGCTGGCTGCCGCCAAAGGACTGGACCGACATGGCCGACGACCGCCTGAGCAAGGCCTTTGCGCTGATCGATGCCGAGAATGCCGCGGATACCGCCTCGATCGTCGTCGATGGCATGGCTCGCCCCTACGCCGTCTTCTACGGCGAGCGGATGACCGCGTGGCTGTCGAGGCTCGTGCCCGACGCCGCGGATGCGCTCGCCATCGCCGTCCGCGCCCAGCACATCCGCCGCTTCGATATCCCGCGCGCTTCCCATCCCGATGGCAAGCCCGGCTATTTCGCTTGGCGCAATGCGCTGAAAGACCACCATGCCGAGCTGACCGCGGGAATCATGACCCGCGTCGGCTACGACGCCGCGACCATCGAACGCACCCGCGCCGTCATCCGCAAGGAGCGGCTGAAGCGCGATTCCGACGCCCAGGCACTCGAGGACTGCGCCTGCCTCACATTCCTCGAAAATGAATTCGTCGCCTTCGCCGACAAGCACAGTGACGACAAGATTGTCGATATCGTCGCGAAGACCTGGGCGAAGATGTCCGAGGCCGGGCATGCCGCCGCCGTCGGCCTCTTGCCGGGGTTGCCCGAGCGGCTCGGCGCCCTCGTTGTCAAGGCCGTGACGCCGCCGGCCTGATGGTATCCCGTCGCGTCGCCGCGGCAAGCCTCCACATTTTGTCAAGCCATTGCCCTGTCGTCATTTTCTCTGCCGTCCGGGATCCCCGATCGGCGGCAAATACGACGAAGGTCACACAGCTGTTACATGTTTCGTCAACACTTTTTAAGCATTTCGGCGCGTCCGCCGTCGATGCCGGCCGCCTCTCCGGCAGCCGTTTCAGCGCCGTATTTCAGCTGGCGTTGCACGCAAACCGATGGGGAGTCCCTTGACCGACATTGCCCTCGAACCGACTGCCGAACCGCACTCGTCCGGCCGGCCTCACCTCGACCATTCCACCGGGCTCGGCACGCTCGTCCTGTTCTTCGGCGCGCTCGCGGCCGGAGCGCTGTATGTCGCCTATTCGCTCTATGCCGACATTGTCGCGACCGGGGCCAGCCCGTCGACCTACCTGCCGTACATCCTCCTCGGCGTGGCGCTGCTCATTGCGCTCGGCTTCGAGTTCGTCAACGGCTTCCATGACACCGCCAACGCCGTCGCCACCGTGATCTATACGCACTCGTTGCCGGCCAATGTCGCCGTCGTCTGGTCGGGCCTGTGCAACCTGACCGGCGTTGCCCTGTCGTCCGGCGCGGTCGCCTTCGGCATCGTGTCGCTGCTGCCAGTCGAACTCATCCTGCAGGTCGGTTCGGACGCCGGCTTTGCCATGGTGTTCGCGCTGCTCATCGCCGCCATCATCTGGAACCTCGGCACCTGGTACTTGGGCCTGCCGGCATCGTCGTCGCACACGATGATCGGCTCGATCATCGGCGTCGGCGTCGCCAATGCGCTGCAGCACGGCCGCGACGGCACCTCCGGCGTCGATTGGGGCAAGGCCACCGAGATCGGCTATGCGCTCCTGGCGTCCCCTGTGTTCGGCTTCGCCTTGGCGGCGCTGCTGTTCTACCTGCTGTTTGCGGGCGTCAACATGTTCGTCAAGGGCAGCCCACTGTTCGCCGAACCGAAGCCTGGCAAGACGCCACCGTGGTGGATTCGCGGCATCCTCATCTTCACCTGCACGGGCGTCAGCTTCTTCCACGGCTCCAACGACGGTCAGAAGGGCATGGGCCTGATCATGCTCATCCTGATCGGCACCGTGCCGACGGCTTACGCCTTGAACCGCGCCATGCCGGACAGCGAGATGCGCACCTATCAGCAGGCGTCCTCCGCCGCTGTCGTCGCCCTCGAAGTCTTCAAGAAAGCCGATGCTCCGGCCAATTTCCGCGCCGACGTCACCGAGTACGTCCGCACCAAAAACCTGACGGACACGACGGTCGCCTCGATGCAGAAGCTGGCGCTCGCCATCTCCGACCAGGTCGCCCAATACGGCACGTTCGCCAAGGTTCCGAGCGCGTCCGTATCCAACGTCCGCAACGACATGTATCTCGCCTCCGAGGCTTCGAAGTTCCTCTTGAAGAGCCATGCCGCCGGCATGGATCCGACGTCCGAGGGCAAGATCAAGGCATTGCAGAGCGTGTTCGACGGGTCGACCAAGTTCATTCCGTTCTGGGTCAAAATCGCCGTCGCCATCGCGCTCGGCCTCGGCACCATGGTCGGCTGGAAACGCATCGTCGTGACCGTCGGCGAAAAGATCGGCAAGACGCACCTGACCTATGCTCAAGGAGCGTCCGCCGAAATCGTGGCCATGGCCTGCATCGGCGCCGCCGACGGGCTCGGCCTGCCGGTGTCGACGACGCACGTGCTGTCATCCGGCATCGCCGGCACGATGTTCGCCAACAAGTCGGGCCTGCAACTGTCCACCCTGTTCAACATCGCCTTGGCCTGGGTGCTGACCCTGCCGGTGGCGATGCTGCTCTCGGGCACGCTGTTTTTCGTCTTCTCGTATCTGTTCCATTGAGCGCCGGGCGGTCAGCGAGACCGCAGCGCGCATCTCAACCCACAACCGCCCGGACCTTGGTTCGGGCGGTTCTCGTTTGCGGTGGCCGTCGGCACCGCCGTCAGGAACGTCTTGCACCAAAATGGCGCAACGTCAGCCACCCGGCCAGGGCGGCTGAGGCGATGACGAGGATGGCGGCATAGACGGTGCCGCCGGGTACGTCCTGCAGGAACATGTCCTTGGTGTTCATGCCAAAGAAGCCGGTGATCAGGGTCGGCGGCATCAGCACCACGGTGAACAGCGACAGGATGAACAGGTTCTGGTTGATCTGGTCCTGCCGGCGCGTCGAAATCTCGTCAGTGAGGAGCCGGGCGCGTTCCTGCAACAGGATCACGTCCTGGTCGAGCGCCGCCATGTGGTGGCCGCGTTGTTCGAGCATGGCGCGAGCCGGCGCCGGCAGCGTTGGCTCCGGCCGACTGTCCATGCGATGGAACAGCCGCGCCGAGGTCCTGAGGGTCCGGTGGATGCGGGCGATCTCGCGCCTGAGGCTGCCGAGCTGGCCGTGCTGATCGCCCCGGCGCTGTTCGTGGATTTCCTCTTCGATGCCGTCCATCTCGTCGGTCAGCCGGTCGAGATGCTCCTCGAGGTCGCGCTCGAAGGAGGCCGAGACGGCGGCGAACAGGTCGATCGTCTGGGCAAACCAGCGGCCGCTCGCCACTTCGGTGCGGATGGCACTCATCGTCTGCAGCGGCAGCCGGCGGGCGGTGACCAGCAGCCGGTCGGTCAAGGCGAAATGGAAATGCCCGACTTCGCGGATCTCGTCGGTCAGGTCGTTGAGAAAGCCCGGCATCGTGCCGGTCAGCACGCCGCCCATGACGGAGAGGATCAAGTGCCGGTCGCGACTGACCACGGCGGCGGCGATTCTGCCATCGAGCCCCGGCAGGCGGGCGATCTGGGCCTCGATCCTGCCGTCTGGAACGGCCAGATGCAGCCAGACGCAGCCATCCGTCGGCAGGTTTTCCGGCAGGCTCGCCTCGCCGTCGAGGCTGGAGACGGAGTTGCCGTCGGGGGCGAAGTGAAACGCCCAGATGAGGCCTGGAAACGCTTGGTGCAAGTCGGTCATGGTCGATCCGGCAATCGGTTGAAGATGGCGTCGAGTTCTGGAGACAGTTTGCCGGATAGGCTTATCGCGGGGATGACACCGCGTTGACGTAGACCGTCGCGGCGACACGGCGGACGAGGCCGCGAAACCAGACCAGCACCGGATCGCGATCGCGCAAGTGCGACCACACCAGCGTCATCGGCAGTTCGATGTTGGCGAAGGGGGGGCGCTTCAAGATGAGCCCGAAGGTGTCGGCGAGGCGGGCGGCAAAAGTCGCCGAAATCGTGGTGACAAGATCGGATGCCGCGACGGCGGCAGCCGCGGCGGTGAAATGCGGGGTGACCAGCGCGATGCGCCGCCTGAGCCCGGCGCTAGCGAGCAGGGCGTCGAGTTCGGAAACACCGTCACCGGTCAGGGCGACGGTCGTATGGTCGTAAGCGGTGTAGTCGGCGAGCGTCCACTCCCGATCGGCCGCTGGGTGACCGCGGCGCATGACCAGCGCGAGGTGGTCGTCGCCGACCGGCTCGGACATGGCGCCGGGTGGCAAGTGTATGGTCGACAATGCGAAGGCGAGATCGATCACGCCCTTCTCCAGGCGCGCGATGAGATCGGGGCCGTAGGATTCGACCCTCAGCGACACGCCCGGCGCCTCCTCGGCCAATCGCGCCATCAGCGCAGGCACCAGCAGCACCGTCTGCGTGTCGGAGGCGGCGAGACGGATGGTGCGTTCGGCCGTCGACGGATCGAATTGAGGCTCCTGGAACAGCGCCTTCAGATCGGCCAGCGCCGCCTCGACGCGGGGGAGAAGTTCGGCGGCGCGGGGCGTCCGGACGAACCCGTCGTGACCGCGCACCAAGAGGGGATCGTCGAATTCGTCCCGCAGCCGGCTGAGCGCCCGGCTCATCGCCGGCTGGCTCAGCCCCACTTCTTCGGCTGCCCGCGTCACGTTGCAGCGCCGGAGCAGCGCGCCAAGTTGGGGGAGAAGATTGAGATCGAGGCCGGAGAGATTAACGTCGCGCATAGTCGAAATATAAACAATGCATTTTTGCTATGCAAGACGCGCACCTATATCCCGATCAACGGACGACATCGAAGGAGATCGAGATCATGAGCGAATTGATCGTTGTATTTGGGTATGGCGCCTGCGGGCAGGCGACGACAGAACGGCTCGTGGCCGCTGGTCGCAGTGTGCGGGTAGCTCAGCGGCGCAAGCCCGCCAGCCTGCCGGCCGGTGTGAGTTTCGAGGCCGCCGATGTTCTCGATCGAGACGCAGTTCTGCGCGTGGCCGCGGGAGCAAGCCAGATCGTCATCGCCCTCGGCTTCACCTATTCCGGCAAGCTCTGGCGCGACGTCTGGCCACGGGCGATGGCCAATATCCTGGCGGCCGCCGAAGCGACCGGGGCCCGCGTCGTCTTCGTCGACGGTCTCTACATGTATGGGCCGCAGACCGCGCCGCTGACCGAGGACATGCCGCTGACCAATGTCCAGGTGAAGCCGGCCGTGCGCGCCGAGGTCACCCGGATGTGGATGGCGGCTTCGGACCGCGTGCGGTTTGCCTCCTTGCGGGTGCCGGACTTCTATGGCCCCGGCCTCGGCGCCCTGTCGCATTTCGGCGATACCGCCTTCGGCGCGCTGGCGAAAGGCAAGTCGGCGCTGATGCTGGCAAAGCCGGACATGCCGCATGACTTTGCTTATGTGCCGGATGTCGGCCGCGCTGTGGTGACGCTGCTCGATGCGCCCGACGACGCCTTCGGCCAGTCCTGGCACATGCCATGCGCGCCAACGCGCACGCCGCGCGAGATCCTGGCGCTCGGCGCGGCGGCCTTGGGAGTGAAGCCGAGGCTGATTGCCCTGCCCTTCTGGCTGCAGAGCCTGATGGGTTTGGCCATCCCCTTCATGCGCGAACTGGCGGAGATGCGTTTCCAATGGGACCGCCCCTACCGGGTCGATGCCCAAAAGTTCGCCCGCCGCTTCTGGTCCGACGTCACGCCGTTCGAGGTGGGAGCGCCGGCAATGGCGCTATCGTACCGCCAGAAGGCATGAAGGCTCGCGGTCACGCCCGCTTGTACAGCGCCAGCGCCCTGTCGCGCTGGATCGCGTGATCGACGATCGGGTGGGAATAGGTTTCGCCCAACCGCACGCCGGCGGCAGCGAGTTCCAGCGGCCTCGCCAACCACGGCGCGTGGATGGCGGGGGCGGCGAGCCCGGCCAGTTCCGGCACAAAGCGGTGGATGAAGCCGCCGTCCGGGTCGAATTTCTGGCTTTGTGCCACCGGATTGAAGATGCGGAAGTAGGGTTGCGCGTCGCAGCCGGTCGAGGCCGCCCACTGCCAGCCGCCATTGTTGGAGGCGAGGTCGAAATCGATGAGACGCTCGGCGAACAGTTTTTCGCCCCAGCGCCAGTCGACGAGCAGGTCCTTCACCAGAAAGCTCGCGGTGATCATCCTGAGCCGGTTATGCATGTAACCGGTCGTGTTGAGCTGCCGCATGGCGGCATCGACGATCGGATAGCCCGTGCGCCCTTCGACCCAGGCCCGGAACAGGGTTTCGTCGTTGGTAAAGTCGAGATCGTCGTACTCGGGCTTGAAGGCGTGGGCGACGACGTCGGGTCGATGCCACAGGATCTGGGAATAGAACTCCCGCCAGATCAGTTCGGCGAGCCATTTCTCCGCCCCCTCAGACCGGCGCCCGAGCGCGTGGGTCATCAGCCGGCGGATGGAGATCGTGCCGAAGCGCAGGTGGACGCTGAGGTACGACACGCCCTTCACCGCAGGGAAGTCGCGCGTCTCGCCATAGGCGTCGATGCGGCCGAGAAAGTCGCCGAACAGCGCCTCGGCGCCGGCCGGGCCGGGCGCGATGCCGAGAGTAGCGAGGTCGGTTGGCGCAAAGCCGAGCTCGGTCAGGCTCGGCATGGGCTTGGGCGGGCGCTCTGCGAGCGCGGCAAAGAGCGGGCGGGTCAGATGGGGCTTTAGCGCCTCGGCCGTCAGCGCCCTGCGCCAAGCGCGGGAGTAGGGTGTGAACACCGAGTACATACCGCCCGCGGCCGTTGTGATCTCATCGCGCTCGAAAACGACCTGATCCTTGAACGTGCGAAAGCCGACACCGATCGCGGCGAGGCGGTTTTCGACGTGCCGGTCGCGGGCGATGGCCGAGGGCTCGTAGTCGCGATTGGCGAAGACCTCCGATGCGCCGAGTTCGGCCGCAAGTCGGGGGATCTCGTCGAGCGCGCTGCCGTGGCGGACGAGGAGATCACCGCCGAACGCGTTCAGGTCCGCCTTCAGCGCCGCGACCGTGGCGTGGATGAACTCCACCCGCCGGTCGGCGCGTGGCAGGAGATTGAGGATATCGGTATCGAAGACGAAGACGGGAAGGACAGGATGACCCGAGGCAAGCGCCCGCGCCAGGGCCGCGGAATCGTCAAGGCGAAGATCGCGGCGCAGCCAGACGAGGATGGGGGATGGGGCTGAGGACATGGAGTTTCGCCGCCAGGCAGATGCCGGAGATTGCCGTCATTGCGAACGAAGCGAAGCAATCCAGCCCGTCATTTTGGCTTTCTGGATTGCTTCGCTTGCAACGACGAAATGCTCGGTTAGCGCAATCGCATGACGGGCAATGTCGGAAGGCGATCAGCTTTCCACCTTCAACACCTGGATGAAGGCTTCCTGCGGGATCTCCACCTTGCCGAACTGGCGCATGCGCTTCTTGCCCTCTTTCTGCTTGTCGAGGAGCTTGCGCTTTCTTGTGGCGTCGCCGCCGTAGCACTTCGCCGTGACGTCTTTTCTCAGCGCCCGGATCGTCTCGCGGGCGATGATCTTGCCGCCGATCGCCGCCTGGATGGGAATCTGGAACATGTGCGGCGGGATGACCTCGGCCAGCTTCTCGCAGATGGCGCGGCCGCGGCTTTCCGCTCGGGTCCGGTGCACCAGCATCGACAGGGCGTCGACGGGCTCGGAATTGACCAGGATCTGCAACTTGACCAGATCGGCGGCGCGGTAGTCGGTGAGTTCGTAGTCGAACGAAGCATAGCCCTTCGATACCGACTTCAGCCGGTCGTAGAAGTCGAACACCACCTCGTTCAGCGGCAGATCGTAGATCACCATGGCGCGCGAGCCGGCGTAGGACAGATCGATCTGGATGCCGCGCTTGTCCTGGCAGAGTTTCAGCACCGAACCGAGGTACTCGTCCGGCGTCATGATGGTGGCCTTCAGCCACGGTTCCTCGATCTCCTCGATCTTGGTCACTTCCGGCATGTCGACCGGATTGTGCATTTCCAGATCCGTACCGTCAGTCAGATGCATCTTGTAGACGACCGAGGGCGAGGTCGCGATCAGGTCGAGATTGAACTCGCGCTCCAGCCGCTCCTGGATGATTTCCAGGTGCAGCAGCCCGAGGAAGCCGCAGCGGAAGCCGAAGCCGAGCGCGGCCGAGGTCTCCATCTCATAGGTGAAGGAGGCGTCGTTCAGCCGCAATTTGCCGACCGCGGCGCGCAGGTCCTCGAAATCGGCGGCGTCGATCGGGAACAGGCCGCAGAACACCACCGGCTGCGACGGCTTGAAGCCGGGCAGCATCGCTTCCGTCGGCTTCCTGTCGTCGGTGATCGTGTCGCCGACGCGGGTATCGGCCACCTCCTTGATGGAAGCGGTGATGGCGCCGACCTCGCCGGGGCCGAGCTCGCCGACTTCCTTCAATTTGGGGGTAAAAACGCCAACCCGCTCCACCTCAAAGGTGGCGCCGGTGCCCATCATGCGGATCTTCTGGCCCGTCTTCAGGATGCCGTCGATGACGCGCACGAGCACGACGACGCCGAGATAGGGGTCGTACCAGCTGTCAACCAGCAAGGCCTTCAGCGTCTTGCTCTCGTCACCCTTCGGCGGCGGCAGGCGCGTGACGATGGCCTCCAGCACATCGGGAATGCCGAGCCCGGTCTTGGCCGAAATCGGCACGGCGTTGGAGGCGTCGATGCCGATCACCTCCTCGATCTGCTCTCTGACGCGGTCGGCATCGGCGGCCGGCAGGTCGATCTTGTTGAGGATCGGCACGATCTCGTGGCCGGCATCGATCGCCTTGTAGACGTTGGCCAGCGTCTGCGCCTCGACGCCTTGGGAGGCGTCGACGACCAGGAGCGAGCCTTCGCAGGCGGCGAGGCTGCGCGACACCTCATAGGCGAAGTCGACATGGCCGGGCGTGTCCATCAGATTGAGGACATAGGTCTCGCCGTCGTTGGCCGTGTAATTGAGGCGGACCGTCTGCGCCTTGATGGTGATGCCGCGCTCGCGTTCGATGTCCATGTTGTCGAGCACCTGCTCGACCATCTCGCGGCTTTCCAGACCGCCCGTATGCTGGATCAGCCGGTCGGCAAGCGTCGACTTGCCATGGTCGATGTGGGCGACGATGGAGAAGTTGCGGATATGGGAAAGCGGCGTCGTCATCGGGTACGTTTACGGTCCTGGGCCAAGGCTGTGGGTGCGGAAGCGTCCGACCGCCTCCCGCACCGGTGCGCGGAGGACAATCGGCTGATGCCGGCACGATCGCATGACGGCCCGGTCCGGCCGTGTGGCCGGCGTCAGGTCGGGCGCGGGCCGGCACGGGTCGTCAGGGCTTTCCGCTTATACGTAACTTCGGTCAAATGCCAGCGAAACCGGGCGCGAATGTGCCGTCTGCGGCTTTGACGTCGCATCCGGCTGTGATCGGCTTGTCGGGACCGTCCAACCGGAGCCAAAGGCCGCCCCGGTCGTCCGGATCCGGCCGAACGGCTGCTGTCGTCGCCCGACCGGCGGAGTGGTATGAGAGGGAACTCGAATCACGCTGGCGGCGCACTGCCCCGGCGATACCGACCACCAGCCCCGCCGGAGCCCATGTCGAAGCGCGTTACCGGACCCGAAATCGAACGGCTGATCCAGCTCCTCGCCAAACTGCCGGGGCTCGGGCCACGATCGGCCCGCCGTGCGGCGCTGCATCTGATCAAGAAGAAGGAATCGCTCCTGAAGCCGCTGACCGTCGCCTGCGAGGAAGCGGTCGAAAAGGTCGGCGTCTGTTCCATCTGCGGCAATGTCGACACTATCGACCCCTGCACCGTGTGCGAAGACGAGCGGCGCGACGGCTCGGTGATCGTGGTGGTCGAGGATGTCTCCGATCTCTGGGCGCTCGAACGGGCGAACGCCATTTCGGCGAAATACCATGTGCTCGGCGGCGTACTGTCGCCGCTCGACGGCATCGGGCCGTCCGATCTGACCATCGCCCAGCTGGTCGAGCGCTGCCGCTCCGGTGACATCCAGGAGGTGATCCTGGCGGTGAATGCCACGGTCGAAGGTCAAACGACGGCGCACTACGTCACCGACCAGCTGGCGCATCTGGGCGAAGAGGGGATCCAGCTGAAGGTCACGCGGCTGGCGCACGGCGTGCCGGTCGGCGGCGAGCTCGATTATCTCGACGACGGCACGCTGTCGGCCGCGATGCGGGCACGCACGGCGTTCTGAGGCACCGCCCGCGGAAGCGTTTGGGCCGACCCCGTCAATAGGGCGTGCCGTCCTTGTGGATGAAGCTCCACTTGCCGTCGGGGCCGAGGACCGCCTGCAGGTCGTCGACCGGATAGCTGACGCCGTCGCCGGGGATGCGGTCGCCGACTTCCAGATAGACGACGTCCTCGCCCGTCCGGTTGACAAGCTGGTGGGCGGCGCCGTTGGCGGCAAAGCCGGCGCACATGCCGGGGGAAAGCTCCACCTCGCCGCGATCGGTGATCAGCGTCGGACGTCCGGCGAGAATGTAGACGAATTCGTCCTGCCGGCTGTGGCTATGGAGAAGGGCCGATTCGCCGCCGGGTACCAGCGTCGTCAGGTTGACGCCGAAATTCTTCAGCCCGAACAGCTCGCCGAGCGGCTGCTTCACCCGACGCCCCATGCGCGTGGCGAACGGTTCGGGATAGTTCGACGGCCGCAGTCGCGGTGGCGCGGCGGCCGCCTCGATCGCCAATGGAAAGACTTCCGCACCTTCCGACATTGACGCCTCCCGCATGGATCGCGATTTATGTCCGCCGGATCAACCGGCCCAGTCGCTTGATGCCCTCGGCGATCTTCTCCTCATTCGGCGAGGAGAAGTTGAGCCGGAGCGTGTTCGGCCGGGTATCGGTGGCGTAGAAGGCAGCGCCCGGCACGAAGGCAATCCGTTCCTCGGCGATCGCGCGGGCCAAGAGTTCGCCGCCGTCGAAACGCTCCGGCAGCGTCGCCCAGACGAACAGCCCACCCTCGGGCTTCGACCAAGTGACATTCTCGGGCATCTCACGGTCGAGCGCGGCCAGGAGCGCGTCGCGCCGGCCGCGATAGAGGGCGCGGGCGGCGATCACTTGCGTGTCGTAAGCGGCAACGGCGACACCGTGCATGACCATCTGGTTGATGGTCGAGGAATGCAGGTCGGCCGCCTGTTTGGCCAGCACCAGTTTGGCGACGATGTCCTTTGCCGCGCAGACCCAACCAACCCGATAGGCCGGCGCGATCGTCTTGGAGAACGTGCCGCAATAGACCGTGCGGGTGAGGTCGATGTGGCCCGTGCGAGCGACGTCGAGGGCCAGGATGGCCGGCAGGTCCTCGCCCTCGTAGCGCAGCGCCTGATAGGCCGTATCCTCGATGACGGCGATGCCAAGGTCCTCGGCCAGGTCGAGAAGGCCTATGCGGGCCTCGCGGCTCATGGTCTCGCCGGTCGGATTGGCGAAATCCGGCACGACATAAGCAGCCTTCACCCGGCCGCCGGCCGTCGCCGCGGCACTTGCATAGGAGGCGGGCGTGCGGTTGCCGCCCTCAGGGATCAACCGATCGTAGCGCGGCTCATAGGCGTTGAAGGCCTGAAGCGCGCCGAGATAGGTCGGAGCCTCGACGAGCAGCGTATCGCCAGGCGAGACGAGCAGCTTGCCGAGGAAATCGAGCCCCTGCTGCGAACCGTTGGTGATCAGGATGTTGTCGGGCTCGCAGGCAACGCCCAGGCGGCCCATGTGCGCCACGATCCATTGGCGAAGCGGCAGGTACCCCTCGCTCACCGAATATTGCAGCGCCTGGGCGGCACGCTTTGCGTCGTCGAAAATGCCAGCCGTGACCTGCCTAACGGTATCGACCGGAAACAGGCTCGGATCGGGAATGCCGCCGGCAAACGAGATGATGTCGGGCTGTTCGAGCAGCTTAAGGAGTTCGCGGATCTCTGAAGCACGCATGCGTTCGGCGCGGGTGGCGAGATTGGTACTCCAGATCATCTCATGGCGGGTCACTGTGGGGGTCCTCCGGTTCCGCCCGGCGCCAGGCCATCCGTTGACGGCCGTGCCACGTCGTTGCGATCGCAGCTGGCCGCAAGGCTCAGCGTTGGGGCGGAGCCTTATCATGCGCCTTTTGCATAAAAGGTCAATATTGCTGACCTAATTTTTCGCGAGAATCTTCCTGAAAGTGACGCGAAGCCCCCAACCCGTGGAAGATTTATCCAAGAATGGTCAATCACTCGGATGGATCTTCCTGCAAGTCGCCATCCGAGCGGAAGACTGCCCCAAGGCAGACGCCCGAACGGAATTCTGCCTCATTCCGCGGCGTTGCGCCGCGCGACGGGCACTTCGGCGTTGCGGCTGACAGCAGCCGGCTCGTCCGTGCTGCGCCGGCCAGCCGGTTCGTCGCCGCGACCGCTCTGCGACTCCCGGCTCTCCTGCACCTTCAGTTCGTCGAGACGCGGCATGGAGACGATGTTGTAGCCGGAATCGACGAAATGGACCTCGCCGGTGACGCCGCTCGACAGGTCGGAAAGCAGATAGACCGCAGTGCCGCCGATCTCATCGGTCGACACGGTACGACCGAGCGGCGAATTGCGCCTTTGAAAATTGTACATGAGGCGCGCGTCGGAGACGCCCGAGCCGGCGAGCGTGCGAACCACGCCAGCGGAAATGGCATTCACCCGGACGCCGTCGAGGCCAAAATCCATGGCGAGATAGCGCACCGAGGATTCAAGCGCCGCCTTGGCCACGCCCATGACGTTGTAGTTGGGCATGACCCGGTTGGAGCCGCCGTAGGTCAAGGTGATGACCGAGCCGCCATTCGGCATGATCGCGGCGGCGCGCTTGACGATCTCAGTGAAGGAAAAGCAGGAGATCACCATGGTGCGAGCGAAGTTGTCGCGCGTGGTATCGGCGTAGCGGCCCTTCAGCTCGTTCTTGTCGGAAAAGCCGATGGCGTGGACGAGGAAGTCGATCGTGCCCCACTCGGCGGCGAGCCGTTCGAACACGGCGTCGACGGAAGCGACGTCCTCGACGTCGCAGGGCAGCAACAGCTTGGAATTGACGCTGTCGGCCAGCGGACGCACGCGTTTACCAAAGGCGTCGCCCTGATAGGTGAAGGCAAGCTCAGCCCCCTCGTCGGCGAGCTTCTTGGCAATTCCCCAGGCGATCGAATGGTCGTTCGCCACGCCCATCACCAATCCGCGCTTGCCCTGCATCAGCCCGCTCATATCCGCTCCTTCACGCACTTTGGCACGCGCCCCGGCGCACACTCCGCTCTGATCCCGCCGGCAATTCCCTCGCACAAGGGCCGACTGGCGCTGGTCGTCATTCCTATGCCGCCGGCACGGCAGTCTTCAACCGGCCGTCCCGCACCGCCAATCGTATCCGCTGCCATCACGGGATCGATGGTCCGAACCGGTCGGCTCCCGGGCATTTTCAACACGGTGCCGGCTAAACGCCAGCTATGTGACTAGTCCATTACGCTTCGATGACGCTGCGTCGCAATGGCTCAGAGCCCATAACGCTGCAACACGAGCGTTGCGTTGGTCCCGCCGAAGCCGAAGGAATTGGACAGTACCCGCTCCAGTCGGGCGTCATCGATGCGTTTGCGGACGATCGGCATGTCGGCAAACGCGGGATCCAGCTCGTCGATATGGGCGCTCTCGCAGATGAAGCCGTTCTGCATCATCAACAGGCAGTAGATCGTCTCCTGCACGCCGGTGGCGCCGAGCGAATGGCCCGTCAGCGACTTGGTGCCGGCGATCGGCGGGCATTTGTCCTCGTTACCGAACACCTTGCGGATCGCGTCGATCTCCGGGCCGTCGCCGGCCGGCGTCGAGGTGGCGTGCGGATTGATGTAGTCGATCGGGCCCTTGACCCCCGCGATCGCCATCCGCATGCAGCGCTCGGCGCCCTCGCCCGACGGCGACACCATGTCGTAGCCGTCGGATGTCGCACCATAGCCGACGATCTCGCCATAGATCTTGGCGCCGCGCGCCTTGGCGTGTTCGAGTTCCTCGAGGACGACGACACCGGCGCCGCCGGCGATGACGAAGCCGTCGCGGTTCTTGTCGTAGGCGCGCGAGGCACGTTCTGGCGTGGCATTGTACTTCGACGACATGGCGCCCATCGCGTCGAACAAGACCGCGAGCGTCCAGTCGAGCTCCTCACAGCCGCCGGCAAACATCACGTCCTGCTTGCCCCACTGGATCATCTCGGCAGCATTGCCGATGCAGTGGTTCGACGTGGCGCAGGCCGACGAGATCGAGTAGTTGACGCCCTTGATCTTGAAGAACGTCGCCAATGTGGCCGATGCCGTCGACGACATCGCCTTCGGCACAGCGAAGGGACCGACGCGCTTCGGGCCCTTGTCGCGAGTCACGTCGGCCGCCTCGACGATCGAGCGCGTCGAGGGTCCGCCCGACCCCATGATGATCCCGGTCCGCTCATTGGAGACCTCATCCGGCTCGAGGCCGGAATCGCTGATCGCCTGGTCCATGGCGACATGGTTCCAGGCAGTACCGCCACCATGAAAGCGCATGGCGCGGCGATCGACGATGCCCTCGGGGTTGAGGTTCGGGGCCCCCTGCACCTGGCAGCGGAACCCAAGTTCGGCGAAGCGTTCGGCGCGCGAAACCCCTGATTTGGCCTCGCGAAGGCTGGCCAAGACCTCCTGGGTGTTGTTTCCGATGGAGGAAACGATCCCCATGCCCGTTACGACTACGCGCCTCATATCGCCATTGTCCTTCGTTGCCGCCCGACCGGTTCGAACCGGCTGGAGCTCGGCAGCCAGCACCTACCCGAAAGCGCTCCGCCGCCGCAAACCGACCTACCCGCGCCAAAATGCCGAGACGTCATCCCCCGAGCGGGCACTCGCACTATTGGCGCGCGATCCCGATCAGCGGTAAGCCCCACTCGGCCGCGGAAGTTTATCATAATCCGGCCGCACGGCAGAGCGGCAGCTGATGCGATCGGCGCGGCCTAGCGCCGAAAGTCTACAGCACCGAATCGCCGCGCCGCCGGCCCATGGGGCCTGGCGATCGCAGCGGCCGTCCTTGGGCCTGAGGCCGGTTCCCCGACCTACCATCAGCCACACAGGCGAGCAATCAGACCGCGGCGGCCGTCTGAAACAGTCCGACCTTCAAGTCCTTGGCGGAGTAGATTTCCCGGCCGTCGGCCTTCAGCCATCCGTCGGCGATGCCGAGCACCAGCCGCGAGCGCATCACCCGCTTGAAGTCGATACCGTACTCGACCGTCTTCACCGTCGGCAGAATCTGGTCGGCGAACTTGACTTCGCCGACGCCGAGCGCCCGACCACGACCGGGCGAACCCAGCCAACCGAGGAAGAACCCGCACAGTTGCCAGAGCGCATCGAGCCCAAGGCAGCCTGGCATCACCGGGTCGCCCTTGAAGTGGCAGGGGAAGAACCAGAGATCGGGCTTGATCGCCAGTTCGGCGCGGACATAGCCCTTGTCATTGGTGCCGCCGGTCTCGGAGATCTCGCCGATCCGGTCGAACATCAGCATCGGCGGCAGCGGCAGCTGCGCGTTGCCGGATCCAAACAGTTCGCCGCGACCGCAAGCCAGCAGGTCGTCGTATTCGAAATTCGTGCGTCGATCTTCCATCGTCTTGGCCATTCCAGCGTTTCGCGATCCGGGCCGAAGCTGCGGGCAACCGCCGGCCTCACCGTGTGTCTCGCCGTCGTTTGCTCTCGGCAGCCACGCTGCCGCCTCGTCGATTCCTGCGGCGGCCAACCAGCCAGTCTGCAGTCTCTCACGGTGGCAGGCCCGCCGCTGGGCCGGCCAACATCGCCAGCAACCGCGAGCGGTCGGTTCGGCACGCCGGTTGTCGGCGCCCCCAGGAACGCCCAAACCCGCGCAGCCGCCGATCGACGGTCGGCTTTCCTAACACACGCTCGCCCCCGCCGAAAGATGCCGTCGCGAGCGCCTGTGCCCGACCAAAGGCAGAGGCGGCCATATGCGCACTTCGACGGAGTTCCGGCCGCTTCCAGCCCCCGGTCGACGGCGAGCAGTCCGGCCGCCTTGCATGAAAGCGGGCCAATACCTAGTATCCGTGACAGGATTGGCTGGCTCGCGGTGGCGCGGGCAGTCTGCAACGTGATTGGAGAGACGGCGGATGCTGGCGGAAGGCGGACAGGGAGCGGTGGTATTGGGACCCTGCGTGACGTCGATGTTGCGCAAGGCTGGGCTTCGCCCGACGCGCCAGCGCATTGCGCTCGTGTCCCTCCTCTACGGAAAGGGCCATCGCCACGTCTCGGCCGAAGCGCTCTACGAAGAAGCTTTGCAGGCCGGCATCCCGATGTCGCTGGCGACCGTCTATAATGCGCTGCATCAGTTCACCGAAGTCGGTCTCTTGCGCGAACTCGCCGCAGACGGCGCCAAGTCCTATTTCGACACCAACGTCTCCGATCACCATCATTTCTTCGTCGAGGCGGAGAACCGGATGATCGACGTTCCGGCGACGTCGGTCGCCTTTGCCGATCTGCCGATCCCGCCCGAGGGCATGGAGATCACCCGCATCGACGTCGTCGTGAGGCTCCGGCGCAAGGTTTGACAGGCGTCCGGCGCTGCCGGAGCGTGAGCATGCGGGAGCAGACCATGAGGGACGGGGGACCGGCCGAAATCGACGTCGGGCGCCGCCTGCGTGAACTCAGGATCGGCGCCGGCCTGTCGCAGCGCGCGCTGGCCAAGAAGGCCGGCGTGTCCAACGCCACCATTTCCATGGTCGAATCGAACCGGGTGAGCCCGTCGGTATCGGCTTTGCGCCAGATTCTCTCCGGCTTTCCGCTCGGCATCGCCGAATTCTTCGCCGCGCCGGAACCCGAAACCGAACAGGTAGTGTTCCGGGCGGGCGAACTGCGCGAGATCGCCGGCGGCGCCGTTTCCTACCGCCAGGTCGGTGCCAATCTCGCCAACCATTCGCTGCAGATCATGCACGAGCGCTATCAGTCCGGCTCCGAATCGGGCCGGCCGATGATTTCACATCAGGGCGAGGAAGGCGGCATCGTCATCAAAGGACGGCTGCAGCTCGACATCGACGGCCATCGCTACGAATTGGGCCCGGGCGACGCCTACCTGTTCGACAGCCGCCGCCCGCACGCCTTCCGCAACATCGGCGAGGGCGATCTCGTCATCGTTTCGGCCTGCACGCCGCCGAGCTTCTGAACAGCTTGCGCGGGCGCCGCCCAACCCTCAGCCGCCCGCGCTCGCCTCGTTCAGGCGCTCGACAGCCTCGGGCGAAAGCGCCAGCCGTGTCGCCGCGACGAGATCCTCCACCTGCGCGATCGAGGTAGCCGAGGCGATCGGCGCGGCGACGCCGGCTCGCGTCATGATCCAGGCGAGCGCCACCGAGGCCATCGACGCATTGGCCTCCGCGGCCACTTGGCCGAGCGCATCCAGGATGCGGAAGCCGCGCTCGTTCAAGTATTTGCCGACGGAGCGCTGGCCGCGTGCCGATTGCGCCAGATCGGTCTCGTTGCGGTATTTGCCGGAGAGAAAGCCGCTGGCGAGCGAGAAATACGAGATGCAGGAGACCTCGCGCTCGACCGCCAGGGGCTGCAGCTCGGCCTCGTAGGAGGCGCGGGCGTAGAGGTTGTATTCCGGCTGGATGGTCTGATAGCGCGGATAGCCGTCGCGATCGGCGAGATCAAGCGCCTCAGACAGCCGCTCGGCGGAATAGTTCGAGGCGCCGATGTAGCGGACCTTGCCTTCCTCGATCAGGCGGGCATAGGCCTCCAGCGTCGCCTCCTGCGGGGTCGCCGGATCGTCCTTGTGCGACTGATAGAGATCGATGTGGTCGGTTGCCAGCCGGCGGAGCGAGTCTTCCACCGCGCGGCGGATGTAGGCCGGGGCGAGCCCGACCTTGCCGTCACCCATGTCCATGCCGACCTTGGTGGCGATCGTCAGCCGGTCGCGACCACCTCGACGCCTGAGCCAGCGGCCGATGATGGCCTCTGATTCGCCGCCGACGTTGCCCGGCACCCAGCGTGCATAGACGTCGGCCGTGTCGATGAATGTGGCGCCGCGGTCGACGAGTGCATCCAGCAGGTCGTGCGAACGGGCCTCGTCCGCGGTCCATCCGAAGACATTGCCCCCGAAACAGATCGGGGGCACGTAGAGGTCGGAACGACCGAGGCGGCGCTTATCCATCACGTATTCTCCTATCTGACAGGTGCGCGGGATGCGGATCTGACGCCAAGCCATGCATAGCCGGCTTATCGGATCTTCCCAAACTGCGGTCCGTGGGTCTGGGAAATCATAGAGTTACGCCGGCCAGGATCAAGTCCGCGCAGCCCGCCGCCGGCGGATCCGCTACGCCGCAACGCGGTGGGCACGAATGCGGCTCGCCTTGCGCGATGCCGAGCTGCCATTCCGCGTGCGGGCGGCTCTGCCGTATCGGCGCCGCAGTCCTGCGGGAGGAACGGCAAACCGCAGAAAGACCGGCGCGTGTCGAGGGTATCGCTGCGTCGCAGCACAGCCTGCGGATCCTGTTGCGATGCCGAACGGCGAAAGTGAATAGCTGGTTAACGGAACCGATCATTGCCATGCGCTCAATGCATGACTGCTTCCGACCCATCGGTCTTTCGCAAATTCAGAACTCTGCGTATATAGGGAAAGAGATCGCAAGACAGCAATAACTTGCAGTTTCGATCTCACGGTCGTCCTGACAACGGCCGGACGGCTCTGCAGTCCGCGGACTGACGTGCCGCAATTGCCTCGAAGAGACGGCAGCGAGAGACCCTGACCTCGCGCAGCTAGACCTTCGAGGCCGACAACAGGAGATGCAGATGTCCCTTCCCCGTATGGCCTCTTCGCTCGCCCAGTCCTGGGAGCGTTTCCGCGAGTATCATCGCACCGTCGCCGAACTGAGCGCGCTCGATGACCGTGCCTTGGCCGACCTCGATATCGGTCGTCATGAAATCCGCCGCGTCGCTCGCGAGGCAATCAACTGATACCGGCCTCCCGCCCGGCCGGTGCCTGATACATCGGCCGGGCAACAGACTTGACCAGACCGCGTGACTACCCGGACCCCGATCCAGACGCTGGATCGGGGTCCGTTCGTTTTCACCAGGGCATTGGCCCCGATCCAGACGCTGAAGCGGTCCCCACCTGTCCTCGCTAACGAACCGGGGGCCGATCCAGATACTGGATCGGCCCCCGCCGTATTCAACCGTGGATCGAGGTCGAGCGTTACAGCTTCACCGGCTGGCCGGAGAAGCAGGATTCGGTCGCCGCATCCGCCATCAGCTGCGCCGACAGACCATCTTCGCCCGAAGGCGCCGGCGCCGTGCCCGCGATAACCGCAGAGATGAAGGTGTCGAGCTCGAGCCGATAGGCCTCGGCGTAGCGCTGCAAGAAGAAGTCCAGCACCGGATCGGTGGTGAAGCCGCCGGCCGAGGCGATTTCCACCGTCGACTTATGCACGTTGCCGGCGCGCGCCAGCCC
The DNA here is from genome assembly GCA_031291575.1 of Ancalomicrobiaceae bacterium. Taxonomy (GTDB): domain Bacteria; phylum Pseudomonadota; class Alphaproteobacteria; order Rhizobiales; family Ancalomicrobiaceae; genus CAIYYN01. The sequence continues at coordinate 33,303 of JARLIT010000337.1, forward strand.
GAGCGAACCATGCACCTCGATGCGCTGGTCGTAGCCGTAGGTGGCGCGGCGCGAGTTGGAGATCTGGGCAATGCGACCGCTGGCGGTCTTCATCATCACGGCGGCGGTGTCGACGTCGCCCTCGCGGCCGATCTCGGGGTCGACCAGGCTCGAGCCGACGGCATGGATCTCGACCGGCTCCTCGCCGAGGAGGAAGCGGGCCATGTCCAGGTCATGCACCATCATGTCGCGGAACAGGCCGCCGGAAGAGGCGACGTAGCCGGCATGCGGCGGATTGGGGTCGCGCGACAGGATGGTGACGAGTTCGACATTGCCGACCACGCCGGCATCGATGCGGCGCTTCAGTTCGGCGAAATTCGGGTCGAAGCGGCGATTGAAGCCGATCATCAGCGCCGTGCCGGCCTCCTTCACCACCTTCAGGCAGGAGCGGATGCGGTCGGCCGACAGATCGACCGGCTTTTCGCAGAACACTGCCTTGCCAGCCCGGGCCGCCGCTTCAATGAAGCCGGCGTGGGTGGTGGTCGGCGTGCAGATCAGGATGGCATCGATCTCCTTCGAGCCGATCACCTCTTCGGCAGGCATGGCCTTGGCGCCGGTCGATCCCGCCAGCGCCTCGGCGGCCGGCGCGTAGGGATCGGACACGGCGACCAGACGGGCCTTCGGATGAGCCGCCGCGTTGCCGCCATGGATCTTGCCGATGCGCCCGGCGCCCAGAACACCTATCCTCAACATGCGTCGTTTCCTCGCTGTTACCTGCCCTATTGCGGGCAACCCCACGTCGCGCCCGCGCGCGGGTGATGCGACCATTGTCATCACAGCCTGCCGCGGTCGGCGTGCCCGGCCTAGGCCATAGCGCGGAACGAGGGGTGATCGCGAGTCCTCTGTCCGCTTCGATACCGCATTCTTATCCGCCGGACCGGGGCCTCGCCAAGAGGGGCACCACTACCGGCCGGGCGCCGTCACCCGCCCTCGGCCCCAGCGGGCATGCGTGCGAATTCCGGAATTATCATTCCCTATTCCCACATAAACAGAATGGAAAGTCCATTTTTCCCTACGGTCTCAAAATTGATGGAAACCGACAATTTTAGCGAAATCGCGCCCGGATAGTTCAGCCGGAAGTGCCATTCTTCTCGATATAACGGCCGTTTTGGCCGGGCGGCCGGACAATTGGCCGCAACTGATCGAGGCACGCTGATGTCGATCCATATCGGAGCCGGTCCGATCGGCTGGTACGAAGACGATTTCACCCCCTTCGGCAACGATATCGCGCGGGAGGCCCATCTGATCACGCTGGCGCGGGCCGGCTTCGAAGGTCTGGAACTCGGGCCGCGATCGCGCCGTGACGTCACCTGCGTGCGTGCCGCGCTTCTGCGCCACGGCCTCGCCTTCCTGCCCAATACGCACGCGATCGAACTCCTCGGCTCCAGCGCAGAGGCCGAATTCGCCAGGCTCGGCGATCACATCGCCGCGGCAAAGGCGCTCGGCGCCGGCGTCGTCAGCGTTGCCGAGACGACCGGGGCGGTCCACGCCAATCGCGCCATGCCCCTGACCAAGCGGCCAAAGATCGACGTCAGGCAATGGATCGACTTCGGCGCCAAGCTCTCCGCGCTCGCCGGTCTCGTCAAGTCGGCCGGCTTGAAGCTCGCCTATCGCCCGCACATGGGCACCGTCGTCGAAAGCGGCAACGACGTCGAGCGGCTGATCGCGGCGACCACGGCCGACGTCGGCCTCCTTCTTGACACTGGACATCTGGCTTGGGGCGGCGCCAAGCCGAAGGCCCTCGCCAAGGCGCATGCCGATCGGATCGTGATGATCCACCTGACCGACATCGACGGCGAACGCGCGTCGGCCGCCATCGGCCAGCGGCAATCCTATCTTGAGGCGGTCGACCACGGTGTCTTCGTCGCGCCCGGTACGGGCTCGGCCGAAGTCCGTGAGGTGATCGCGGCGCTGCCCGACTTCGACGGCTGGATCGTTATCGATGCCGAGCGTGGCCTGCCCGCCGAGATCGCCGACCTGTGCCGCCCGAGCGCCGGCAAACAGGCGGCATAACCGCCCGGACGGCCGCTGCGCCGGCTTTCCTCGCCACGGTCGCTCCCATTCATCTCCTGCTCATTCGCCCCGTGCTATCGGCCGGGCGAGCCTTGCGCTGATCGCAACACCTTTTGGCTCGCCGGCTTCGGGAGTTTCGGCCGTGGTCGAGAAGGTCTATCGCGATGCGCTCGAGGCCGGCACGGAAGTCGGCGGCTATCGCATCACTCGCGTCCTCGGTCAGGGCGGATTCGGCATCACTTATGCCGCGGTTTCCTCCGCCGGCCTCATCGAACGTCAGGTGGCGCTGAAGGAGTTCTTCCCGAACGGCCTCGCCTATCGCCAGGACTCCTCCATCGAACTGTCGTCGCGGCTCGACCGCGATGCCTATGCCGCAGCCTTGAAGCGCTTCGAGGTGGAAGCGCAGAAGCTGGTCGACGTGTTCGATCATCCGAACATCGTGCGCGGCGAGAACGTCGTCCATGCGCACGGCAGCGTCTTCCTGGTGATGGAATTCATCGACGGTGAGATGCTGTACGACCGGATCGTCGGCCACGGCCCGCTCGGCGAAACGGAGATCCGTGCGCTGTTCGACCCGGTTCTCGACGCGGTCGACTATCTGCACGCGCACGGGACGATGCACCGCGACATCAGTCCGAAGAACATCATGATCCGGACGACGCGGCGCGGACAGACCGTCGCCGAGCCGGTGCTGATCGACTTCGGCGCCGTCGGCCACGGGCTCGACCTCGTGCACGATTCAACCCTCGCCGTCGCCAATCCGAACTACGCTCCACCCGAGCAGCAGGAGCCGGCGGCCGGGCGGCAAGGCCGCTACACCGACATCTTCGCTCTGGCGGGCTGCCTCTATTTCGCCGCAACCGGACGGATGCCGACCAAGCCGATGTCCCGGCTGGCCGCCACTCTGCAGGACGAACCGGACCCGTTGCTGCCGACGGCGAGCCACGCCGCCCCGCAGACAGCGTCCGAGGCAATGCTATTTGCCGGCATCGACCACGGCCTCAGGCTCGACCCAAAGGAGCGTCCGCAGACCGTCGCCGAGTTCCGCCTGTGCCTCGGCTGGACCGAGGCTGCTGCCACGGATGCGCCAACCGTGGCGATCGTCCGGCCGGCAGCGCCGGCCAAGCGGCGCAAATGGGGCACCAGGGCCGGGCTCGTCACCGCAGCCGCCGTCGGTGCGGTCGGATTGGCCGGGATTGTCGCGGTCCCGCCGCTCCTCGATCTCCTCAGGGCAAGGCCGAAACCGGTTCCGGCCTGTGACGCAGCGGCGCTCAGGATCTCGGACGGCGAACGCGCGCTCCGTAATTTCCTTGAGGCTTGCGCGCCGTTTGCGGCCCCTGACGTTATCCGCGCCGCCGAGGCGCGGCTGACCGGGTTGAAGGGCCGGGAGATCGTCATCGCGGCGTTGCCGCAGACGGAGGCCGCCTCCCAGAAGAGCGTGCCGCCGGCACCCGCCGACATCTCGACACCCCCGGCCGAGCACCCGTTGCCTTCGGCCCCTGCTCCTGCTGAACTCCCGTCGCCCCTAGCCGCGTCGCCGCCGCCCCCTGCAGCACCCGTCATCGCGGCACTGCCCGCTCCTGCCGCCTCGGATGTCTCTCGCCCGCCCGCCGCGCTACCGCAAGTCGAGGCGCCGGCTGCCAAGGCATCGATCGAGGACATGGCCCGCCGCTATGCCGCGCTCTCACTTGACGACGGGCTCGTCTCCAGTCCGCGATCCGCGCCGGAGCTCTATCACAACGCCCGCCGCTCCGAGAGCCGCGGCGAGGTCTCGTCGGCGCGGCGGGCCTATCTGGACCTCGCCCGGCTCGACGTCGACGCGGTCGATGCCTGGCTGAGGACTGCGACCGTACTCAAGGTCCAGGACGGGCGGGCGGAAGCGGCCGGCGTCTTCGCCGACCTCGCGCCATCGCCCACCTCACTCGCCTACCAGCTCGCGGCCATCACGCTCGCCAATGATGCCGATCGCAGGGCGCGCATCCAGGCCTTCGTGGCGGCGCATCCCGACTACGGCCCGGCCTGGTACCTGATGGCGGACGACCTGTCCGAGCAGCGCCTCGGCAGTCAGACGCTGTCCGAAAAGACCGAGGAGAGCGCCGCCCTGGCGAAGTTTCTCGCGGCCGGCGACACCGGCGAACTGGCCCGGCATTTCCTCGATTTGACAATGCTCGGCGACTGGCTCGAGACCGCACGCCACCGCAAGACCGGTCTAGACACGGCCCTGAAGACCGCCCAGACGATGCCAGCGGCGACGTTTTCGCGCTCCAACGCCGGCTGGACGGCCTCCATCCAACTGCCCGAGGCCGCGACCGGCTTCGCCTACCGGCTGGAGAGCGCCGGACCGTTCACCGTGGCGGGCGTTGCCCAGGGCGTCGACCCGCGTACCGGCAAGCCGGCGCCGAATACGCTCATCGCGTTTGCCGAAGGCGCCGAACCGACGGAAATCGACGTGCGCTATACCGATCTCAGGGGCCATGAGGTCGGCCCCTTCCGCCTGCCCTTCGATGCGGGCGCGGCGCTCGAGCGTCAGATCCACGACACCTTGGAGATGACCAAGGGCGCCTGGGCCAGTTTCGGCGGAGATCGCGGCACGCTGATGTATACGACCCACCTCGTCAGCTATCGCTGCGGACTCACGGCCGCCGCCTACGCCCTCGACGGATCGCGCGATCTTCATTCGATCCGGCTGCCCGCCTGCGATCGACGCGATCCCTTCGCCATTCCGGTCGACATGAAGCCTTATGTGACGGTGCCGGCCGCGACCGCCTCGGTGCGCGTTGTCCTGACCTACAAGGACGGCACAACATCCGAGGCAACCATCCCGCGACGCTAAGGCGCCGACTGTCCGCCACGGCCGCGAAAGGCATAGCGCGAATAGCCAAGGTAGGAGGCGACCATTGCCGCCGCGCTGCCCATGACGATGGCCACGATCGGCGGCAGGCCGGGGACTGCCACAAGCGCAGCGGAATAGACCAGCCAGTTGAAGATGGCGGAGCCGACGGCGACGAGGATGTAGCGCGTCGCCTCGCCGGCGATGCGGGCCGGATCGTGATCGGCGCTGTCGCGGAAGGTGAGCGTTCGGTTGAGGAGATAGGTCGTCGCCATCGCCAGGAGGATCGCCAGGGCACGACCGAGGAAGGCATTGAACCCGAGCCCGATGAGACAGAGGGTGACGGCCGCGTCCGAACCGAAGCCGATGAAGCCGACGACGGCGAACCCGGCTATGCGGCGGGCGGTCGACCGGCGCGCGGGGGTCGGCGGGGTGGCGGCGGCGGACACATCAGACAAAAGGCTTCCTCCGCACGCCCGATCGGCGGCATGGTTTACGCTATCTTCATTGGCTTAAGGTTGGGTAATCGATCATGTAAACCGTCTCTCGTATTGCGTTCGGTGCCCCCATGACGAGCCTAGCCGTGGCCTCCCCTCCATCGTCCCGCTCGTGGGTCGGAGATGGCGTCTTTCTCATCGTCGTGTGGGCGCTGGTTTCCGCCGCGCTGTTGTTCCATCAGTTGCCACTGATCGCAGCCGCCGGACCGCTCGATCCCGACAGCCAGATGCGCCTGGTCGAGGTGCGCGACTTCCTCGCCGGCACCGCCTGGACCGACATGCTGCAACCGCGCATCGCCCCGCCCGACGGGGTGGTGATGCACTGGTCGCGGCTGATTGATCTGCCGATCGCGGCGCTGATCCGCCTCGCCGATCCGTCGCTCGGCCGCGAGAAGGCCGAACTCTTCGCCATCTCCGCCTGGCCGCTCGCCCTCTATCTCGTTTATTTCTTCGGCATTGCCGGCATCACCCGCCAGCTGTTCGGGCGCGACGCGCTCGTCCCGGCGATTGCCTTCGCGATCTTTGCCGGACCGGCGCTCGGCATGTTCCTGCCCGGCACCATTACCCACCACAATGCGCAGATCGCGCTTCTCACCGTCCTCCTCGCCCTGGCCCTGCGCACCCACAGAAGCGAGAGCGCCGGCGTCGCCGCCGGTCTCGTCGCCGCGGTGATGCTGTCGATCGGGCTGGAGACACTGCCGCTCGTCGGGATGATTGCCGGCGGCATCGCACTCGGCTGGGCCTTCGATCCCATCCGCACTCAGCCCGGCGCACGTGCCTTCGGCCTGTTCTTCGCCTGCGGTATGATCGTCCAGCGCGCCTTCGCCGCTGCACCGGCCGACTGGCTGACGACGCCGTGCGACATTGCGTCCTACCCCTATGTGGCCGTCGCCGTTGTCGGCGGCCTCGGGCTGGCGGCACTCACGCAGAAGGATCCGATGTATCTGGCGACGCGGCTCGCGGGCCTCGCGGTACTCGGAATCGTTGCGCTCGGTGTCGTCGCCATCGTCAATCCGACGTGCCTCAAGGGTCCCTATGCGCAGGTCGATCCGCGCCTGATCCCGCTCTGGCTCAACCTCGTGACCGAAGCGCGCAGCGTCTTCCAGGTGGCGCACGATTCCATCTCGCAGGTGATCGCCTTCTATCTCGCGCCCATCATTGCGCTCGCCGCAACGATCCGGGCGCTGGCGCGAGCCGAGCGGACCGCGCGGCCGGGCTGGCTCATGACACTGGCGTGCCTTGCGACCGCCATCGCCGTCAGTCTGTGGCAGCTGCGCGGCTCGACCTTCGCCTCGGTGCTGGCCGTGCCGGGGCTGACGTTTCTCGTCCTCGAAGTTCGCCGCTGGGGCGAGGGCAAGAAGCCGCTCGCCGTCGCCTCGAGCCTCCTCGCCGTCTACCTCCTGCCGAACCAGTTCGTCCACATGGTGACGCCGATCTTCCTGGCCGACGCCTTCGCCAAACCGGCGCCCGGCGCCGCGACCACGGCCGGCACGCTCAACGGCCAGGCGGAGTGCTCGGCGCGACCGGCCTACGCGCGGCTCGCCGTCGAGCCGACCGGAATCGTGCTGGTCGGCTCCAACCTTGGACCCTCGGTACTCCTGCACACGCCGCATTCGGCCGTCTCAGCGCCGTTCCACCGCAACACCGGCGGCATCCTCGATGGCTTCGCCGCCTTCGGCGGTTCGGAGGCGACGGCCCGGGAAATCGTTGCCCGCCGCCACGTCGGCTACGTGATGATCTGTCCGGCTGACGATGAGATGGGCATCATCGCCGCAAAACATCCCGACGGGCTTGCCGCCCGGCTGATGCGGGGCGACCGCATCGACTGGCTGCAGCCGATCGAGACGTCCGGAACGCTCCGGGTCTGGCGGGTCAGCGATCCGACGCTGTCGGGCTGGATCGATACGATCATCACTGGATCGAACGTGCCGCGGCCACGCGCGCTGCCGCGCGCAAGCGAGCTGCGCGGCACGCTGTAACGCCGACAAGGCGCCAAACGCCGAAAGCCCGGGACAAGCCCGGGCTTTTCGCTGTCTGATCAAGGCAGATATCTGCGAAACAGGGCGCCGATCAGGCCGCCTTGAAGTCCTTCAGCGCCTTCTCGGTCGCCGCCTTGACTGGCTCGACCGTCTCGGTGGCAACCTTCTGCGCCGTCTCCTGCAGATCCTTGGCCTGGGCGGAGAACGTCTCGAACGACTTGCGCGCGAAAGCGGTCTGCAGCTCGATGACGTCGGCCAGCGTCTTGGCGCCGATCAACTCGCGAGCGAAGCCGAAGGCGGCGTCGGTGTTGACCTTGAACGCGTCGAGCGCCTTGACGTTGTAGGCCAGCACGCCGGCGCGCGCGGTCTCATAGGTATCCTCGATGACGTCCGTCGTCTCCTCGGCGGCCGCCTTCAGCTTGGCATAGCCAGCCTGGGCCTGGGCAACGCTCTTCTCGGCGATCTCGCGGAAGGCGGCGGGCACTTCGGCCGTCGGCACCTCGAACTTCGGAAACTCGAACGCGGGCAATTCGAACTTCGGCAGCTCGAACTTCGACTCGGCCTTCGGAGCCGACTTCGCGGTCTTTTTCGGGGCGGCGGCTTCCTGGGTGACATCGGCCATGGTCGGAACTCCTTGAAGGGTGAATCCGGCGAGCATGTCGCCGATCGAATTCGGGCAGTGGAACGGACCGAACAGCGTTCGCGTCGGGCGCGGGAAACGGCTGCCGACCGACCAGATTGGAGCACGTGCGCCCTGTTCGGTTGCTGCCCCTGATATAATGCGATCTTTGTTGCAGTGCAACATAATTTTGCGATGCATGATCGCATACGTATTTTCAAGGAGACACGATCCGGCACGGCCGTGGCGGATATCGGAACGGGCAGGACGGCCAGTCGCCCCGTTAGCCACTGTCTTGACGGCAGATTGTCGGAAATCGGCGGCATCGCCGATCCGGGCGGCGACGTCGGGCGTCGGCCACGCCACAATTCACCCATGCGGCCATTCGTCTCGCAGTCGCGAAGCGGGCCGACTGCCCGCCGCCAAGACGCGGCCTCCAGCGAAGCCCCGACAGGCGTCTCGCCGCAGGCCTCAGCCAAACTTGAAAAGGACGCCGAAACCACCGCGCGGATAGTTCCACTCGATCTCGCCAGACGCCTCGCACAGGACGCGGCAGGTGCCGCACTCCATGCAGCCGTCGGAGGTGATCTCGACCTGACCGGTCTCGGTCTCCTCGTAGCATTTGGCCGGGCAGATGCGGGTCAAGGCCAGCAGCGCCGGGCTGGGCTTGTCGTGCGGCTTCACCGTGATATGCGGCCGGCCCGGGTCGACCTGGTAGCGGTTCTGGAAGAGCTTGTCCTCGACGCGGATGGTCGTATCGGTCTTCTGCACGATGGTCATGGTCGGCTCCTCGAATGGACCAGTTGCGGCTCGCTCGCGGCTTTGCCACCGGCTGCGGGAGCGAGCCGTTCGTAGCCGGACATCCAACTGGGCAAGGTGTCATCCCGGCGAAAGCCGGGATCCATTGCCCGCTCAACAGGCAATTCGTCGCGCAGGGGCGCAACGCCGCAGCAGCCCGCTCCCATCATCTTGCCCGATCAGTGGATCCCAGCTTTTGCCGGGACACCTTGCGGGGGGATGGAGGCCGGGCTGCCACCGGTTGCCCCGCGGTCCCACCCTCACCGCCACGCCATGGCGAGCCTGACGGCGTCGCCGATGAGGCCGAGGCGGGAACGGGCCTTGATGAAGCTCCGGCTGGTTTCCTTCTCCTTGTCGATCTTCGGCGTCCCATCGACGTGGACGAAGGTCTTCGCGGCTTTGGAGACGAGCTGCGGGTAGGTCAGGAAGAAATTCTGCGCGTTGGTGTGCAGAAGATTCGGCATGTCCTTGTACTTCTTCAGATCCTTAACGACGAAGGAGTCGTCCAGCATCTTCTTGTAGAGTTTCAGGTTGTCCGCGATCATCGGATCCTTGCGCGATTTCACCTGGAAAATCGCTTCGGCGGCGAGCCGGCCCGAGGTCATGGCGAGGTTGGAGCCCTCGCGGTGCACAGCATTGTTCAACTGCGCTGCATCACCGACCACCACCCAGCCGTCGCCGTAGAGCTGCGGGATGGCCTTGAAGCCGCCCTCCGGGATCAGATGCGCCGCGTATTCCTTCACCTCGGAGCCAGCGATGAGCGGGCGGATGGACGGGTGCTGCTTGAAGCTTTCCAACAGTTCGTACGGGCTCTCCATGGTGCGGGCGAAGTCCGACACCAGGCAACCGAGCCCGACCGAGACGCATTCCTTGTTGGTGTAGAGGAAGGCGAGGCCGGTCATGCCGCGCGAGAAGGTTCCGGCCGCCTCGACTACGCAGCCTTCGTCGCCTTTGAGATTGAAGCGGCTCTCGATCACCTCCTGCGGCAGGAAGTGCATCTCCTTCACCGCCAGGGCCACCATCTCTGGCTTCGGCATCTGGCGGAAGCCGGCGCGGGTGCCCAAAAGCCCGTTGACGCCTTCGGCCAGCACGACGACATCGGCATGCACCTGACCGCCGCGACGATCGGTCTTGACCCCGATGACTTTGCCGCGGATGTCGTAGACGAGTTCCGTCACCGTCGTCTCGGTCAAGACCGTCGCACCGGCCTCGCGCACCTTCCTCGAGAACCACTTGTCGAAGGCGGCGCGGATGATGGTGTAGCGGTTCGGCCGGTCGGTATTGAAGTCGTCGGAGCGGTAGTGCATGCCGGTGTGGGACGTGTCGTCCATCATCCAGAAGCGCTGCTCGACGATATGGCGTTCTAAGGGCGCATCCTCGCGGAAGTCGGGGATGATTTGCTCGAGCATGGCGGCATACATGATGGCGCCCTGCACGTTCTTCGAGCCGGCCGTCTCGCCGCGTTCGAGTTGCAGCACCTTGAGGCCTCGCTTGGCCAGTGTGTAGGCCGCGGCATTGCCGGACATGCCGGCGCCGACGACGATCGCATCGAATTTCTCGTCGATCATGGGAGGCTCCTTGTCGGTCAGCCGGCCAGCCGGTCGCGGGTGTGGGGGGAGAAGCGGCGGGTGACGCCTTCCGTCAGCGCCGGCAACAGTCGGACGGCGTCGGCGACGATGCCGATGTGGGCGAAGTCGAAGATCGGGGCGTTCCGGTCGGTGTTGATGGCGACGATCAGGTCCGCGCCTTCAACGCCGACGCGGTGCTGGATCGCTCCGGATATGCCGGCGGCGATATAGAGCTTCGGGCGGATGGTCTTGCCGGTCTGGCCGATCTGGCGTTCGGCCGGCAGCCAACCCTTCTGCACGACGGGTCGGGAGCAGCCGTAGTCTCCGCCCAGCGCCCGGGCGAGGCCCTTCACCAGCTGGAAGTTTTCCACTGCGCCGAGGCCGAGCCCGCCGGCCACGACGATGTCGGCATAGGCGAGATTGGCCTTAGTCGCGTCGCGATCGGGCAGAAAGCCGAGGATCTTGGTGACGATATCGTCCTCGACGAGGCCAAGGGAATGCGTGATCACCCGGCCGATCGGCCGCTCTTGTCTCTCCGGCATGGCCATCACGCGCGGCCGGACGGTTGCCATCTGTGGGCGATAGTTGAGCGTGTAAATGGTGCACAGCAGCGAGCCGCCGAAGGTCGGACGCGTGGCGGCGAGCGAGGCATCGGCATCGACGTCGAGTTCGGTGCAATCGGCGGTCAGTCCGGTCAACAACGTCGTCGCCACCGAGCCGGCAAGATCGCGACCGAGATTAGTGGCGCCGAGGAGCAGTATCTCCGGCTTATAGGTGTCGACGAGATTGGTCAGGCCGCGGGCAAAGGGCTCGTTGCGGTAGTTGGCGAGGATGGAATCGGCGATGACGTAGGCGAGGTCGGCGCCATAGGCGAAGCACTCGGCCACAGCCGTCTCGACGCCGCCGGGCGCGCCCAGAACGACGCCGGCTAGTTCCGCACCCAGCTTGTCGGCGAGCTTGCGGCCCTCGCCGAGAAGTTCGAAGGAGACGGGATGCACCTGGCCGCGTTCGATCTCAATGAACACCCAGACATGCTTGTAGGACTTGAACCGCTCCGGCAGTTCCTTCTTCATCGCCGCGCGCGAGCCGCCGGCGGCGGCCGGCTTCGGCGCATTCGGTTGGGAGGTCTCGGTCATCGGCGTCTCCTCGGAGGACGATCTGGGGCGAAGGATCAGAGGCTGGCCTGGGCTGCGGCGACGTCGGCTTCGAGGGCGCCTTGCGCCGCGAAGATGGCGTCCAAGAGCGCGTCGGCCGTGTCGCGGGCCGATGTGCCGGGATCGATCATCCTGGCCTTCTCGGCGCGGCTACCTGGGGCGAAGACGCGCTTGACCACGGTCGGCGAGCCGCGCAGGCCGCATTTGGTCAATTCTTCGATGCCGGCTTCGGCCGCCGTCCAGATCACGACTTGTGCCCGGGCGGCCTTCAGGGCATCGGCCATGGTGCCGCGACGGATGGTATTGGAGCCTTCCAGCATGGTGACAAGGCAGGGCAGCTGCGTGCGCAACTGCTGGATGCCGCCCTCGGCGCGGCGCTCGACCTCGATCAGCCTGGCTTCAGGGTCGACCGAGGCGATGCGCGAGACATAGGTCAGCTGCAGCAGGCCTAATCGTTTGGCGATGCCCGGCCCGACCTGGGCGGTGTCGCCGTCGATGGTCTGCTTGCCGGTAAAGACGATGTCGGGCGCCCCATAGGTCGCGCCGATCTTGGCTATGGCAGAGGCCAGCGCGAATGAGGTGGCCAGCGTGTCGGAGCCGGCGAAGTAGCGGTCGGTCAAGAGCACCGCCCGATCGGCGCCGAAAGCGAGCGCCTTTCGCAGCGTATCCTCGGCGTTCGGCGGCCCCATGGAGACAAGCGTCACCGAACCACCGTGGGCGTCGCGCAAGCGCAACGCCTCCTCGATGGCGAAGAGATCGTAGGGGTTGATGATCGTCGGTACGCCCTGGCGCATGATGGTGTTGGTCACCGGATGCACACGGATCTGGGCGCTATCGGGAACCTGCTTGATACAAACGACGATGTGCATGCTGGCGTCCTCGCAAGGATGTCCTGTCGAGGTCGGATGACGCATGGCTCGTGCCAACTTTCCCGGATATATTAAGTAGTTGATTTATCGGTAGTATCCAATATCGCGTTTGACGAGACGGCGGATTTGTCGGAAACCGCACATGTCGTCGTCGCGTTGCATGCGACAGCGTCGTCTGAGATCGACGCGAGCCTCGGCCGACCCGCGCCGGGCGAAAGCGGCGAATGGCGTCGGGCCGCAGCCGATCCGACCAATGCGCGCGCATGGCCATTGCCATCGGTGATACCAATCTACGATCACCGGCTCTCTTCCCGGCCGACTCGGCGCCACGGTCGGCGGGCAAAGGTCGGGCTCCAGGGCCGTCGGCGCTCGGCAGGCACCGGTTCCGGCCGCCGCGCGCGCTGGCAAGCGGCGATCGCGACTGCTATCGCCTAGCCGGCAGCTTGCATCGAATTCGAAGCCCATATGGTGATGATACGTATTCTTGCTAATGGAACTTCTTCGTATTTTGCCAGCAAAATGGGCAAGATCGGCATTGGCTGAATGATATTCGGGCGTGACAGGCAATATAGATCGCCTGATGATGTTGTTGCGCGTTGTTGGAATTCGGTTCCTCCGCGTCGAGACTCCAAGAAAAAATCATAACACTTTTCGTTAACGGCCGTAGACCGATACGGTCGCCGGACTCGATGGTGATGATTTTGCCCAGGCGGTCAAATCCGCTCCGAGAGGTGTGCAAATGGCTCTGAGTTTGCTTGAAGCGGATTCGCCAGCCGTCACGACCTTGGTGCCCCGCGCGACGCCGCGCACCGCGCGCACGTCGGCGGAGATGGCGCTGTTCGGCATCTACGAGATTTCGAAAATCCTCGCCACGCCGATGCGGCTCGAAGTGACGCTCGCCAGCGTCGCCAATATCCTCACCTCGTTTTTACAGATGCGGCGCGGCGTCATCGTCGTGCTCGACGGCGACGGGGAGCCGGAGATCGTCGCCACCGGCGGCGTCAGCCGCGTCATCAAGGGCAAGACGCTGAAATCCATCCCGCAGCCGGTCATCGACCGCATCGTCGCCACCGCCACCCCGGTGGTGGTGCAGGACGTGGCCAGCGATCCAATGTTCGCCGAGGCCGATTGGCAGGATGGCGACGACCGCCCAGCGGAGACTCGCGTCTCCTTCATCGGCGTGCCGATCAAGGGCGGCAACGGACAGGTACTCGGCACGCTCTCCATCGACCGTGTCTGGGACGGCAGCGTCGTCTTCCGCCTCGACGAGGATCTGCGCTTTCTCGCCATGGTCGCCAATCTGGTCGGCCAATCGGTCAGAATGCATCGCATTCTCGCCGCCGACCGGCAGCGCCTCATCGACGAACAGAACCGGCTGGAAAAGGCACTCCACACCGTGCCGGCGCGCCCGACCCCGCGCATGGGCGGCATCGTCGGCGACAGCCGGCCGATCAAGCGGGTAATGGAGCGCATCGCCATCGTCGCGCCAACCAATTCCACCGTGCTGTTGAGAGGCGAGAGCGGCACCGGCAAGGAGATGTTCGCCCGCGCCATCCACGAACTCAGCCGGCGCAAGGCCAAGCCCTTCATCAAGCTCAATTGCGCCGCCATGGCCGAAAGCGTGCTGGAGAGCGAGTTGTTCGGCCACGAGAAGGGGGCGTTCACCGGCGCGCTCGCCACCAAACCCGGCCGCTTCGAAATGGCGCACGGCGGCTCGCTCCTCCTCGACGAAATCGGCGAAATCTCGCCGGCCTTCCAGTCGAAACTATTGCGCGTGTTGCAGGAGGGCGAATTCGAACGGGTCGGCGGCACCAAGACGCTGAAGGTCGACGTCAGGCTCATCTGCGCCACCAACAAGGATTTGGAGGACGCGGTCCGCAAAGGCGAATTCCGCGCCGACCTCTACTACCGCATCAACGTGGTGCCGATCTTCCTGCCCGCGCTGCGCGACCGGCCGGGCGACATCCCCCTGCTCGCCCATTCTTTCCTCGACCGGTTCAACGCGGAGAACGGTCGCCGGCTGCAATTCACCAAATCGGGCACCGACCTCATTTCGAAGTGCTACTTCCCCGGCAACGTGCGCGAACTGGAAAACTGCATCCGCCGCACCGCGACGCTCGCCCCTGGCGAGGTGCTCGGTCGTGACGATTTTGCCTGCGCGCACGGCGAGTGCCTGTCGGCGGTGTTGTGGACGGGAATCAAGCGGCACGAGGATGACCCGGTCTCGGCGCTGGCCGCCGGCGAGGGCATCCGTCCGCTCGGCAGCCGACCGCAGGTGCATGCATCGGCACCGCCGTCGGCCGACGCGGCCGAGGCGCATGTGGTGGCCGAGGTGGATCATGGGTCCCATGCCTGCGAGCATGCCGGCGGCGGCGATTGCCCGGCGTTGCAGTCGCGGCTGACGGAGAAGGAACGGCTGATCGACGCGATGGAGCGCTCCGGCTGGGTGCAGGCCAAGGCCGCCCGCCTCCTCGATCTGACGCCGCGCCAGATCGGCTACGCCTTGAAGAAGTACAACATCGAGATGAAACGGTTCTGAGCCAGCGGCCCGTCTCCTGCCGCCGACTCGTATGCACCGCCCTGCCCTCGCAGGGCGGTGCAGTCGTTTTGGGGCAGTCGTGTCGGTTGCCGTCGCCATCGAGCCCTGGGTAGACTGGTGCATGGGGGACGAGCCGATGCCCATGCCGATGGAACTGCAGCACGCCTCCGACGATTTCGAACGGTTCCTGGCCGAGGCACGCGACCACGCCGACCTTAGCACTCGCAATCAGACCTACACGATGGTCGAAGCGGTGTTGAAGACCTTCCGCCGCCGGCTGCCGCTGAAAGACGCCATCGGCTTTGCCGGCGGACTGCCGCCGATCCTGCGCGCCATCTTCGTTGCCGACTGGGACATCGAGGCTCCGCCCGTCCCGTTCGCCGACCGCTCCGCGCTCGCGACAGAAGTGCGGGCGTTTCGCCAGAACCACAATTTCGCCCCCGACAACGCCATTGCCGCCGTCGCCCGGGCGCTGCGCGCCCATGTCGACGCGGCGGCGTTCGAGCGGCTGCTGGCGACATTGCCGGAGGGCGCGGCGGAATACTGGGCGGCGGATAGCGAGGACTGACTGCATTCCGTCATTGCGAGCGGCGATCGGGACGGATGCGCATCTAGCGCGCCCCTGTCACCATCCCGACATCCGCCTGTCGGAAACCCGCGTCAGAACCCCGACAAACACGTCAACACGCTGATTTAACATGAGTATATTTCTGGCACAGCGCTTGCTCTCTCCTCCCTGCAACTCATTCGAGGGGAGTGAATGCGATGAACCAGCCGCTGATCACGCTCGACAGTCTCATTGAGCCGATCGACTTCGATGCTCTGACCAGGACCGCGCAATCCGGTGGCTGCTCGACGTCCTCCTGTGGATCCTCCGCCAAGCCGGACGACATGGATGCGGCGATCTGGGACAAGGTCAAGGACCACCCGTGCTACTCGGAAGAGGCGCACCACTATTTCGCCCGCATGCATGTGGCGGTGGCGCCGGCCTGCAACATCCAGTGCAACTACTGCAACCGTAAGTACGATTGCGCCAACGAGAGCCGGCCGGGCGTCGTCTCGGAGAAGCTCACCCCCGATCAGGCGGTCAGGAAGATTATCGCGGTCGCCAACGAGGTGCCACAGCTGTCGGTCCTCGGCATCGCCGGCCCGGGTGACAGTTGCTACGACTGGAAGAAGACCAAGGCGACGTTCGATGCCATCGTCAAGGACATCCCCGACATCAAATTATGCCTGTCGACCAATGGCCTGGCACTGCCCGACCATGTCGACGAGCTGATGGAGATGAACGTCGACCACGTCACCATCACCATCAACATGGTCGATCCCGAGATCGGCGCGAAAATCTATCCGTGGATCTTCTATCAGAACCGGCGCTGGACGGGCGTCGAGGCCTCGAAAATCCTGCACGAGCGGCAAATGCTCGGCCTGGAAATGCTCACCCAGCGCGGCATCCTCACCAAGATCAACTCGGTGATGATCCCTGGCATCAACGACGAGCATCTCCTCGAAGTCAACAAATGGGTGAAACAGCGCGGCGCCTTCCTGCACAACATCATGCCGCTGATCTCGGCCGCCGAGCACGGCACGCATTATGGCTTGACCGGCCAGCGCGGCCCGAAGCCGATGGAATTGAAGGCGCTGCAGGACCAGCTCGAGGGCGGCGCCAAGCTGATGCGGCATTGCCGCCAGTGCCGCGCCGACGCCGTCGGGCTTCTGGGCGAGGACCGCGGGCAGGAATTCACGCTTCAACAGATCCCGGAGGAAGTCTCCTACGATCCGTCGAAGCGCGAGGCCTATCGCGAGGTCGTGGCGCGCGAGCGCGGCGACCAGCTCTCCGCCAAGTCGGACGCGGTCGATACCATCAAGTCGATCGCCCAGGAGTCCGGCGGCGGCTCGCTGCTGGTCGCAGTCGCCACCAAGGGCGGCGGCCGCATCAACGAGCATTTCGGCCATGCCAAGGAATTCCAGGTCTACGAGGCGACGCCGAAAGGCATTCAATTTGTCGGTCACCGCAAGGTCGAAAACTACTGCATGGGCGGTTTCGGCGAGGACGCCAGCTTGGAGGGCATCATCGAGATGCTCGATGGCATCAACCTGGTGTTGTGTTCCAAGATCGGTGGCTGTCCGGAGGACATGCTGAAAGAGGCCGGCATCCGCGCCACCGACGCCTATGCCTTCGACTACATCGAGGCGGCCATCGGCCGCGAATATGCGGAGACCTTCGGCGTGGAACTCGAAGCAGCCGTCGCCTGACGCACTCCATCTGCCCGAACCGTCAGGCTCGGGCATCCCCGCCGCTCCAAGAACGGACAGCCTTTCAACGACGGAGACAAGACCATGGCGTTCAAGATTGTCGTTTCCCAGTGCACCGTCTGCGGCGCCTGCGAGTTCGAGTGCCCCTCGGGGGCGATCAAGTTCAAGGGCGATACCTACGTCATCGACGCGAAGAAATGCACGGAGTGCGAGGGATCGTTCGATACCCAGCAGTGCAACGCCGTCTGCCCGGTGCCGAATACCTGCATCAAGGCGGCCGCCTGACTGGACGATAGCCATGCAAGCCGCGCGGGAAGACGACGACGCGCCGACCGACTGGCTGGGCAATCCGGTGAGCTGCACCGATTGCCCGCACGAGGAAAGCCGTGCCAAGGGCCTGTGCGATCTCGGCCGCACCTGCGTCAAGGATCGGCGCGGAAAGCGGATCTATCGGTTCTTCGCCGCCAATCCGCTAGAAGCCGAGCGCTACCTCGATCATCCCTATTTCGAGGTCAGAGCTTTGGCCGCC
>JARLIT010000338.1 GCA_031291575.1 Ancalomicrobiaceae bacterium
CGGGACCTCGCAGGCCCGCAGCGCGGCCGGCAAACCACGGTTCGACCAAAGGCGGGTGAGAAGACATCGCCGCGTCGGGGCGCGTCGCTGTAGCGGGGCAGGTTGTTTGCTAAAAAAGGTCCTGTGGACCGTCTGGTGCCGGCCAGAGGCCGGCACCACACCTCACCCCCGCTTGAACTTCGGGCTCGCCTCGTCGCGATCGTCGGCATCGCCACGCCACGCCTCGTCCTGCCACAGCGCCTTCAGGCCCTCGCGGTAGCTCGGAAATGCCAGTTCGATGTCAAGATCGGACTTGATGCGCGCATTGCGGATGCGTTTGTTGTCGGCATAGAAGCTCTTCGCCATCGGGCTCAACTCGGCTTCGTCGAAGGGAATCCCCTCCGGCACCGGCACGCCCATCAATTCCGCCGCATAGGCGATGGCCGCTTCCGACGCTGCGGGCTCGTCATCGGTGACATTGAACGTGCCGCTTGCCCCGGTCACGGCCGCCCGTTCGACCACGCTGGCGATATCGTCGACATGGATGCGGTTGAACACCTGGCCGGGCTTGATGACGCGGCGCGCCGTGCCGGCTTCGAGGGTGACGAAATGGTTGCGGCCCGGGCCATAGATGCCGGCAAGGCGGAGAATGGCGGTCGGAACCTCGGCCTGCTGTCCGACTGCCCGCCAGCCGTCTTCGGCGCCAAGCCGCCACTTCGAGCGCTCTGACGTGGGATGGCAGACCGCGGTCTCGTCGACCCATTCACCGCCGGTGTCGCCATAGACGCCGACAGTGGAGAAATAGCCGATCCATTTCAGCTGTCCGCCCGAGGCCGCGCGGGCGATGTCTTCGCCGTGCAGGCGCAGCACCGGATCGCCCTCGTCGTCCGGCGCGGCCGAGACGAGGATGTGCGTGGCGACGCCGAGAGCCTCCACGACTGGCTCGCTCTTCTCCTCGCCATCGAAGAGAATGGGAACGATGCCCTTCTCCTCCATGCGCACGGCTTTCTCTTCCGAGCGCGTCGTCGCGGCGACGGAATCGACGTGCGGCCCGAGAAACTCAAGGGAATAGCGCGCCGAATAACCGAGACCAAAAATCAGGAGGTGCATGATGCCGTTCCAGATGCTTGGGCGCCGGCAAGGGAGACGACAGGCGCACCGACAAGGGTGACGATAGCGACGCCGGCCGCGGCATGGCGCGCCGCCACTCGTCGAGATGGACCGTCTTCCGTCGCGGACAAGGGTAGGTCGCAGGTCACGCCTTGCCCGGCCTTCCAAAATGCAGCGGCCGGCCCGGACGATAAGCGAACGGGCCGGCCGGAACTATCCGGTGACTGGTCGGACCAGTGGTTCTGCGAGTGCGACATTTGCTGCCCACTTGCCGCGGGCTCGAATGTCAAATTCGCTCCACTGGCCGGCCGCACTCGAACGCAGAGAGCGGCCGGAAACAGGCGGATCAGGCCGGCTGCTGGGCCTGCTCCGGGTCCTGCTTGATCTCTTCGCCGGTCGTCTGGTCGATGATCTTCATCGACAGACGGACCTTGCCGCGCTCATCGAAGCCCAACAGCTTCACCCACACTTTGTCGCCTTCCTTGACGACGTCGGTGACTTTGCCGACCTTCTTGGGAGCCAGCTGCGAGATGTGGACCAGACCGTCGCGGGAGCCGAAGAAGTTGACGAAGGCGCCAAACTCCATGCACTTGACGACCGTGCCCTCATAGATCTGGCCGACTTCCGGCTCGGCGGCGATCGACTTGATCCAGTTGACAGCAGCCTTGATCTTCTTCTGATCGGCCGACGAGATCTTCACCGTGCCGTCATCGGAGATATCGACCTTGGCGCCGGTCTTCTCGACGATCTCGCGGATCACCTTGCCACCCGTGCCGATCACTTCCCGGATCTTGTCGGTCGGGATCTTCATGGTTTCGATGCGCGGGGCATGTTCGCCGACTTCCGCACGGGCCGTGGTGATGGCCTTGGCCATTTCGCCCAGAATGTGCAGACGGCCGCCCTTGGCCTGATCGAGGGCGACCTTCATGATCTCCTCGGTGATGCCCTGGATCTTGATGTCCATCTGCAGGGAGGTCACACCGTATTCGGTGCCAGCCACCTTGAAGTCCATGTCGCCAAGGTGATCCTCGTCGCCGAGGATGTCGGACAACACGGCGTAGCGCTCGCCTTCCAGGATCAGGCCCATGGCGATGCCGGCCACCGGGCGCTTCAACGGCACGCCGGCATCCATCAATGCAAGCGATGAACCGCAGACGGTCGCCATCGACGACGAGCCGTTCGATTCGGTGATCTCGGAGACGACGCGCAGCGTGTAGGGGAACTCATGGTGCGGCGGCAGCATCGGATGCACGGCGCGCCAGGCGAGCTTGCCGTGGCCGATCTCGCGGCGGCCGGGAGAGCCCATGCGGCCGGTTTCGCCGACCGAATAGGGAGGGAAGTTATAGTGAAGGAGGAACGTCTCCTTGTAGGTGCCCTCAAGCGAGTCGACGAACTGCTCGTCCTCGCCGGTGCCGAGGGTCGCGACCACCAGGGCCTGCGTCTCGCCGCGGGTGAACAGCGCCGAGCCGTGGGTGCGCGGCAGAATGCCGACTTCCGATTGGATCGGGCGCACCGTGCGGACGTCGCGGCCGTCGATGCGGATGCCGCTATCGAGGATGTTCCAGCGCACGATCTTGGCCTGGACTTCCTTGAAGACGATCGCCAGCTTGTCCTTATCGAACTTGGCCTCGCCGTCGGCCGGCGCGAGAGCGCCCATGACCTTGGCCTTCACGGCGTCGACGGCGGCGTAGCGCTCCTGCTTGGCCGTGATCTTGTAGGCGGCGCGCAGATCAGCTTCGGCCACTTCGAGCACGGCCTTCTCGATCTCGGAGAGATCGGCGGGCGCATAGTCACGCGGCTCCTTGGCGGCCTTTTCTGCCAACCGGATGATCGCCTCGATCACCGGCTGGAAGCCGTCCTTGCCGAACACGACGGCGCCGAGCATGATCTCTTCGGACAGCTCCTGGGCTTCCGATTCAACCATCAGGACGGCGTCGGCCGTGCCGGCGACGACGAGGTCGAGCTTGGATTCCTCCAACTCGTCGACGGCCGGGTTGAGCTTGTATTCACCCTCGATATAGCCGACACGGGCGGCACCGACCGGGCCCATGAAGGGCACGCCGGACAGCGTCAGCGCAGCCGAAGAGGCGATCAAGGCGACGATGTCGGGGTCGTTCTCAAGGTCGTGGCTGAGGACCGTGGCGACAATCTGGGTGTCGCACTTGTAGCCCTCGGCGAACAGCGGGCGGATCGGGCGGTCGATCAGGCGGGAGACGAGCGTCTCGTTCTCGCTCGGGCGGCCTTCACGCTTGAAGTAGCCACCAGGGATCTTGCCGGCCGCGAAGGCCTTTTCCTGATAGTTCACGGTCAGGGGGAAGAAGTCCTGGCCCGGTTTCGGCTCCTTCATAGAGACGACGGTGGCGAGAACCGTGGTTTCGCCATAGGTGGCCAGAACCGCGCCGTCGGCCTGACGGGCGAACTTGCCGGTTTCGAGCACGAGGCGGCGGCCGCCCCATTCAATGACTTCGCGATGAATGTCGAACATGTCTTTCGGGTCCTTGCGTCATGGAGTTCCGGCTAGGAGCCATGAGCAAGACGGCGAGCCTCTCTTCACCCTGCGCGCTACGACGCTGCGGCACGCCGCGGGAAAAGAGACCGGCGATCCTGCCATGGCAAACGGCTGCCGGAACAGGTGTCGGGCCGCCTGCCCGACTGCCGCGATCATCGCGGCGGGCTCGGGCGGGCAGCCGGTGAGGCCGTCAGGTCCGTGCCGGGTCGTCGTGACCACGGCCGGGGCCCCTCGGGCCTCGAAGGGATTCACTGAACAGCGGCGGCAAGGCGGCGCACGGCTGCCTGCCGCCGGACTTGGGTCGAGGGGATCAGCGGCGCAGGCCGAGCTGCTCCACGACAGCGCGATAGCGCGCTTCGTCCTTCTTCTTCAGGTAATCAAGCAAGCTGCGGCGCTGGCTGACCATCTTGAGAAGCCCGCGGCGGGAATGATTATCCTTGGCGTGGCTCTTGAAGTGCTCGGTCAGATTGGAGATGCGCTCGGACAGAATGGCGATCTGGACTTCCGGCGAACCGGTGTCACCCTTGCCCTTGGCGAACTTGGCGATGACTTCCTGCTTACGCGCTTGCGTGATCGACATCGGGTGCTCCTTTTTCAACAACTATGGCCCGGCCGGGATGTCGTCCAGCCGGGTTGTGAGCCGATCGAGATCGGTGAGGGGTGCTTATGCACGAGTTCGCCGGCAAAGGCTAGGGGAATCCGCAATTCCCGCAGCCCGCTGCCCTGGCGCGGTCGGGTCGGCGGGGTGATTGTGGTTCCGATCGACGTCCTGCGGCCGGTTGCGGACGGCAACTCGGGTTGCATCCGGTCTTGACGATTGCATCACCCGGCGGCTTGCGCCAAGGAAGGATCGGGCGAAGCGCCACCGGCGATCGAGCCCTGCCGCATGCTTCCAACCGGATCGAACCCATCTGGTCGACGGGACATTACGCAGATTCAATCGTTTGAGCGTATTCTTGCCGCTCAGGTCCGGTCAACTTGAGCCGAACACGCTCTAGCTGGAAGCGCGCGATGTACAGACGCCTCGATCCCGATCTCATCATCGCCACCATCGAGCGCCTCGGAGCCCGCATCGCGGCGCGTTTCCCGGATTCGGAGTTGCTGAAGGTCTGCGGCGAACTTGCCGCCCTCGGCCGCGCCAGCGCCAGACGCGCCGAACGTCTCGGCCGGCCCAACTGGACGCTGAGGATCATCGTCGCCCTGATCGTCGTCGCCGGCCTTGTCGTGTTCGTCTATCTGGCGGCCAAACTCGACTTCGATCCGGGCACCCGCAGCCTGTTCTCGCTCGTCCAGAGCGTCGATGCCTTCTTCAACCTCGCCGTGCTCGCCGGCGCCGCGATCTTCTCGCTGATGTCGATCGAGACCCGGATCGTGCGGGCGCGTGCCAGCGCCGCGCTCAACCCGATCCGCGCGATGGTGCATATCATCGACATGCATCAGTTGACCAAGGATCCCGGCATGGCCGGCCAGACGCATCTGATGACGCCCGCCTCGCCGCCGCGCGATCTCTCGCCCTTCGAACTGACCCGCTATCTCGATTACTGCTCGGAAATGCTGTCGCTCGCCGCCAAGCTCGCCGCGCTCGTCGCCGTTTCGACCGAGGATGCGGTCGTCGCTGCTGCGGTCAACGACATCGAGACGCTGGCCGGCACGATTTCCCAGAAGATCTGGCAGAAGATCATGATCGCCGATGTGACCGTTTCGCCGGCCGAGGCCGGCTGAACCGGGCTCCGCCCGCGACACGGTTGACCGGCAGCGGCGCGGGCGGCTACACCGATACCATGACGTCTTCAAACGGCCCGACGGCCGATCCCGTCCAGATCCTCGCCAGCCTGATCGCCTGCCCCTCGGTGACGCCCGAGGAGGGCGGTGCGCTGCAGTATCTGGCGCGCCTGTTGGGAGAGACCGGGTTTGCGACCGAAATCGTCACGTTTTCCGAACCGGGCACGCCCGACGTCGCCAACCTCTTCGCCAGGATCGGCCGCGGCGCCCCGCACCTGACGTTTGCCGGGCATACCGACGTCGTTCCCCCCGGCGACGCGGCGCTGTGGCGGCACGATCCGTTCTCGGGCGCCGTCGTCGACGGCGAGATCTTCGGGCGCGGCGCCGCCGACATGAAGGGCGGCATCGCCGCCTTCGCCGCCGCCGCACTCGACCATCTCGCCGAGGCCGGGCTCGAGCGCGGGACGATCTCGTTCCTCATCACCGGCGACGAGGAAGGCCCGTCGATCAACGGCACGGTGAAACTGTTGCAGTGGGCTGCGGCCCGCGGCGAGCGTTTCGATGCGGCCATCGTCGGCGAGCCGACCAACCCCAGCGCATTGGGCGAAGCGATCAAGGTCGGCCGGCGCGGCTCGCTCTCCGGCACGATCACCGTCGCCGGCCGCCAGGGCCACGTCGCCTATCCGCATCTGGCCGAAAATCCGATCCCCGGCCTTGCCCGGCTGGTGGCCGCTGTCGCATCCGCGCCACTCGATGCCGGCAACGAGCGGTTCCAGCCGTCGAACCTCGAATTCGTCTCCTTCGACGTCGGCAACCCCACCTGGAACGTCATTCCCGCCGAGGCCAAGGCGCGCTTCAACATCCGCTTCAACGACCAGTGGACACAGAGTTCGCTCGCAGCGTGGCTGAACGAGACGCTGGCACGGGCCGCCGGCAACGAGGTCCCGTGGTCGCTCGGCTTCGAGCCGACTTCGAGCGATTCCTTCCTGACCCACGATGCCCGGTTGATCGACATGCTGTCGGCCGCCATCCGCGACGTCACCGGCCGGACGGCCGAGCTGTCGACCGGTGGCGGCACGTCGGACGCACGCTTCATCAAGGACTACTGCCCGGTCGTTGAATTCGGTCTCGTCGGCAAGACGATGCATCAGGCGAACGAGCGCGTCGCGGTCGCCGATCTCCTCGACCTCAAGCGCATCTATCGGCGCTTCCTCGAGCGGTATTTCGCGCCATGATCGCGTTTTCCGACATCGAGGAAGCCCTTGCCGGCTGCTGGCGCATCGCCTTCGGCGACCAGTCGGCGATGCGGCACTTCGACCTGACGGCCGACGGCTTCTGGGGGTCGTTCCGGCTCGCCGGCATCATCGCCGTCTGCGACGCGGTCGATGCCACGGTCGGCCACTTCGCCGGCTATGACGGCAGCGCCGCCGATGCGGGGCTCGGCGCGGCGATCTGGGTCTTCATCGTCGCCGGTCTCACCTCGCTCGTCACCTTTACCGCTTTTCCGCTGCTCGTTGCCGCCGCCGCCCGGCCGATGGGCCTGTCGGAGCGCTTTGCCCCCTATGTGACGATCCGCAACTGGCTGACGTTCTTCCTGTCCTTTCCGATCTATCTCTTGAATGCCTTCACCTATGCCGAATGGCTGCCGCTCGACGTCATCGGTCTCGTGGTGCTCTCCTTCGAGGTCGTTGTGCTGCTGGCCGGTTACAGCGTCGCGCGCGTCGTCCTCGGCGCTGCGAAGTCGATTGCCATCGGCCTGTCGCTGATGGATTTTCTCCTGGCGCTCGTCATCGCCAAAGGCGCCACCATGCTGCTGTTCTGACCTCGAGTGGGCTTCCGCCATGCCGTCCTTCGATCGCCGCCTCACCCCCGCCCGTCCCGACCTCGCCGCCGCCCATCTGAAGGGCATCATCGAGGCCGCAGACTATGCCG
Source organism: Ancalomicrobiaceae bacterium (assembly GCA_031291575.1). Classification (GTDB taxonomy): domain Bacteria; phylum Pseudomonadota; class Alphaproteobacteria; order Rhizobiales; family Ancalomicrobiaceae; genus CAIYYN01. Next base: position 7,253 of record JARLIT010000338.1, read on the forward strand.
AAGGCGTCGCCGCGCGTGTGGTCGAGGCCCTGGCGCCGCTGCGTGTCGCGCCGCGCCCCGACGCCACCCTCGACACCGAGGCTCTCTACGGTGAGGAACTGACCATCTATGACGAGGACGAGGACGGCTGGGCCTGGGTGCAGCTCGCCCATGACGGCTACGTCGGCTACGCTCCGGGCGGCGCCCTCCTGAAGACCCCGCGCCGGATCGCCACCCATGTCGTCACCGCGCTCAGGACCTTCATCTTCCCCGCTCCCTCGATCAAGGAGCCGCCGGTCACCTGGGCCTCGCTCGGCGCAGAGCTGAACATCGTGCGCGAGGTGGAGGAAAAGGGTCGCCGCTTCGGCATCCTCGATTCCGGCAGCGCAGTGGTCATGGCGCATGTGCGCGACATCGGCTTTCGCGAAGCGGATCCGGTGGCGGTCGCCGAGCGTTTCCTCGGCACGCCGTACCTGTGGGGCGGCAAGTCGAGCTTCGGCATCGACTGTTCCGGCCTCGTCCAGACCGCGCTGGCCGCTGCCGGCATCCGCTGCCCACGCGATTCCGATCTGCAGGAGGCGAACCTCGGCGACGCCGTCTCGCTCGATCCCGCGCAGTGGCGGCGCGGCGATATCCTGTGCTGGCCCGGCCATGTCGCCTTCGTGCGCGACGCCGACACCATCCTGCACGCCAACGCCCACCAAATGGCCGTTGCCATTGAAGGCCGCGACGCCGCGCTTGCCCGGATCACTGCGGCGGGGAGCCCGTTGAGGTCAGTGAAGCGGGTCGGGTAAGGCCCTTCAGCCTGAGGAGCTCAATACCCCGTCATTCGATCGACGACATTGTCGAGAGCGAGCCCGGCGCGATGCCGCTCGATCTGGTCGAGGACATAGCCGCAGAGCCGGCGCGGATCGGAATCGGCCGCCGCGTGCGGGGTGATGACGACATTCGGCGCCGCCCACAACGGGCTGTCGGAAGAGAGCGGCTCGGCTTCGAACACGTCGAGGCTGGCGCCGAGGAGGGTGCCATCGGCGAGGGCGGCGATGATGTCGGTCTCGACCTGCAACCCGCCGCGCCCGGCATTGATCAGCACCGGGCCGCCGAGCCGGCCGTCGCGGGCGAGCCTGGCAAACAGCCCGGCGTTGAGGATGCCGCGTGTCTCCGGCGTCAGCGGCAGCAGCACGACCAGGATATCGGTGCGGGCGAGAAAGGCGTCGAGCCCGGCCGCTCCGGCAAAGACCGGCACATCCGACGCCGCATCACCCCTGCGGCTCCAGCCGGCGACGTCAAATCCGAGGCGTCGCAGCGCGCTGGCCGCGTCGCGACCGAGCACGCCGAGCCCCATGATGCCGATACGGACGTCGCCGGCTGCCGGTTGGTCGGCGAGCGGTCGCCAGCGCCGTTCGCTTTGCGCACTGTGGAAATGGAAGCCGGCACGATGGTGATGCAGCACCTGCCAGACGACATATTCGGTCATGCGCCGGGTGAGATCGGGATCGACGACGCGGACGACCGGCACAGCGGGCAGCGTCGCATCGGCGATGAGCGCATCGACGCCAGCGCCGAGGTTGAAGATCGCCTCGAGATGGACGAGGCCGGCGAGCAGGCCCGGCTTCGGCTTCCACACCGCGGCATAGCGCACCTCGGCCGGATCATACGGCGCCCGCGCGTCGACGACGGTCAGGCCGCGGGCGCTGCGTCCGAAATGATCGAGCCACATGTCCGGCTGCCAGCCGGTCACAGCGACGAGGAGCGACATCGAGGATCCTTTCAGGCGGGCGGCGCGAATCCGGCCGGGTGACACGTCGGATGGGCGCAGATTGGCCGGCGGCACGGCAAATGTCACCCCTGTGCCTCACCCGGCCCGGCCGACGGCCTCGTCCATCTCGACCTCGCCGATGCGTTCGCCGCGACGAGAGATCCGATCGGTGGCCGAGACGATCTGGTCGAGGTCGCGGCGCGCCTGATCATGGTGGGAGAGGAGCTTTGCGACCCGCTCGCGCAAAGCCTCGACGTCGGCGACGAGATGGCCGACTTCTGTGCGGATTTCGCGTGCCGCCGCCTCGATCCGCCGATCGCGGTTGAGCGAGCGAATCACCTGGATCGCCAGCACCAACAGCGTCGGCGAAACGATGATGACGCGGGCCCGGTGCGCCTTCTGCACGAGATCGTCGAATTCCTCGTAGAGCCGGGCGAACACCGATTCGGCCGGCACAAACAACAGCGCCATATCCTGCGTCTCGCCGGGCACCAGGTATTTGTCGCGCACGTCGATGATGTGTTTGAGCATGTCTCGGCGGAACAGACCGCGAGCGCGGTTCTCCTCCTCCATAGTCTCAGCCGTGTCGATTGCCGTCGAACTTTCGAGCGGAAACTTGGCGTCGATCGCTAAGGGTGGACCACCCGGGATCTCGATCAGGCAATCCGGGCGTGCGCCACCCGAAAGCGTCGGCTGGAAGCGATAGGACCCGACGGGGAGGCAGTCGGCGACAATCGCCTCCATCGAGCCCTGGCCGAAGGCGCCGCGCGCCTGTTTGTTGGAGAAGATGGCACGGATATCTTCCATATGGCCGGAGAGATCGGCGATCCCGCGCTGGGCGCGGTCGATGACGGCGAGCCGCTCGTTGAGTTTGCCGAGTTCGGCGTGCGTTGCCTCGCGCCCATCGACCATGGCGGAGCCGATGTGGCGGGTGAGGCCGTCGAGCCGGTCGGCGACGTGGCGGGCGAAATCCGACTGGCGCGAGCCGATGACGCCGGCCATGGTCTGCATGCGGATGGAGATGTCCTCCTGCATGCGGGCGAGATCGGCGAGACGGTGGTCGATATCGCGGATGTCTTCGGCATCGGCCGCTGCGCCACGGCGCCGCACGGCGCGGCCGAGCGCCAGAAAAAGCGCCGCAACGATGAGACCAACGGCTATGCCGAGGGCAATATCCGAGCTGAGCATCTTGAAAACCGTCTCATACATGTCCAAGAGAATAGACCAAATCCGTTTCGCCGAACGTTAATGTCCGAGGCCGGCCCTACCCATGTCCAAACTCGACGTCATTCTCATCCCCGACCGCCGCCTGCGGCAGGTGTGCGAGCCCGTCACCAAGGTTGACGGCGCGGTCAGACGTACGCTCGACGACATGCTGGAGACGATGTATGCCGCACCGGGCATCGGGCTCGCCGCGCCGCAGGTCGGCGTGATGAAGCGCATGCTGGTGATCGACATTACGCGCGAGGGCGAACCCAAGCAGCCGTATTTCTTCATCAACCCGAAGGTGGTCTGGGCCTCGGAAGAGGTCTCGACCTACCAGGAAGGCTGCCTGTCGATCCCCGAATACTACGAGGATGTCGAGCGGCCGGCGCGGGTCAGGGTCGAATACGTCGACCACGACGGTTCCGAGCAGGAGATCGTCGCCGAGGGGCTCCTCTCCACCTGTCTGCAGCATGAGATCGACCATCTGAACGGCGTCCTCTTCATCGATTACATCTCGCGACTGAAGCGCGAGCGGGTGATGAAGAAATTCATCAAGCGCGCCAAGTCCGTCGCCTGACCGGCCGCGGCTTCGGAGCGGCCGGCGAAAGAGAGTGATGAACCTTACGATCGTCTTCATGGGCAGCCCCGCCTTTTCGGTGCCGACACTCGAGGCCATTAAGGCTGCCGGACACAGGATCGTCGCTGTCTATTCGCAGCCGCCGAAGCCGGCCGGACGCGGGCTGGACTTGACGCCCTCGCCGGTCAACGCCCGCGCCGAGGCGATGGGGTTGGCCGTCCGCACACCGAAGAGCCTCAGGAACGAGGCGGAACAGGCCGACTTTGCCGCGCTTGCCGCCGACGTCGCGGTCGTCGTCGCCTACGGGCTGATCCTGCCGAAGCCGATTCTGGACGCGCCGCGGCTCGGCTGCCTCAATCTGCACGGCTCGATCCTGCCGCGCTGGCGCGGTGCTGCGCCGATCGAACGAGCGGTGATGGCGGGCGATGCCGAGACCGGCATCGAGGTGATGAGCATGGAGGAAGGGCTCGACACCGGCCCGGTCGCCTTGTCAGGCCGAGTGACGATCGGACCCGACGAAACCGCCGGCGATTTGCGTGGACGCCTGTCCGGCATCGGCGCGGCCCTGATGGTGGACGCACTCGACAAGCTGGAGAAAGGCGAGCTTACCTTTGCAGCCCAACCCGCCGAGGGCGCGACCTACGCCAGGAAGATCGACAAAGCCGAGACGCGAATCGACTGGTCACTACAGGCCACCGAGGTGCACAACCGGATCCGCGGGCTCTCCCCCTTCCCCGGCGCCTGGTGCGAGATGCCCCTGGGCAAGCGGCTCGAGCGGGTGAAGATCTTTCGCACGGAGATCGCAGCGGGGTCCGGGCCGGCCGGCACCATCCTCGACGAGCGCCTGACGATCGCCTGCGGCGAGGGCGCGATCCGCCTCACCGAACTGCAGAAGGCCGGCGGCCGGACGCTCGACGGGATCGCTTTCCAGCGCGGCGCGGCCATCGCACCCGGCACCCGACTGCCGTAACGGCCGCAACGGACAGAACGCGTCATGTACCGCTACAGGCTCCTCATCGAATACGACGGCACGCCGTTTTCAGGTTGGCAGCGCCAGGCGGGCTTCTCATCGGTGCAGGGCGCGATCGAGCAGGCCGTGTTGCGGCTCACCGGCGAGACGATCACGCTGAAGGGGGCTGGGCGCACCGACGCCGGCGTGCATGCGACCGGACAGGTGGCGCATCTGGATCTTGACCGCGATTGGCGGGAGACGGTCGTGCGCGACGGGCTGAACGCCCACCTCAGGCCGCAGCCGGTGACAATCCTCGAAGCAACGCAGGTCGACGCCCGTTTCGATGCCCGCTTCTCGGCCATTGGCCGGCACTATCTCTACCGCATCATCGACCGGCGGGCCCCGCTGTCGCTCGAGCGTGCGCGCGCCTGGCACAGCCGCGAGCGGCTCGACGTCGAAGCGATGAACGTGGCGGCGCAATTCCTCCTCGGCCGGCACGATTTCACCACCTTCCGCTCGGCGCATTGTCAGTCGCGCTCGCCAGTGAAGACCCTCGACCGGCTGGAGGCGACACGGGCCGGCGACCTGATCGAGATCCGCGCCTCGGCACGCTCATTCCTGCACAATCAGGTACGCTCGATGGTCGGCACGCTCGAACGGGTCGGGCGCGGCAAATGGGTGCCGGCGGATGTCGGCGAGGCGCTTGCGGCCGCGGACCGGTCCCGTTGCGGACCGGTCGCGCCACCATGGGGGCTGTACCTGACGCAGGTGGACTATTCCGAGCCACCCCGCGACTACGCCTCAGTCCGCCCCGCCGAAGCGCTCGGCGATGAGGTCGAATAGCGCGCGGATGCCCTGCGCCTCGCCGCCCTCCGGCCGGCCGGGCTTAGCCGAAGGGTTCCAGGCGTAGATGTCGAGATGCACCCAGGCCTTCGCCTTCTCGACGAATTTCGACAGGAACAACGCCGCGGTGATCGAACCGGCAAAGCCGCCGGAGGCGGTGTTGTTCACGTCGGCGACCTTCGAGTCGAGCATCGCCTCGTAAGGAGCCCACAGCGGCATGCGCCACAGGGGATCGGCGAGGGCGAGGGCGAGCGCCTGCAGCCGCGCGGCCAAGGCGTCATCCCGGCTGTAGAAGGGCGGCAGATCGGGGCCGAGCGCGACGCGGGCGGCGCCCGTCAGCGTCGCCATGTCGATGAGGAGGTCGGGCGCTTCCTCGTCGGCGAATGCCAAGGCGTCAGCCAGCACCAGTCGGCCTTCCGCATCGGTATTGCCGATCTCGACGGTGATGCCCTTGCGGCTCGGATAGATGTCCGAAGGTCGGAAGGCGCGTCCGGAAATGGCGTTCTCCACTGCCGGGATCAACACCCTGAGGCGGACCGGCAACCCAGCGCCGATGATCAACTTGGCCAGCGCCAGCACGTTCGCCGCCCCGCCCATGTCCTTCTTCATCAGGAGCATGCCGGTATCGGACTTGATATCGAGCCCGCCGGTGTCAAAGACGACACCCTTGCCGACAAGAGTCACTTTCGGGTCGCCAGCATTCCCCCACGTCGCCTCGATCAGGCGTGGCGCCCGCTCCGAGCCGGTGCCGACGGCGTGGATCAGCGGAAAGCCGGGCAGCAAGTCGGCGCCGACGGTCTCGGTCACCGTCGCCCCGTCCGGCTCGAGGGCGGCGCGCACGGCGGACGCCAGTTCGGCGGGGCCGAGGTCGTTCGCCGGCGTGTTGACGAGGTCGCGGGCGAGCGTCACTGCCCCAACCAGCCGCTCGAGGCCGGCTCGGTTAGTGTCTGCGTCCAGCCGCAGGCGTGCGCCATCCGGCGCCGCCTTGTAGCGGAAGAACCTGTAGGCGCCGAGCCCCCAGCCGAGCGCCGCCAGCCGGCGATCGGCAATGCCCTCACCGAGGCGATAATCGCCCGCCGGCAGCACGCTCGGCAGCTTGCCGAAGACAAGGCCTTGCGGCTCCGACGCCGGCACGCCGAACAGCACCGCCTGGATCCCGTCCGGTCCCGGCACGACAATGTGCTCGCCGACCTTCGCCTTGAAGCCCGAGGCACGGACGAAGGCGGCGGCGGGAGCCCCGAGCGCCTCGAGACTTGCGGCGAGGGTCTCCGGCGTCACGGCGTGGACGGGAATGGTGGGACAATCGGATTCGGACGGCAGGAAGGGATCGGACACTTTCGACTCCACGGCAGGACAGGCACTTCAGCGCAAGATGCGCCCGCTCGGACGCGCATCTTATCCTATCTCTTTGTTCGAGCGAGTTGTTCTTCTCAAGGCCGCGGATCACGTCCACGCCATGCCCTCATCGTCAGAGTAGCGGTTCAGGTCCATCTGTCCAGGGCAGACGGCGTCCGGATCGGCGGCTTAACCATCCGTTAGGGTTAACGAACTACCAATGGAGCCGAAGCCGGGCACGTCCCCGGCCTCGGTTCGGGTCCGTGCGACCCGATCGAAACCGGCCCCGCCCCGGCCGGAACGCTGACGGAGATCTCCATGGCCAGACTGAACGCCGACCCGGTTTTCACCCTCTCCCGGCTCCTGCTCGCCGGCACGGTCGTCGCCGGGCTCACGCTCGGCGCCTGCGCCCGCTCGCCATCGGGAACCAGCGGCGACCCGTCGCTGAATGCCAGCGTGTCGCAGGCGACGCCAGGTTCGACGCTGGCCACCATGGAAGCCTGGGCCGCGCGCTACAAGTCGGCGCCAAACCGCGACAATGCCATCGCTTATGCACAGGCGCTTCGCGCCAACGACCAGTCGGCCCAGGCGGTCGCGGTCCTGCAGGAGCAGATGCTGAAAAACCCGAAGGATACGGCGATCGCGTCGGCCTACGGCAAGGCGCTCGCTTCAAACGGCGACTTCGATCAGGCGCTGAAAGTGGTCCGTGCCGCCAATTCGCCGACCAATCCGGACTGGCGGCTCCTATCGGCCGAGGGCGCCATCCTCGACCAGTTGGGCGATTCGGCCGGGGCGCGCGGTGCCTATTCCACCGCCCTGAAGATCGCGCCGGAGGAACCGACGCTTCTCAACAATCTCGCCCTCTCCTACCTCCTCACCAACAATCTGCAGCAGGCGGACGCGCTTCTGCGCCGCGCGGTGGCGAGCCCACGGGCCGACAGCCGCATCCGGCAGAATCTGGCGCTCGTGCTTGGCCTCGAGGGCAAATTCGCCGAAGCCGACCAGGTGGCGCGACAGGAAATGTCGCCGGATCAGGCCGCGGCCAACCTCGCCTACCTGAAGTCCATGCTGTCGCAGCAGAATACCTGGCGGCAGATCAAGCAGGTCGACAAGCCGAAGACGAATGGGTAACGCCCGGCATCCATTCGTCTCCTTTACCAACGGCCCTTCCGGCTGAGGCATCCGTCCAGTGGGGTGTCATCAAGTCAGTCGTGACATGACTTGATGACATCAGTTGAGGCGAGATCGATCAACGATCAGGGCCATTGATCATAGAATTCTCACCCGTCATTGCGAGCGTGTGCACAAGCAATCCCTTCTTGGGATTCTGGATTGCTTCTGCTCACGCTCGCAATGATGGATATCGAATCTGCCGGAGCGGTTCTGCGGAAGTCAGCTTCAGTCCCACTTGAAGATCTGGATGAAGGCCGGACCGAGGATGACGACGAACAGCACCGGCAAGAAGAACACGATCATCGGCACGGTCAGCTTCGGCGGCAGCGCGGCCGCCTTCTTTTCGGCCTCCGCCATGCGTGAATCACGGCTTTCCTGAGCCAGGACCCTGAGAGCCGTGCCGATCGGCGTGCCGTAGCGTTCGGCCTGGATCAGCGCCGTCACCACATTCTTCACGCCGTCGATGCCAGTGCGCGTGCCGAGGTTCTCGTAGGCCTTGCGACGCTCGGGCAGGAAAGCCATCTCCGCCGTCGTCAGCGACATTTCCTCGGCCAGCTCCGTCGACTGCGCACCGATCTCCTCGGCCACCTTGCGGAATGCCGGCTCGACGGCCATGCCGGATTCGACGCAGATCAGCAGGAGGTCGAGTGCATCCGGCCAGGCGCGGCGGACCGACAGCTGCCGCTTGCTGATGGCGTTCGAAATATAGAGGTTGGGCAGGTAGAGGCCGACGCCGGCGGCGAGGACCGACAGCATGACGCGGAAGCCCACCGGCTTGTCGGCCATCACGCCGATGACGAAGAAATAGAACAGCGCCAGCACGAGCAGGACGAAGGGCAACACGAACCGGGCGAACAGGAACGCGACCATCGGCGCGTTGCCGCGCAGGCCGGCCATCCGCAGCCGATTGGCGGTCGATTCGTCGGAGAGAACGTTCTTCAGGTCGAAGCGGTCGACGAGCTGCTGCATGTAGGGTTTCGCCGCCTGCCGCAATTGAACCTTGTCGGCACCGGCCATCAGTCGGGCCCGCTCGCGGCTGCGGATCTGCTCGCGTTCGATGGCAACGGCCCGCATGCGCGCCTTCAGCTTGTCGCCGTCCATCGCCGGCATCGCCAGCGTCAGAATGGTGGCGGCGACGCCGATGGCGGTCAGCGACGCCAGCAGGAACTGCGGATTCAACAGGAGATCGAGAAAGGCTTTCATCCAACCTCCATCAAATATCGAAACTGATCATCTTGCGCATCACCAGGATACCGATGAACATATAAAGAAGACCGCCGATCAGAATCACATTGCCCATCTTCGTGGTGAACAGGATCAGCACGTAATTCGGGCTCGTCAGGTAGACGAGACCGGTAACGATGATCGGCAGAGCGCCGATAATGCTGGCAGACGCCTTGGCCTCCATCGACATAGCGACGATCTTGGCTTTCATCTTCTTGCGATCGCGGAGCACCTTGGAGAGGTTGCCGAGCGCATCCGACAGATTGCCGCCGGCCTTCGCCTGGATGGAAATGACGATGCCGAAGAAGCTCGCCTCCTGCGCCGGGACGCGCTCGTGCAGCTTCATCACCGCATCGCCGATGGTCATCCCCATCTGCTGGGCCTCGTTGATGAGCCGAAACTCGGTCTTGACCGGTTCGCTCGCCTCCGCAGCGATGATGCGCATGCAGTCGGCGAGCGGCAGACCCGACTTGATGCCGCGCACGATGATGTCGACGGCATTCGGCAGTTCGTCGAGGAACTTGGAGATGCGCCGCTTGCGCAGGAAGTTGACCAACCAGCGCGGCAGGCCGAGCCCGCCCATGACGAGGAAGCCGAGCGCCACGAACGGCTTGCCGGAAATGAACAGTACGGCGGCGCCCGAGGCGGCGCCGATCAAGGCCGAGACGACATAGAACTTGCGCTTCGACCAGTGCAGGCCCGCCTGCTCCAACAACTGCGTCAACGGCGGCTTGTTGACCTGCTTGGCGATCGCCTTCTGCTTGGCCTCGAACTCCTTCAGCGAGTCCTGGATGCTCTTGCGGCGGGCGCCCTGTTCGGCCGCAACACGACGCTCGCTGGCGACCGCCGGGCGCTCGCTGATGGCACCAATCCGCTTGGCCACCGTCGCCTCATTGTTCACCCGCGCGAACAGGAGAGCGTAGGCGATACTGCCGGCGGCAAACATCACCAGGCAGACAATGGCCAGCATGGTCAGGGTGTCGTTGAACATCGCCCAAAGCTCCGGAGCCCATTGGCTCTCATGCCGCGTCCGTCACCGCAGCCGCGTCGAGCGCTGCCGCGAGGCGCTTCTCCTCGTTGTAGTAGCGTGCCCGCTCCCAGAAGCGCGGCCGTCCGATGCCGGTCGAGCGGTGGCGTCCCATCAGCTTGCCTTCGGGGTTCTCGCCGATGACGTCGTAGACGAACAGGTCCTGCGTGATGATCACGTCGCCTTCCATGCCCATCACCTCGGTGATGTGGGTGATGCGGCGCGAACCGTCCCTGAGACGCGCCGCCTGCACGATGACGTCGACGGAGGAGACGATCATCTCGCGGATGGTCTTGGAGGGCAGCGCATAGCCGCCCATGGTGATCATCGATTCGATACGGGCGAGCGCCTCGCGCGGGCTGTTGGCGTGCAGCGTTCCCATCGAGCCGTCGTGGCCGGTGTTCATCGCCTGCAACAGGTCGAAGGCCTCCGGTCCGCGCACTTCGCCGACGATGATGCGCTCGGGCCGCATGCGCAGGCAGTTCTTGACGAGATCGCGCATGTTCACCTGGCCCTCGCCTTCGAGATTGGGCGGGCGGGTTTCAAGGCGCACCACATGCGGCTGCTGCAGCTGCAGTTCGGCGGCGTCTTCGCAGGTGATGATGCGTTCGGTCGAATCGATATAGCGGGTGAGGCAGTTGAGGAGCGTCGTCTTGCCCGAGCCGGTGCCGCCGGAAACGACGACGTTGCACCTGACCCGGCCGATGATCTGCAGCACGGTGGCGCCTTCCGGCGAGATCGTGCCGAATTTCATCAACTGGTCGAGAGTGAGCTTGTCCTTCTTGAACTTACGAATGGTGAGCGCCGGTCCGTCGATGGCGAGCGGGGGGGCGATGACGTTGACGCGGGAGCCATCGGGCAAGCGCGCGTCGCAGATCGGGCTGGATTCATCGACGCGACGGCCAACCTGGCTGACGATGCGCTGGCAGATGTTCATCAGCTGCTGATTGTCGCGAAACCGCACCGACGTCAGCTGCACCTTGCCGCCAACTTCGATGAAGGTCCGGTCGCAGCCATTGACCATGATGTCCGAGATGTCGTCTCGGGCGAGCAACGGTTCGAGCGGGCCGTAGCCGAGCACGTCGTTGACGATGTCCTCGAGCAGGTCCTCCTGCTCGGAAATGGACATCACCACGCTTTTCAGCTGGATGATCTCGTTGACGACGTCGCGGATCTCTTCCCGTGCCGATTCCAGATCGAGCCGGGCCAGCTGGGACAGGTCGATGGTGTCGATGAGCGCGGAGAAGATCGACGACTTGATATCGTAGTATTCGGTGCCGCGCGGCCGTTCGGACGGATTGTAGACCGGTGTCGGCGCGACCGGCTTGACCGGCAGGGGGGCATCGGTCGTTTCAGGCGCCGGACGCACGGCCGCTGCCGGCACCAGCGTCGCTGCCTGCCCGGTGACTTGTGTCGCTGTCGACCCTCGCTTGCCGAACATACGCGCCTACTCCTCTTCTCCTCAGGCCTGCCGGCGCGGCGTCGGCGGTCGCGCTGAACGTTGGGCCGGCCTTCACCCCATTTCGTCGAGCGGCACTACCCGCTCTCACCAAACGCATCGGCGAGCCCCAGGCGGACCCGCGCAGCTCGACCATCCCGCATCCGGGGTTTCCAAAACGGAAACCCGATTGCGAAAAACCTCACCAAATCTCAGCCGGTCGCCTTGCCGCGCAGCCGCGACAGGAACGACAGCGTCGACGGTTTCTTCTGCCGCCGCACCTCTGCCCGCCCGGTGACGATCGAAGCGATCGAGCGGAACGTCTCGCCGATTGGATGCTTGGGATCGACCTCGGCGATCATCTGGCCGTTGTTGGCGGCGGTGCCGAACAGACCCGGCTCGAACGGGATCACCGACAGGATCGGCAATTCCAGCGCGCGGGCGAAGTCTTCCGGCTTGATCTCGGGCCGTTTCGGCATGCCGACCATGTTGATGACGAGGCGCGGCGCGGCATCGTTCGGCCGCGTCTGCTTCAGAAAATCGCAGACATTCTTGGTATTGCGCAGCGAGGCCAGGTCCGGCACGGCGACGATAACCACCTCGTCGAGCTGGCGGAGCGTGCGCTTTGCCCAGGACGTCCACAGATGAGGAATGTCGACGACGACCGCCGGCACGCTGGTTCTGACCACGTCGACGATCGGTTCGATCGCCATCTCGCCGAGATCGAAGGTCCGGTCGAGGGTGGCCGGAGCCGCCAGGATCGACAGGCGGTCATCAAAGCGGGTGAGCAGACGATCGATGAACACGTCGTCGATGCGGTCGGGCGTCGCCAACGCATCGGCAATGCCCACCGACGGATCCTGGTTGAAATCGATGCCGGCGGTGCCGAACGGCATGTCGAGATCGACGAGGACGACCGGCTGGTCGTAGCTCGTGGTGATCGCCCAGGCGACATTATGGCAGATGGTCGAAGCGCCGCAGCCGCCCTTGGCGCCGAAGAAGCCGATGGTGCGGCCGAGCGGTACCGTCGCAGTGGAGGAATAGAGATCAGCGATCGAGCGGATGAAATCGAAGATGCCGAAGGGCGCGACGACGTATTCGCTCACGCCCCGCCGCATCAGCTCGCGAAACAACGGCACATCGTTGACATGACCGATGACGAATACCTTGGTACCGTGATCACAGACCTCGGCAAGGCGATCGAGCTGCTCGAGCAGCTCCTCTCGCTCGACGCGCGACTCGACGATGACGAGGTTCGGCGTCGGCGCCCCGTGATAGAACTCGATGGCGACGTTCATGCCGCCCATCTGCACCTTGACGTGTGCCTTCGCCATGCGCCGGTCGGAGGCCGCTGCCTCGATGACGGCGGCAACCTCACGCGATTCGCAGAAGGCCTGCACGGCGATGCGCGGGACTGGCCGGATGTCCGGCGTCGCCTCGGCCGTCTGCGCCGTGTCGTCGGGCGTCTCCCGCATCATGGACGTATCCCCTTCATCAGTTGCCCCCGGTGACGCTGTCGGCGACCGTCTGGGTCTTGGCACCGTCGTTCGCTTTGGTCTGCTCGCCCTTCTGGAATTTGGCGATGACGGTGGCCCGGCGGGTGCCGTCAGGCGGGTCCATGCCGGCCGGCGTGACGAGATCGGTCGGATCCGCCACCATCGCGGCAACGTTGGCCTGGGTCGAGCAGCCGAATTCGAAGTCGTCCTGATTGTTGAACTTGTCAGTGGCGACCGCATCCGGCCAGCGGCCGCAAGGGTGCGTCAACATGGCCTTGACGCGCGGATAGGCGATGCGGATCGGAGCGTCGGCGGCGGTCTGGTCGACGGTGTAGGGGACGCGCGAGATGGCGGTCTTCGGGACGCCGCCGGCAGCAAGCGCAGTGACGATCTGCGCGGACATGCGGTAGGCGGCCGCTTCGTTCGGAGAGCCCGACGGCACCAGGATGGTCAGCCCGGTGGCGCCCTGGCGCCGGGAGTCCTGGGCGAACAGGGTAATCGTGTGGGCCATGCGCTGCGTCAGCACGCCGGACTGGCTGCCAACCGGCACATCGAGGGTCTCTGCCGATTCGGTCAGCACGATCGGATGGCGGGTGCGGTAGCCGTCGTTGAGGGTCGAGCCGGTGACCGTGGGCTCCATCTTGTAGTTGGCGGCGCAGCCGGCGAGCGCCAGCGCCGAGCCGGAGATGGCGATGAGAAGAGCGAGGCCCGGCCCGGCCGCCGAACGGCTGGAGCCGACGGGCGGGACTGCCGCCGCGCTCGCTAATCCGTGACTGATACGCATCGATCGATCCTCATTCATAAATGAACCCGTACTGACCTTGGTACCTGCCGGGCGGGTCCCGGTCCGTCGAGCGGTAAACCTTGTTCAATCGGCCCAGGAAGTTGGCGGCGGCATCGGAAGCCGGCGCCAAGTTCTGGTCGGGCCGCACCAGCTTGCCGGGGGCGACGGGAACGACCAGCACAGGCTGTACGAAGACCGCCAGCTCTGTCTGCGAGCGCTGGAAATCGCGGCTTCTGAACAGCGTTCCGAGGATCGGCAGGTTCATCAGCCCGGGCGTACCGGCGATCGCTTGGCGCGTGTCGTCCGAGATGAGGCCGGCCATCACCATGGTCGAACCGGACGACATCTCGACCGTCGAGGAAGCACGTCGCACGCGCAGCGATGTGATCGACAGTTTGCTCGACGTAGACGTGCTCGAGCCAACGGTGATTGCTCCCTCCGACGACGGTTCGGAGACTTCGGTCGACACCTTCAGGCTGATCCGGCCGTCGGACAGCACCACGGGAATGAAGCCGAGGCCGACGCCATATTTCTTGAAGGCGACAGTGACGACGTTGTTCTCGGAGGCGACCGGGATCGGATACTCGCCGCCGACCAGGAAGGTCGCTTCTTCGCCGGAGATCGCCGTCAGCGTTGGCTCCGACAGGACCTTCAACAGTCCGTCCTGTTCGAGCGCGGTGACCGTTGCGGAGACGGAATTGGTTGAGTTGCCGAAGCCGATCGCCGTCGAGGATCCGGCCACCGGGGTGCCATTGACCGGATAGGCGCTGGTGGAGGACAGCACGGTGGAGAACAGGCCAGCCGAGACCGCCGCGCTCAGGTCGATACCAAGGCTCTTGACGGCGGTGCGCTGCACCTCGGCGATCACCACGCGCAGCATGACCTGATCCTTGCCGCGAATCTTCAGCGCGTTGATGACCTGGACGCCGGACGACGAGGTGCTGGCGGTGGTCGAACCGGTCGTTCCCGACGAACCGTCGCCGAGGAACTTGGAGGCCATGTCGAAGGCCTGCTGGGCCTCGGTCGGCGAGCCGACGGAGCCGGTCAGCACCAGCGTGCCGGCGACGGCCTCGACGCGGATCTGTGCCTGCGGGATCAGGCGGCTGAGCAGGGCTTCGAGCGTCGCGGTGTCCGGCTGGATCTGCAGCTCGATATTGGCGATCTGGTGGTTGTTGGCGCCATAGACGTAGATGTTGGTGACGCCGTACTTGTTGCCGATGATGTAGAGCCGGCGGTTGGTCCTGACCACGGCATCGGCGATCGCCGGATTGGCAACCAGGATGTCGCGGATATCGCTGTCGAAATCGATGATGGTCGACTTCGACATCGGCAGATTGATGCGGCGCGTCGAGGCGGCCGTCGTGACGGTCGGTTTGAAGGACTGATTGACCTGCGGATCCTGCGGCTGATCACCCGCCAAGGCCGGCACCGTCGCGGCGATGAGCGCCGCGAAGAGAATGGTCCTGGAAACAAGTCTGGCGAACATCGCGGTACCCTCGTGACTTTCGTTCCGCGCCCGGCTGAACCTGTCCGGGCAGTGCCAAGTCCAATTCCGTCGTCTGCGGCGCGGGTCGGCGCCGAACGTTCAATGCGGCGTGATCCGGGTCGAGACGCCGTAGCGCACGACCGTCACCGCGCCGCCCTGATCCCGCGTCTCGGGCTCCGTGTCCGGGATGACAGCATCGCGCAACGGCCTGAGCACCAGCGACAGCGTGCCCAACTGCTGCGCTTGCGCGATCATTTCGGACTGTTTGGGGCTCACTTCCAACGTTGCCGTGTTCTTCGCCACCACGGACGCTTCGCCCTTGTTCTCGGAAATCTGCTGGTCGATGGCGAGAACCTTGATGTTGGTCAGGAGTGTCTCGGACACGAAGGGATCGCCCTGCGGCGCGCCGCCGATGGTCTTCGGCGCCGCGCGCGTCAGGATCACGTCGACGTGATCGCTTGGCAGGATGAAGCCGCCGGCCGTGCCCACGGCGCGCACCTCGATGGCGATGGCCCGCATGCCCGGCGTCAGGATGACCGACATGAAGCCGCGCTCGGCCTTCATCAGCCGCGCCTCGCGCACCGGTTCGCCATTCAGGAACGAAGCACGGGCGACCGAGCCGGCCAGTTCGTCGATGGCGGTCGGCCGGGCGGCCTTGGTGATATAGGCATCGGTCTGGCTGCCCTCCGGCCACGGCTCCCAGGCGATATCGTCCTTGGAAACGGTGGTTCCGACAGCGACGTCGCGGCGCGTCACCAGCACCTCGACGGCATTCTGCTTCTGCTGATCGGCCGCCGGCGCCTGCACCTGGATCTCGACCGGCGGACGCGACGCCATGCGATAGGCGAGCATGGCGGCCAGGCCGCCAGAGGCGACCGCTATCCCAATCACCAGACCGCGCGCAAGCTTCATCGAACCGACCTCAACATACCCAGCCGGACCAAAGGGCCAGTCCTGCTGCATTGAGTGTCGACCAGAAATGGTTCAGGTATGGTTAACGAGCCGTTGTGAAGTACCGTAAATGAATGGTTGAAGATTATCGGCCATTACGATCAGCTGGTTACGCGGAAAGCACGCGGATCAGCCGGCAAGCTTCATCCAGACGGTCGCCGGGAACACCTGCAGCGCCGCGACGGTCAGCGCGATGCCGTAGGGCACGTGGCGGTGTTGATTGAACCGGTTGAGGAAGCCAACCTGCAGGATGGGCAGTGGTTCGATGAGCTTCGACAGGCTCAGCGCCGCCAATGTCAGCAGTCCCCCGTAGAGCGAGAACAGCACCGCGTATTCCAGGAGGTGGTCCCACCCCAGCCACAGCGCCACCACGGCGGCGAATTTCACGTCGCCACCGCCGACCCAACCGGCGGCAAAGCAGCCGAAACCAACAGCCAGCACCAGTCCGCCGCCGGCGAGCGACCAGCCGAACGCCGCCAGGGTCATGCCGGAGAACGGCGCAAGCAGCAGAAAGCCGACGAGAAGCGCCAGCGACAGCCGGTTCGAAATCGTCATCGTCAGGAAATCGGTCGCCGCCGCGTAGGCGACGAGGGCCGGGAAAACGACGATGAAGACGTAGTGCATGGTGCCGTCACTCCCGCAGGGTGCTTGCCGATCCAACGCATGCGCTGGCGTCGAGTGCGCCGCGACGCCGAACCCGCACGCGCCGCCCGAGTTAACACGCAAAGCTCTAAAGCGGCGGTAAAGGGCCGTCCGCGCAGGCGCCCCGGCGCAGGCCCGCCCCGTACGCTCTCGGCGCTGGCCCCTCGCGATCGGCTGCGGAGTCCGATCAACCTGTGCGCGGCGGGGTCGACGGCTTGCGCCCACGAAAAATAGCGGGCCGGACGGGGGTCGCGGCCCGCAGATGGCACAATCCCCCGGTTCAGTTCCGGCAGGTTTCGTCGTCAAATGGCCGGGGCGGCAACGACATCGAGCGTCCGTCGCCGTCGACCATGGGATACTCTACCCGACCGAGCGAGGTCCGGACTGGATGGCGTCGCGGATCCCTGCCAGTCAGATCGGACCGTTCGGCCTGAACCGCTGCCGACAGCAGCGTCAGGCCGGCGCCGACGTCAGGAGGTCTTGACCTGGCCCTTGATATAGTTGAACGAGCTCGACAGCTGACTGCCGAGCGCGCTGGCCCCGGCGATGATCGCGATGGCGATCAGCGAGGCAATGAGGCCGTATTCGATCGCCGTGGCACCGGATTCGTCCTTCACAAAGCGGGAAATAAGCGTCATCTGCTGCTCCTTTGCTCAGAATGCGGATCATAACAACCCATTGTGGGCGGTCGCTATCGGATCCCTGGACTTTCAGACCGAGCCGTTGCTACCGCCCCCGTCTTGTCCTCAATTTATACTCGTCACTTGTTTTTACCCGTTTAATAGAGAGAGTTAATATCCGCTTTTACATCGAGTTTTACGGAAACATTCAGTTCGTAGTCTGTTTACCATCCCAATCCCGCCCCGTTAACGCGCCCGCGCCGGCCGCGGATTCGCACTGAAACCTTTTGAATACATGTGGATGGTTCAGCATCTGCTGGTGGGTAGCGACGGGTGCCTCCGGCACCACCGACTGCCGGAGCCGGACAGCGCAACAAAAGCGACGCCGAACGGATGCCGATCCGGCTATCGCATCCAGTGCGCTTGCACGGCACGCAAGACGCACGGGCCGAGAGCGTCTCCGCTCCCGGCCCGTGCCATTTCGACGATGCTGGTTGTCAGGGGCTGCACGGCGGCGCTGCCTGCCGTGTTCGGCCCGACCGCGATGCGAGACGTCCGGGCGCCACCGGGTGGGCGGCGCGGCTCCGGTGCCGTCGACCGCTTACGAGGTCTTGACCTGACCCTTGATGTAGTTGAACGAGCTCGACAGCTGGCTGCCGAGCGCCGAGGCGCCGGCGATGATCGCAATGGCGATCAGCGAAGCAATCAGGCCGTATTCGATGGCGGTGGCGCCGGACTCGTCTTTGATGAAGGCGGTGAAAGTGGTCATTGTATCGTCCTATCCTCTAGCTGGCGTTCGCGACTTTGCGCGGTATTCGATTTTTTCGTTCTCTTCGGCACTCGACCGGCAATTGTCCCGACACATCATCCGACTGTCAGTGCGTCGATCGCTTCCGTCGATGCAGGCGGTCTGCGGTCCCTGCCACTGCCGCCGTTCTGTTCACGTCAATCAGACTAGCGGGTGACCGCTTCGTCATGAGGCTATTTTTATAATAGAACCTCTTGTCCGGCTCTTAATAGAAGCGGTTAATATAACATTTTTAAGTAGAATTTTAACGAGAGTTCGGATTAACTCTCTGTTTACTGAATGCCCGACGCTATGTATAATTACGATGTCTCGCAGCAGGTACGCGTGTGCGCCGCGCCGAAGCAACCAACCTCGGCACGGGCCCGCGCGATGATGCTACCCTGCTGCGATCAGGAGCTTTTCACCTGACCGGAGATGTAGTTGAACGAGCTCGACAGCTGGCTGCCGAGCGCCGAGGCGCCGGCAATGATCGCGATGGCGATCAGACTGGCGATCAGCCCATACTCGATGGCCGTGGCGGCCGACTCGTCCTTCACTAACTCTCGCAATTTCCGCATTCCGGTCTCCTGTCCGACTGAGGATTCGATACCGCGCTCCTGCTGGCGCCGATGACGTGCTCGACCCCGAGGACCGTACCTGAGTTGCGAGCCAATCGACCTGATCTGGCGTTGCGCGGGCCACCCGATGCGACGCCTCGACGCCTGCAACAGCAATATGAGCACGCTGGTTGCTAACAACCCTTCATCATTGATGAATAACAATTCGTTTATGACGACGAAACGACGGTATGTCCGCGTCTTCTGCGCGATCTCCATTACTTGTTCCTGCTTCACACCTTCATTAATAGTAGGTTCAATTGCATTTTGAGACATGACAGTTGAATAACAGCTAAATTATTGTGGTCTATACGTTGGTCTAACCGGGACTCAGGACTTCATGATCGGAACCTAATTTGGCAATTTGTCTAGATCCGAGCGTGTGGCTACTGATGGCCGACAGTACAACCCGTGCTTGATCTCGCGCGAACGATGGATACAACCGAAGGTCCGCGCAGAAGGCCAAGCCCAACGGGCGTTAGCACTTCATTCACCAAGCCGAGCGACAAATGGCGGCAGACTTCGCTCCAGCGCCGCAGACGACGGATCGCCGGCGACGGATGATCCGGAGGCCGCGTCGTCCAGGTTCTTGCCGTCCGAAAGGGATGAGTAGTATGCGCCTAGTTCTGATCGCTGCCGCGACACTCGCCGCGTTGACGGGCGCCGTCCTGCCCGCTTGCGCCAAGGATCCGATCACCGTCGTCATCGACCGCGCCAAGGTCATGCGCCTGCCCGCCCCGGCCGGCACTGTGATCATCGGCAACCCCGGCATTGCCGACGCCAATGTGCACGACCGTGTCACGCTGGTCCTGACCGGCAAGGCCGTCGGCCTCACCAACCTGGTCGTCCTCGACGCCAAGGGCAATCCGATTGCCGACGAGGTGCTGTCGGTTTCGAAAAGCCAGGAGGGTCTGGTCACCGTACAGAAGGCGGCTTCGCGCTACAGCTACTATTGCACGCCGGCGTGCAATCCGGCCGTCGAGGTCGGCGATGCACCCGATCACTACAGCCAGGCCACGTCGCAGATCCAGACCCGCAACACCTTCGCCCAGCAAACTGGCGCGACGCAGCCGTAACGCGACCTTTGACCGGAACGCTGCCGCTCGACCGCTCGGGCCAGTCGGCGGCGGGGACCGAACGGACCACGCCGGCACGATGGAAATCGCATTGCCGGAGCCCGCGGTCGATATCGACATTTAACCCAAAGTCATCGCAACGGCGTTAACACCGGCTTCATCCATGCTTCGGTTTTCGAGGCAGACCCACACGTTTCTTCAATCTCTCTGGGGCATAGTCGCACTTGGCCGCCATGCGTCCGACTGCCCGCCGCCCGAGGTGACGGATTTCCCTCAAGGCTGGACCGGCCGGCGCGACAGCGGCAGGAGCGCGCGACAAGCGCGCTCGAGACGATCGCGTTTCAGCCGAGGTTGCCCCTGAAGATGTCGCCGAGCACCCGACCGATCTCTGCGCTCAAGCGTTTCGCCGCCCGATGGTTCGGTAGAGCCCGCCAGCTCCGCCGCGACGAGCGGGGCGTCGCCGCCATCGAATTCGGCATGATCGGCGTGCCGTTCTTCGCAATCATCTTTGCCATCGTGCAGACGACGCTGGTCTTCCTCGCGGATCAGTTGCTTGAGACCGCAGTGAACGACGCCTCGCGCCAGATCCGTACCGGCCAGGCCTACAGTAACGGCACCAACCAAGCCGCATTCAAAACAAATGTTTGCGGCAAACTGATGTTGCAATACCTGATCGACTGCAACAGTCTCTACATCAACGTCACCACCGTTTCGAACTTCTCTTCCATCAGTCTGACGCCGCCGACCATAGACCCCAAGACCGGCAAGCTGCCGACGACCACGACCTACAACATCGGTGGCTCGTCCGACATCGTCGTGGTCAGCGTCTATTACCTGTTCCCGACGCTGTTTTCGAACTTCGGTCTCTCCATGGCCGACCAGTCCAACGGCACGCGCCTGCTCGGTGCCGTCGCCGCCTTCCGCAACGAACCGTTCTGATAGGGATCGAGGGAGGCCACCATGCGCACATCGACCTCTGAGTTCCAGCCCCGAACGCCGTCCGGGCGCGGCCTCCTCGCCCGGTTTCGCCGCAACCAACGCGGCGTATCGGCGGTGGAATTCGCGCTCTTGCTGCCGTTGATGCTGACGATCTACATCGGGGGAGCGGAGCTCGGCCAAGCGATCTCGATTTACCGCAAGGTCGGACAAACCGCCTTCTCGCTCGCCGATCTGGTGTCGCAGGTGTCCAACTTGACCACGAGCGACATGAACAATGTCCTGGCTGCTGCAACGGCGGTGATGTCGCCCTATCCGACCTCCGGCACGACGATGATCGTTTCCTCACTGTGCTATTCCTCCGCCGGCAAGCTCACGGTGGACTGGAGCGTCGCCAACAGCGGCTTGGCCTGGACGGCCGGCGCAGCACCGCCGTCCACGGTCAGCGTGCCGAACAACATCCTGGTCAAGGGGACGAATACGATCGTCGCCTACGTCACCTACACCTACGATACGGGCTTCGCCCCGTTCCTGAAGGACGCCACCGGTAGCACGCTCATCAATCTGTCGGACGTCGCCTACCTGAGGCCGCGGATGTCGTCCTTCATCTCCTACAACAGCGTCACCAACTGCTCGTAGGGACGTTATCGCTCGCAGATGCGCTCGTCCGCGGGCGCATTGCTTGGAGCGCCAGCGGGTGAATTGGAATCAGGTTGGTGCTCCATCTCTTTGATGGAGCATCTGTTTGTCCCGGAGCCGGTTGCCACTTCCGGGTCCGATGCCCAACCGCATGGCTTCTGCGAAGGGCCGTTCCCTTGCGCCCGTAACCACGAGCGGGCATAGTCAGATTTGAAAACTTCCAATCTGGCTGGGCATTATGGCACTCTTCGGATCACTCTTCAGTTTTGGCAAGCGCAGCTTCTCCGACCTGAGCGAGCAGGAGATCCTCGCGGTGGCGATTTCCGCCGAGGAGGACGACGGCCGCATCTATCAGGCCTACGCCGAAGCGCTCAGGGACACCTATCCCGCCTCTGCCGCGGTGTTCGACGACATGGCGGCCGAAGAGAGCGAACACCGGCGCATGCTCATCGAAATCCACCGCCGGACGTTCGGCGAGCGCATCCCGCTCATTCGGCGTGAGCATGTCCGGGGCTTCTTCGAGCGGCGGCCGGTGTGGCTGATGCAGAACCTGTCGCTCGACACCATCCGCCGGGAAGCCGAGATCATGGAGGGCAGCGCCGCCCGTTTCTACCGGCAGGCGGCGTCGCGCGCCAGCGACGCCTCGATCCGCAAGCTGCTCGTCGATCTCGCCGAGGTCGAGACGGGCCACATTTCCCTGGCGCACCGGCTGGGCGTCGAGCATCTGAAGACCGCCGCCGGCGACGATGAGAAAGTCACGGCGCGCCGCCTGTTCCTGCTGCAGGTCGTGCAGCCCGGCCTCGTCGGACTGATGGACGGTTCGGTGTCGACATTGGCGCCCTTGTTCGCCACCGCCTTCGCCACCCACAATACCTATGACACGCTCCTGGTCGGGCTGGCCGCCTCGATCGGTGCCGGCATCTCCATGGGCCTTGCCGAGGGTTTGTCCGACGACGGCGCGCTGTCGGGCCGCGGCAGCCCGTGGATCCGCGGCCTCGCCTCCGGCATCATGACCATGCTTGGCGGCCTCGGCCACGCGCTGCCCTATCTGATTCCGCACTTCTGGACGGCAACCATCGTCGCCTTCGCCATCGTCGTCATCGAACTCGGGGTGATTTCCTGGATCCGCTGGCGCTACATGGACACGCCGATCTTTAGGGCCATCCTGCAGATCGTGTTCGGCGGTGCACTGGTGTTCCTCACCGGTATTCTGATAGGAAGCGCCTGACCGCCGTCGCAGTCCTGGCGTCGCTCGTTCGCCGACCGCATGGTCCGGAGGACCGGTGGATTGCGGGTCGGCGACTGGCTCTCACGCTCTCTGGAATTGCCCGAAATGATCGTTCCGTTCGTTCAGCTGCCGCATGCGGCCGGCCTTGCCGAGCCGCGCTACCAGACCGAAGGCTCGGCCGGGCTCGATCTTCTGGCCGCCGTGCCGGACGACCAACCCGTCGTACTCGCCCCCGGCGGGCGGGCGCTGGTGCCGACCGGCCTCGTCCTCGAACTGCCGCCCGGCAGCGAAGGCCAGGTCAGGCCGCGCTCCGGACTGGCGCTGAAGCACGGCGTCACCGTACTCAACAGCCCCGGTACGATCGATTCCGACTACCGCGGCGAGGTGAAGGTCATCCTGATCAACCTCGGCGAAGTCCCCTTCACCATCCGACGCGGCGAACGCATTGCCCAGCTGATCATCGCTCCGGTTGAGCAGGCGGATCTGCGCGGCGTTGCGATGGTCGCAGCCAGCGAGCGCGGCGCAGGCGGCTTCGGCTCGACCGGCGTGAGTTGAGGCCGCATCCGCGGCCACGGATCCAACGGGCGGGACCCAGACCGGGCCAGCATCGGATGCCGTGCGACGCGACGCCGCGTGAGCTGCCGGCACGGCCCTCTCTCTGGAATGACATTCTCCCATTCCCGACAGATGCGCAAAGCCGATAGTTGTCATTTGCGCGATTTCGTCATTCTAGAAAATGTCATTCCGATCCGCAGGGGGATTCCGGGTCGCGGCGGACTCGCCGCTGGCCGCTCGACGCTCTACACTCCGCGCCAAGGTTCGCATCGATCGGCTCTGCATCGACATTTGAACTGGGAGACCTCCATGTCCACTACCGATAACCGCCCCGGGCGCGGCAAGATCTACAAATCCATTACCGATACCGTCGGCGACACGCCGATCGTCCGGCTCGACAAAATCGCCGCGCAAAAGGGTGTCAAGGCCAACCTCCTGGCCAAGCTTGAGTTCTTCAACCCGATCGCCAGCGTCAAGGACCGCATCGGCGTGGCGCTGATTGACGCGCTCGAAGCCGAGGGCAAGATCACCGCCGGCTCGACGCTGATCGAGCCGACCTCGGGCAACACTGGCATTGCGCTGGCCTTCGTCGCCGCCGCGCGCGGCTACCGGCTGATCCTGGTGATGCCGGAGACCATGTCGATCGAGCGTCGCAAGATGCTTCGCCTGCTCGGCGCCGAACTGGTGCTGACTGAAGGCCCGAAGGGCATGAAGGGCGCCGTCGCCAAGGCCGAGGAGCTGGCCGCTTCCATCCCCGGCTCGATCATCCCGCAGCAGTTCCAGAACCCAGCCAATCCGGAAATCCACCGCAAGACCACGGCGGAAGAGATCTGGAACGACACCGAGGGCACGGTCGACGTCGTCATCTCCGGCATCGGCACCGGCGGCACGATCACCGGCGTCGGCCAGGTGCTGAAGGCTCGCAAGCCCGGCGTCAAAATCGTCGCGGTCGAACCGACCGCCTCGCCGGTGCTCTCCGGAGGCGCGCCCGGCCCGCACAAGATCCAGGGCATCGGCGCCGGCTTCGTGCCCGGCGTGCTCGACACCCACGTCTATGACGAAATCGTTCAGATCTCCAATGACGAAGCCTTCGAGTACGCCCGGTTGGCGGCCCGCATCGAGGGCGTGCCGGTCGGCATTTCGTCGGGTGCAGCCATTGCCGCCGCGGTGAAGGTGGGCTTGAGGCCGGAATCGGAAGGCAAGAACATCGTCATCATCATCCCGTCCTTCGCCGAGCGCTATCTTTCCACCGCGCTGTTCGACGGGTTGGAATGAGGCTGCCGCGCGACTGACGCCGGTCGTCGCGCCAAACGGCCATCGTCACACGATCTTTTCGGCCTGTCCGGGATCCCCGGACAGGCCGTTTCTGTTGCCGGATGCCGTTGAAATGCGGATGAGGTGCCCCCGCCCCTACCGTTTTGGCTTCAACCGTGCTCCTATCCGCGGCGAACCGCAGGTCCGCTGCCGGACGCTAGGGCCTCTCATGCGCCCTCTGAAGACGTCAGATCCAGGCATCCGCAGCTCCTGTGCAAGAAGACACAAAATTGCAATGAATTGCGTTTTGTGTACCCTCTAGCGGATGCGAGACTCCCCGATGATCCTTTCTGCCGGCGAAGCCCTGTTCGACATGATCCAGAAGCCAGGCGAGCGCCTGATCGAGCCGGTGATCGGCGGGTCGACGCTGAATGTGGCGCTGGGCCTCGCCCGGCTCGGGCGCAAGACCGGCTACCTCACCCGGCTGTCGACCGATTTCTTCGGCACCATGCTGTGGGATTTTCTCGTCCGCGAAAGCATCGACACGTCGTTCGTCACGCGCGCTCCGGCGACCCAGACGACGCTGGCCTTCGCCTTCCTGTCGGCAGACGGGCATGCGGATTATAGTTTCTACGCCGAAGGCGCCGCTGACCGGTCGATGACGCCGGGCGACCTGCCGCAGGGCCTGCCGACTGAGCTGAAGGCAGTGCACTTCGGCTCGATCTCGCTGGCGCTGGAGCCGACCGCAACGACGCTCGCCGATTATCTCGTCCGAATCGCACCGGACCGCTTCATCTCGCTCGATCCCAACATCCGGGCGAGCCTGATCCCGGACAAGGCAGCGTGGCGCAGCCGCTTCGACCGGCTTCTCGCCCATGCGGACTTCGTCAAGGCGTCGATCGAGGACGTCGCCTGGATCTATGGCACGGCGGACGCGGCTGAGACCGCCAAGGCCTGGTCGCTCGCCGGACCGAAAGTCGCTGTCGTCACCGACGGCGGCAACGGTGCCACCGTGGCGGTCGGCGGCGAGGCGGCTTTCGTTCCCGCCCACAGCGTCAAGGTGATCGATACGGTCGGCGCCGGAGACACGTTCCAGGCAGCCTATCTCGCTCGGCTCGACGAATTCGGGCTTCTCGACAAGCGTGCGATCCGCGGCATCGAACTTGCAAAAGCCGAGGAAGTTGCCCATTTCGCTGTGGCAGCCGCCGCAATCACCTGCACTCGCCGCGGCGCCGATCTGCCGCGCCGCGGCGAAGTGGATGCCTTCCTCTTGTCAAAGGGTAGCTGATGGCCAGCCGACTGATCACCGTCGACACGTTCGATTTCATCGCCTTCGGCGGCACGGGCGACCTCGCCCGCCGCAAGTTGCTGCCGTCGCTCTACTTCCGCGACTGCGCCGGACAGATCGATGGCGCCAGCCGGATCATCGCCACGGCCCGCTCGCATATGACGAGCGAGGCCTATCGCGAACTGGCAAAGACGGCGATCGAGACCCACGTCAAGCCGGAGGAACGCGACGCCAACGGGCTCGCGCGCTTCCTCGCCCGACTTGAGTACGTGTCGGTCGACGTCAACGGCGAGGACGGCTGGGATGAACTCGCCAATCTGCTGAAGCCGAACGAGAGCCGCATCCGCGTCTTCTATCTCGCCACGGCGCCGGAGTTGTTCGGCACGATTTCGGCCAAGCTCGGCGCGCATGGCATGGTGACGCACCAGGCCCGTGTCGTCGTCGAGAAGCCGGTCGGCAAGAGTCTGGCTTCGGCCAAGGTCGTCAACGACGCTGTCGGGCAAGTGTTCGCCGAGCAGCAGATCTACCGCATCGATCACTATCTCGGCAAAGAGACGGTGCAGAACCTGATGGCGCTTAGGTTCGCCAACGCGCTGTTCGAGCCGGTGTGGAATGCCGCCCATATCGACCACGTGCAAATCACGGTGGCCGAATCGATCGGCGTCGAGGGGCGCGGCGGCTATTACGATACCGCCGGGGCGCTCAGGGATATGGTGCAGAACCATATGCTGCAGCTCCTCTGCCTCGTTGCCATGGAGCCGCCGGCGGCCTTCGACGCCGATGCCGTCCGCGACGAGAAGCTGAAGATTCTGAAGAGCCTGAAGCCGATCAACGAATCGAACGTCGGGCAGCTTACGGTGCGCGGTCAATACGAGGCCGGCGCCTCGGCGCAAGGGCCGGTGCCGGGCTACCTCGAGGAAATCGGCGCCAGCCAGAGTTCGAACGAGACCTTCGTCGCCCTGAAGGCCGAGATCGCCAACTGGCGCTGGGCCGGCACGCCGTTCTACCTCAGGTCGGGCAAGCGTTTGGCGCAGCGTGTCTCGGAGATCGTCGTCGCCTTCCGGCCGATCCCGCATTCGATCTTCGACGCTTCGGCCGGCCCGATCCAACCCAACCAGTTGGTCATCCGGCTGCAGCCCGACGAGGGCGTCAAGCTGCAGATCATGATCAAGGATCCAGGTCCCGGCGGCATGCGGCTCAGGGCCGTGCCGCTTGACATGAGCTTTGCCGAGTCCTTCGGAGAGCGCAACCCGGATGCCTATGAGCGCTTGGTGATGGATGTCGTGCGCGGCAATCCGACCCTGTTCATGCGCCGTGACGAGGTGGAGGCGGCTTGGCATTGGGTCGACCCGATCCTGGAAGCCTGGGCGTCGACCAATATGGCGCCGCGCCTCTATCGTGCCGGCACGTGGGGTCCGTCGGCCGGCGTGGCGCTCGTCGAGCGTGACGGCCGCACCTGGCACGAGGACGGCATCTGACCAATGGTCGGTATCGAGCGCAGCGCAGCCGGTGAGGGATACCGGTGCGCTGCGGCACTGCTGACGGCCGCCAAGGAGGAGGATTTGGCATGACCATCCACGCCCGCATCGGCGAAGTGACCGAGCGTATCGCCAAGCGCAGCCGCGACAACCGTTCGCGCTACCTCGACCGGCTGCACGAACTCGCCGCCAAGCAACCGACGCGCCGAAAGCTCGGCTGCGCCAATCTCGCCCACGGCTTCGCCGCCTGCGCACCGGGCGACAAGGCGGAACTCAGCGGCGGCGATGCGCCCAACATCGGCATCGTCACCGCCTACAACGACATGCTGTCGGCGCATCAGCCCTACGAGCGCTTCCCCGAACTGATCCGTGCCAAGGCGCGGGCTCTGGGGGGCGTGGCACAGGTCGCCGGCGGCGTGCCGGCGATGTGCGACGGCATCACGCAGGGCGAAACGGGGATGGAACTGTCGCTGTTCTCGCGCGACGTCATCGCGCTCGGCACGGCCGTCGCCCTCTCGCACCAGATGTTCGACGCCGCGCTCTATCTCGGCATCTGCGACAAGATCGTGCCCGGCCTCGTCATCGGCGCCCTTTCGTTCGGCCATCTGCCCGGCATTTTCGTGCCCTCGGGGCCGATGCCGTCGGGTCTTTCCAACGACGAAAAGAACCGCATCCGCCAATTGCATGCCGAGGGCAAGGTCGGCTGGCCGGAGCTCCTCGACGGCGAGAGCCGCTCCTACCATTCGCCGGGCACCTGCACCTTCTACGGCACGGCCAATTCCAACCAGATGCTGATGGAAATGATGGGGCTGCATCTGCCCGGCGCCTCCTTCGTCAACCCCAACACGCCCTTGCGCGATGCACTGACCGGGCTCGCCGTCAAGCGCGCGCTGGAGATCACCGCCGGCGGCAACGACTTCACGCCGATCGGCGAGGTCTTGGACGAGCGCGCCTTCGTCAACGGCATTGTCGGGCTGCATGGCACCGGTGGCTCGACCAATCACACGATGCACCTGGTCGCCATGGCCAAGGCCGCCGGCATCAAGCTGATGTGGGAGGATTTTTCCGAGATCGCCGAAGTGGTGCCGCTTGTCGCCCGGGTCTACCCGAACGGCTCGGCCGACGTGAACGGCTTCCGCGACGCCGGCGGCATCCAGTACATCATCCGCGAGTTCCTGAAAGAGGGGCTCCTGCACAAGGACGTCAAGACGGTATGGGGCACCGGGCTCGACGGCTATCTGGTCACGCCGTCGCTCGATGCCGACGGCAGTCTCCAATATGCTCCGAGCCCCGAAGCCTCGCAGAACGACACGGTGCTGAAGCCGGCAAGTGCGCCGTTCCAGGCGACGGGCGGGCTCAAGGTCCTGTCTGGCAACATCGGCCGCGCGGTGATCAAGACCTCGGCGGTCAAGCCGGACCACCGCGTGATCGAGGCGCCAGCGAAGATCTTCCACTCGCAGGAAGAGATGCAGGCGGCGTTCAAGGCCGGGACGCTCACCGGCGATTTCGTCGCCGTCGTCCGCTTCCAGGGACCGAAGGCCAATGGCATGCCGGAGCTGCACAAGCTGACGCCGCCGTTGGGCGTGTTGCAGGACCGCGGCCAGAAGGTGGCGCTCGTCACCGACGGCCGCATGTCCGGCGCTTCGGGCAAGGTGCCGGCGGCCATCCATGTGACGCCGGAAGCCGCCGACGGCGGGCCGATCGCCAAACTCAGGGATGGCGACATCGTTCGACTTGACGCGGTCGTGGGTACGCTCGAGGCCCTGGTGCCGGCGGCCGACTGGGCGACACGCGTTGCTGCGACGGCGGATCTGTCGGCCAATGAGTTCGGCATCGGCCGCAATCTGTTCGCCAACTTCCGCCGCATCGTCGGTCCGGCCGACGAGGGGGCTTCGGCGCTCTAGGGCTGGATGGGGCCTTAACCGCCGATCACCTCGATCGCCGTCACCGCGTCGATGACGACATCGGCGTACGGGGCGAGGATCGTGTGGTCCGCCACGCCGGAGAGGACCGCGACGGCGAGCGCGGCCCCGGCACGGCGGGCCGTCACCAAATCGCCGATCGCATCGCCAACCATGGCAACCCTGGCAAGCGGCACTCCGGCGGCGCCGGCCAGGGCCACCAGCCCGTGCGGCTCCGGCTTCGCCCCGTGGCGGTCGTCGGCGCAACCAAGCGCCGTGACGTGCCGCGCCAGTCCCAGATGCGACAGCGTCGCCTCGGTGCCGAGCCGGTCGTCGTTGGTGAGGACGCCGACCGCGACGCCCGCCGCGCGAAGCCGTGCGAACAGGCCGGCGACGTCGCCGAGTGTGCGCAGCTCGTCAGCCGCCGGGGCCGATGCGAAGAACGGCTTGAGCGTGCGCTCGGCCGAACTGGTGGCCTCGGTCCAGGTTTCGCCCCGCTGATAGAGAACGGTGGCCGCGACGATTGTCGCCTCGGCAAGCGAGCCCACCACCAGCGGGCTTTCCGCAATGGCGCGGCCGGTCGCAGGGTCGACGCCGATCGTGGCAAGGAGGACCGAGCGCGCCGCCGCCCGCTCCGGTCGCTCGGCGATCAGCGCGTCGACCGCACGTTCACAGCGCCTGCTCCAGGTGAAGTCGAAGTCGATCAGCGTACCGTCCTTGTCGAAAACGACGAGGTCGATGTTGCGAATCACGTCGGCGAAGCGGAGGCGGGCCAAGGGCGGAAGGCCTTCATGGTGAGGTGCAAGCGAACGCGAGCTCGAACCATGAAGGTCGCGGTGCTCGGGCTCGACGGCGGGGAGCGCTAGTTGCCCTGCGTCCTTCGAGGCTCGGCTTTGCCTCGCGCCTCTAGGCATGAAGGGCGCACGTGCGCTCCCTCACACGAAGGAGCTCAGTCGCGCAGGAGTTCGTTGATCGAGGTCTTCGAGCGGGTCTTCTCGTCGACGCGCTTGACGATGACGGCGCAGTACAGCGACGGGCCGGGCTGGCCATTCGGCAAAGGCTTGCCCGGCAGGCTGCCGGAGACCACCACCGAATAGGGCGGCACCTTGCCGTAGAACACTTCACCGGTGGCGCGGTCGACGATCTTGGTCGACACGCCGATGAACACGCCCATCGAAATGACCGAGCCCTGGCCGACGACGACGCCTTCCACCACCTCGGAGCGGGCGCCGATGAAGCAGTCGTCCTCGATGATGGTCGGTCCGGCCTGCAACGGCTCCAAAACGCCGCCAATGCCGACGCCGCCGGACAGATGCACGTTCTTGCCGATCTGGGCGCAGGAGCCGACGGTCACCCAGGTATCGACCATGGTGCCGGTATCGACGCGAGCCCCGACGTTGACGAAGGACGGCATCAGCACAGCCCCCGGCGCCACATAGGCCGAGCGGCGAACGATGCAATTCGGCACGGCGCGGAAGCCGGCCGCCTCGAATTCGGCGGCGCCCCAGCCTTCGAACTTCGACGGCACCTTGTCCCACCAGCCCGAACCGCCCGGGCCACCGGCGATGACGCTGGTCGGCGTCAGGCGGAAGGAGAGAAGCACCGCCTTTTTCAGCCACTGATGCGTGACCCATTCGCCGTCGAGCTTCTCGGCGACGCGCAAGCGCCCGGCATCGAGTTCAGACAGCGCGGTCTCGACCGCATCCCGCAATTCGCCACCGGTCGACGTGCCAACGGAGGCACGGGCTTCCCAGCCAGTGTCGATCGTGGCGGCGAGTTGGGCAGTGGCGGCTGAGGACAGGGACATCGGTATACTCCGGCTTGGAACGCATCAGAAAGCCGCCGGACCTTAATCACCACCGTCCTTGTGTCAACGACGATTGCGCGGGGTAGTCATTCGCCCGGCCGTCAGCCCAGCCAGGAAGCCGGCGAGATCATCGGTGACGAAGTCGACGTAGGGCGACCTGTTGCCGGTCTCGTCGGATGCATCGCCGAACGTGGTTGGAGCCCCCTTCGGCACGACCAGCACGGTGCGCAGACCGTTGGCATGCGGCACGGCCAAATTGCGCGAGAGGTCCTCGAACATCGCGGCGCGGGCGGGGTCGATCGCGTGCAGCGAAAAGAACATGCGATAGGCCTCCGCGCTCGGCTTCGGCACGAGTTCGGCGGCGACGATGTCGAAAATATCGTCGAAGTGCTGGGCGATCCCGAGTTGGGCGGCCGTCTTCTCGGCGTGTTGCCGGGTGCCGTTGGTCATGATGAAGCGACGGCCCGGAAGCGACGCGATTGCCTTGGCCAGGCGCGGATCGGCATCGAGCACGGAATGGTCGATGTCGTGTACATAGTCGAGGAACGGCGCCGGCGCGACGCCGTGCTCGGTCATCAGTCCGCGTAGCGACGTGCCGTAGCGGCGATAGAGATCCTTCTGCAGCTTGTGTGCCTCTTCGAGGCTGAGGCCGAGTTCGCGCGACACGAAGGCACGGATGCGGTCGTCGATCTGGCCAAAGAGATTGGACTGCGCGGGATACAGCGTGTTGTCGAGATCGAAGATCCAGGTGTCGACGTGGTCGAAGGCGGCATTCCGCTCGACGTCAGCCTCAATACGCGCCGGATTTCCGAACATCACTGTCATCCTCAGACCCTGTCAGCGGGACGGTTTGCCACAATAGCTGACGTCTCCCGCCGCCAGTACGGCCGGAGTTCCCGCGAGCAAATCAGTATGACAGCGATTTATTGAGAATTAATGGCGATTTAACGGATGGATGCGGAAAACTGCCACCATGCCCGACCTCAGCCGGTGATCAGCGTGCCGGCACCATGCTCGGTGAACAGTTCCAACAGCACCGCATGCGGAACCTTGCCGTTCAAGATGACGGCCGCCTCGACGCCGCGGTCGAGCGCTTCGAGGCAGGTCTCCACCTTGGGGATCATGCCGCCGGAGATGGTGCCGTCGGCAATCAGTTCGAGCGCCTGGGCCCGCGACAGCTCGCGGATCAACTGCTTGTTCTTGTCGAGGACGCCTTGCACGTCGGTCAGGAACAGCACGCGGGTGGCGCCGAGCGCGCCGGCGATGGCGCCGGCGAAAGTGTCGGCATTGACGTTGAAGGTCTCGCCGTTCTCGCCCGGGCAGACCGGGGCGAGCACCGGGATGATCTCGGATTTTTTCAGCACTTCCAAGACTTCGGTCCGAACGATCTTCGGCTCGCCGACGAAGCCGAGGTCGAGTTCACGCTCCTCGCCGGTAATCGGATCGCGCACCTTCCTGACCATGCGCGAGCAGATGACCATGTTGCCATCCTTGCCGGTCAAGCCGATGGCGCGGCCGCCCGCCTCGCCGATCGTCTGCACGATCTCCTTGTTGATGGCGCCGGCCAGCACCATTTCCACGACGTCGACCGTCGCCTGATCGGTGATGCGGATGCCGTCAGCGAACTCGGACTTGATATCGAGCCGTTTCAGCATGGCGTTGATCTGCGGACCGCCACCGTGCACCACCACCGGGTTCAGCCCGGCGAGCTTGATCAGGGTGATGTCCTCGGCAAAGGCCTTGCCGAGCGCCTCGTCGCCCATGGCGTGGCCGCCGAATTTCACCACGACCGTCTTGTCGTCGTAGCGCAACATGTAGGGGAGCGCTTTCGACAGAATCTCGGCCTCGGCAATCAGTTGGGTTTCCGACTTCTCGGGCGCATCGGTCATGGGGGATCTCGGCCATCACTTGCGAGGTCAGGACCACGGTTTAACATCGCGCGGTCCACGGGAAGCGTCGATGCCGGGGAAAGCGATCCGTACGATCGCCGCCCTTGGCACCCGGCGACGGCTAATAGCGGAAGGGGCCGAAAAGTCCATCGCAATTCACCGAATGGCTTCCATCCGCGAGCCGTGGCTCGCCCCGATCGTGAAGGCCGGCGGGCGCCGAAGGCAGGATCCAGCGGCTCAAGCCATGATGCTTTCGAAGAACCTGGCGACAGCCGGGTAATCGATTTTGCCGGAGCCGAGCAACGGCAGTTTTTCCATGACGATGATTTCGGCCGGCAGCATCAGCTCAGCGGCGCCGAGCGCCCTGGCCTTGGCGACGAAGTCGATGCGATCGGCGCCGGGCATCTGCGTCAACAGCACCAGCCGCTCGCCCTTGCGCGGATCGGAGCGCGCTACGACGGCCGACAGATGCTCCGGCCAGACCTTTTCGGCGATTGCTTCGACCGCGGCGAGCGACACCATCTCGCCGCCGATCTTGGCGAACCGCTTGGCCCGACCCTTGATGGTGATGAATCCGGTTGCATCGATGTCGACGATGTCGCCGGTGTCGTGCCAACCGTCCAAGGGCGGCTGCAGCACGCCCGGCCGGTCAGCCTTCAGATAGCCGAGCATGATGTTGGGGCCGCGCAGAAACAGCCGTCCACCGCCAGCGATGCCCTCGACCGGCTCCAGCCGCGCCACCATGCCCGGCAGCAGGCGGCCAACCGAGCCGGAGCGGTAGTACATCGGGGTGTTCACCGCCACGACCGGCGCAGTCTCGGTGACGCCATAGCCCTCCATGATGCGCAGACCGAACTTCTCCATATAGGCCCGCCGCGTCTCGGCCTTCACCGCTTCGGCGCCGGCGACGACCAGCCTGAGCGAACGGAAGTCGTAGGCATGCGCCGTACGGACGTAGCCGTTGAGGAACGTATCGGTGCCGAACAGCATGGTGGCGTTGGTCCAGTAGACCAGTTCCGGCACGATGCGGTAGTGCAGCGGCGAAGGATAGAGATAGACCGGAACCCCGTAGACCAGCGGCAGTATCAATCCGATGCTGAAGCCGAACGAGTGGAACATCGGCAGCGCATTGAACACCTTGTCGGTGCGGCCGAAGTCGATGCGCGCCTGGGCCTGGGCGAGGTTCGACAGAATGTTTCTGTGCGACAGTACCACGCCCTTCGGAATGCCCTCCGAACCCGACGTGAACAGGATGACGGCCGGCGTGTCCGCCGGTGGCTGCAGCGCCAACGGCCGGTGCCAGTGCATCAGCCCGGCGATCTTGTCGGCAAGGCCGATCTCGGTGCGGATGTCTTCGAGATAGACGAGCGTGACGTGTGCGGCGATCGCCTCGACGAGGTCGGTCAGATCCGCCTTGTCGACGAAGCTGCGCGAGGTCAGGATCGTCTTGATCCCGGCGGCGCGGGCTGCCGCCAGAATGTTCGCCACGCCGGAGGTGAAATTGATCATCGCCGGCACGCGCGCTGCCGACATCAGTGCCAGAACCGTGACGGCCGCCCCGTTGGCGTTCGGCAGC
This sequence comes from Ancalomicrobiaceae bacterium, assembly GCA_031291575.1. Taxonomy (GTDB): domain Bacteria; phylum Pseudomonadota; class Alphaproteobacteria; order Rhizobiales; family Ancalomicrobiaceae; genus CAIYYN01. The sequence continues at coordinate 41,776 of JARLIT010000338.1, forward strand.
ATGACGCCGACAGCCTCGCCCTGCGGCACCCGCTGCATCAGCTTGGCACCGAGGACGCGCGCCGCGGTCAGGAGCTTGCGATAGCCGAGCGCGCCGCCGATGGGGTCCTCGACCGCCACATGCTTCGGGCCTTCGCGCAGAGCTGCCGCAAGAATCGTCTGAAACAGGCTGCGGTCGGTGTGGGCGCTCAGAAAGAGCGCATCCGACATGATGTCGTAGAGCGCGTGTCCGGCCGCCTGATGGCGGTGCTTGCCCCTCAGCGCCTCATCGAGGACGAGCGAGCGCGGCGGCAGGATGGTCACCGTCACCTTGGGAAACCATGCCTTGCGGATCTGGTTCGGCCGCATGAAGGATAGGGGCGTGCGTTCCAGCCCGTCGATGCGCACGGGCAGCACCAGCGCGTTGCTGCGGTCGGCAATGAGGCCTGCGCCGTCGTAGACCTTCATCAATGTGCCGGTGACAGTCAGCCGCCCTTCCGGGAAGATCACAAGATGGCGGCCTTCGCGCACGGCCTGGATGAGCGAGCGTGTCGACATCGGCTCGAACGGGTCGATGGTCATCACGCTGGTGAACACCAGGAACGGCTTCACCCACCATTTCTGCGACATGCCGATGTCGATGGCGAACACCGGGTCGCCGTCGAGCAGCGACATGATCAGCCCGGCATCGAGGAAGCTGACGTGGTTTGGCGCGATGACGGCGTTGTGGCCGTCGATGGCTTTGAGGTTCTCCTGGCCGATGATCTCGACGCGGAAGAGGACGCGGTAGATGAGCGCCAGCAGGTCGTGCACAGCGTTGACCGGTAGCGTGCGGAAGATCGCGACGGCGACGGCGAGCGTGGCGACGCCTAGGCCGATCAGCAGGCCTGCGATGCCGACGCCGGCCGATTGGATCAGGGCCATGCCGATGCCGCCGACGGTCATGTAGAAGGCGTTGAGAATGGCAACCGCGGCGATCACCCGAGCCCGGCGCCCGGGGTTTGCCCAGGCCTGCAGCGCCACGAAGGTCGGCACCACATAGAGCCCGCCGGCGATCGCCAGACAGAAAAGGTCGATGGCGACATGAATTCCGCGCCCGCTGGCGAGAAATTGCTCTGCCCCGAGCGTGATCGATGGCGGGTCGGCAAAGACGGCAACGAGGCCGAGATCGATGGAGAACAGGCCGATCAGCACGGCAGCGATCGGGGTCGGGATCAGAGTGACGCGATGGGCCGACAACAGCGACGCCAGCCCGGATCCGAGCGCAATCGCCACGGCGAAGATGGCGGTGAACAGCGTCACGACATTTTCGTTGCCGCCGAGCACGGCGGTGACGAACTGCGGCAGGAGCGACAGGATGATGGCGCCGATCAGCCAGAACCAACTGTTGACCTGGCCGAGCCAGAACAACCGCTTGTCCGCATAGAGCGCCTTCAGCTCCACGAAGGTGGAGCGGAAGATGTTGAAGGTGATCTTCAAGTTCGGGTCGGCTTCGCCGGTCGAGGGGATGTAGCGCGACGAGGCCCAGGAAACGAGCGCGAGCGCGATCATCAGACCCGACAGCGTCGCCGGGCTGCCACCGCCGGAGGCGGCGAAGCCGGCGCCGATCGCCCCGAGCAGTACGGCAAGAAAGGTACCGCCCTGGACGAGCGCGTTGCCGGCCGGCAATTCCCCCTCTTTGAGGTGGTCCGGCAGGATGCCGTATTTCACGGGGTCGAACAGCGCCGCGATGGTGCCGTAGAGGGCGAGCACGACGAACAGAAGGTCGATCGACTGGAGCCAGAAGCCGATGACGGCCAGAAAGGCGATGCCGATCTCGGCGAATTTCAGCCGGCGGGCGAACAAGGCCTTGTCGTAGCGGTCGGCGATTTCGCCGCCGAGTGCGGAGAGAAGGAAGTAGGGAGCCATCAGCGCGGCGCCGGCCAATTGCGACAAGGGGCCGCGCAACTCCGCCGCCAAATGGAAATTGATGAGAAATAACAAGGAGGTCTTCAGAAAATTATCGTTGAGAGCGCTGAAGAACTGACAGAGGAACAAAGGCAGGAAGCGGCGAGTGGAAAGAAGTGTGGCTGACATCGGGAGAATCTCTCCGCCTGAATTTTCGGCGACTGTCGCCCGAATTGACGGACGCTGGCAAGCCGATGGTACGAATTCAGCTAACGTTAGACGTCGATGAGGTCAGGCAATGGTCCTTCAGGCCCCGACTCTGGACCCACTTGGAGGAACGAACTTGAGTGAACAGTGCTCAACACTGTCGGTGTCACATAGTTGAGCGTTGTTCAAGCACCTCTGCCTGCTGAGCCGGGCCGACCCGCGCCGGGGGCGCTTGCCGGACGGTCTGCCGTTGCCGACAATTGCCCAACGACGTAAGAGCTAACCCACCGGATGGCTTTATCCTGACCAGGATGCCCCCGGGGTGATGCAGGCGCTAGCGCGACCCCTCTCCTCCGGTGCAGACGCCAGGGCGAGCGGATGCCCCTCGCCCTTCGGCGCCGACCCGATCCCAGCCGCTAAGAGGCCTTCAATGCAATCCATCTGCCTGCCCAACGGTGAAACGATCCCCCAGCTCGGCCAGGGCACCTGGATGATCGGCGACAGCCGCGGCCGTCGCGCCGAGGAGATCGCAACGCTGCGCGAGGGGATCGACCTCGGCCTCAGCCTGATCGACACGGCGGAAATGTACGGCGAGGGCCATACGGAAGAGGTGGTCGGCGAGGCGATCGCCGGTCGCCGCGACGCGGTGTTCCTCGTTTCCAAGATTTATCCGACCAATGCCACACGGACCGGAACGCTGGCAGCCTGCGAGCGCTCGCTGAAGCGGTTGAAGACCGACCGGATCGATCTCTACCTCCTGCACTGGCGTGGGCGAGTGCCCCTGGCCGAGACGGTCGCGGCGATGGAAGGCCTGAAGGAAAGCGGCAAGATCCGCCACTGGGGCGTCTCCAACTTCGATGCCGACGACATGCAGGAGCTCTCCGGCGTGCCACACGGCGGCGAGGTGGCGACCAACCAGGTGCTCTACAACCTGACCCGGCGCGGCATCGAATGGGATCTCATCCCGTGGTGCGTGAAGCACCGAACCCCGGTCATGGCCTATTCCCCGGTCGAGCAGGCGCGGCTGCTGGCACACCAGGGTCTGAAGACCCTCGCTCAGGAGATCGGCGCGACGCCGGCGCAACTGGCGCTCGCCTGGGTGATGGCGAAGAACGGCGTCATCGCCATCCCGAAGACCGGCCGGCGTGAGCACCTGCGCGAAAACGTCGGCGCGCTCGAGATCAAGATCACGCCGGAGATTGCGGCAAAGATCGACGCACTGTTCCCGCCGCCGAAAGAGGCGACTTCGCTCGAGATGCTGTGAGATCCGCTTCGGGGCCGGCGGTCAAGGCTTGCCCATCTCCTGCGCCGACGAACGCCTGGCCACCTGGGCAGAGAATCGTCCTTGGTCCCCCCGATGGAGACCGCGGCGCGCGACCGCGCATTCGCTTGCGCAAGATTCGCACAAGCGCCATTCGGGTTAGCGCGGGGGGCGGTGGGAAGCACTGAGGGCCGACAATCGCCGGGCATTCGCCGGGAAGTCTCATGCCGCCAAGGCCATAGCCCGCATCCGGCGCATTCGCCCGGGCGCTGCGCAATTGCGGGTTCGGACTACTACCAAGCCCTTAGTGTTGAGGCATCTCATTGCTTCTATCCGCAGCCTTAGTCAGGGTCCGGACAGCGCGTTCCGCCCCACCGGGCCAACCGACACACCATCGAGACGTTCGCTGCGACCCGACCGTGCTTACGCCGGCGGCCGGGACGAGGGGAACGGCGATTGTGGAGGGGTGGCCACCCGCGCCGCGGCAGCCTGCCGATGGCGCGACAGCTCCTTCACGGAGGTCACATGACAGAGATCGCCTATGGCGTTTGGCAAGGCGTCGTCCGCAATAGCCGGACGGATCAGCTACCCTCGACGGACGACTTCCCGGAGCTGAAGAACTTCGCAGAGTTCAACGAGGGCAATCCCGTGCGAGCCTTCTTCGGCGACAAGGGGTTCTTCGTCTTTGACGACAAGGTCAGCCTCGTCGACTCGTTCTGGCACTATTTCAACAAGGCGGCCGAACAGTCCTGCGGCAAGTGTACGCCGTGCCGGGTCGGCACGGTGCTGGTGCGCGACGCGCTCGACGCCATGCGTCGCGGGCTTGACTCCTCGCTCGACCTCGACCAGGTCCAGATCCTCGCCGAGCAGATGCGCGCTACGTCGCTGTGCGGCCTCGGGCAGACCTGCGCCAATGCCTTCCTCGACGCGCTCACGCATTTCCGCGACAGAATCGAAGCCGAAATCGCCCGCAAGGTGCCGATCCGCGCCCAGAACGCCATGACCTACATGACGGCGCCCTGCATCGAGGCCTGCCCGTCGAAGATCAACGTTCCCCGCTACATCGACTATATTCGCGACGGCCGCCCGGCGCATTCGCTCGGCGTCATCCTGCAGAAATATCCGATGGCGGCCACCTGCGGCCGCGTCTGCGTCCGCTTCTGCGAGATCGCCTGCCGGCGCAACCTCGTCGACGAGGCGGTCGGCATCAAGACGCTGAAGCGTTACGTCGCCGACCAGCAGAAGAACGGCCACTCCATCATCTTCAATCACGAGATGATCGCCGAGACATTGAAGCCGAGCATGAAGGTGGCGGTGATCGGCGCCGGCCCGGCCGGCATCTCCTGCGCCTACCACCTGTTGCTGCACGGCTATCATGTCGACGTGATCGAGGCGATGGATACCGGCGGCGGCATGGCGGCGATCGGCATCCCGAGCTACCGGCTGCCCAAGGACGTGCTGAAGTCGGAGACCGACATCATCCTCGCCCTCGGCGGACGCTTTCTCTACAATCAGGCGCTCGGCCGTGACTATTCGATCGATGACCTGTTCAAGCGCGGCTACAAGGCGGTGTTCCTGGGCCTTGGCTGCCAGCAGGGCACGAAGATGGGCGTCGCCGACGAGGATCCGACGCTCGAAGGCTACGAATCCGGCATCGGCTTTCTGCTCAAGGTGCACGACCACGTCGCTGGCACCAAGCCGGTCAAGCTGGAAGGCAAGGTCGTCGTGGTCGGCGGCGGCAACGTCGCGATGGATTGCGTGCGCTCGGCCATCCGCATGGGGGCATCAAGTGTGCACCTCGTTTACCGCCGCACCGAGGCTGACATGCCGGCCGATCACGAAGAGGTCGAGGCGGCGCATGCCGAAGGCATCTTCTTCCATGTGCTGACCAACCCGTCGCGCATCCTCTCGGAAAACGGCAAGGTTACCGGCGTCGAACTGGTCTCGATGGAGCAGACCGATCCCGACGCCAGGGGACGGCGGAACGTCAAGCCGATTCCAGGCTCGGAACACGAATTGCAGTGTTCGACGATCATCGCTGCCATCGGCCAGCAGGTGCAGTCCGGCGCCGTCCTGCCGAAGGATGGCGTCAAGCTCGACCGCTGGAACTGCATCGACGTCGATCAGGCCGGACAGACCTCGCGCCCCGGCGTGTTCGCCGGTGGCGACTGCGCCTCCGGTCCCTCGACGCTGATCTCGGCCATGGCCGCCGGCCTGAAGGCAGCGCGGTCCATCGACGACTGGATCAAGCTCGGCCACGTCCGCTTCTTCCCGCGCTCGCGCATCCGCAAGATGCTGACCGAAAACCATCTGCTCGTCACCGACCTCGTCGAGGTGCCCGTCCGGAACGAGTACCGGGTACATCACCCCGAACTCGATCCGGAAGTGCGCAAGAACATGTTCGAGGAAGTCGAACAGACGATCAGTCCCGAAGCCGCCTATGCCGAGGCCAAGCGCTGCCTCCGCTGCTACCGCGTCTACGAGGTGATCACCGAACAACCCATCCCGGAAGGAGCGGCCTGATCATGGATACAATCGCCAACCCGTCCGCGGCTGAGGCCACCGTGTCCCTGACCATCAACGGCAAGCCGGTGATGGGCCAGGAGCACGAGACGATCCTGCACTGCGCCAAGCGCCACGGGTTCTTCATCCCGACGCTGTGCGAACTGGAAGACATCGACCATACGCCGGGCACGTGCCGCGTCTGTCTCGTCGAAATCGAGCAGTCGGGCGGCGACAACAAGCATATGGTCACCTCCTGCAACACGCCGGTTCGCGAGGGCATGAAGATCGAGACGCGCTCGAAGCGGGCGCGCGACATGCAGAAGCTGCAGGTCGAATTGATCCTGGCCGACCACAATCAGGACTGCGCCACCTGCACGCGGCACGGCTCGTGCGAGCTGCAGGATCTCGCCCAATACGTCGGCTTGAAGGAAAACCGCTTCTACGATCCGGAGCGCGTCGCCGCCCGTATCGTCGACACCTCGTCGCCGGCGATGGTGCGCGACATGTCGAAATGCGTGCGCTGCCAACGCTGCGTCACCGTCTGCCGTAATTTCCAATCGGTCGACGCACTGGTGATGGTCGGTACTGGCTTCGACACCGCCGTCGGCCTGAAGTACGGCCTCGACCAGAAGAACAGCGCCTGCGTTACCTGCGGCCAGTGCGTCCTCGTCTGCCCGACGGGCGCTCTCGGCGAGAAGGACGAGACCGATCGGGCGCTCGACTACATCTACGATCCCGAACTCATCACCGTGCTGCAGTTCGCGCCTGCCATCCGCGTCGGCTTCGGCGAGGAATTCGGCCTGCCGCCCGGCACCAACGTCGAAGGCAAGATCATCGCCGCGGCGCGAAAGCTCGGCGTTGACATCGTGCTCGATACCAATTTCGGCGCCGACGTCGTCATCATGGAGGAAGGCACCGAGCTTCTGCGTCGCCTCAAGCATCGCGGCCAGCCGACGTTCACCTCGTGCTGCCCGGCCTGGATCAACTTCGCCGAGATGCATTATCCCGACATCCTGCCGCTGTTGTCTTCCACTCGCAGCCCGCAGGCGGTCGTCGGCAAGATCGCCAAGACCTACCTGCCGGAAAAGATGGGGCTTGATACCAAGAAGATCCGCGTCATCTCGATCATGCCGTGCACGGCCAAGAAGGACGAGATCGTGCGGCCGCAGCTCGGCGAAGACGGGGTGCCGGATGTCGACGTGGTGCTGACCACGCGCGAATTCGCCCGACTGTTGCGGCGCGAGGGGATCGACTTCGTCGCACTGGAGCCGTCGAGCTTCGACAACCCCTACATGAGCGAATACACCGGCGCCGGCGCCATCTTCGGTACCACCGGCGGCGTGATGGAGGCCGCGCTGAGGACGGTCTACAAGGTCGTCAACGGCAAGGAGCTCGACAAGATCGAGCTGACGCAGTTGAGGGGCTTCGAGGGCGTCAGAGCGGCGGTCGTCGATCTCGGCGGAACGGTCGGCGAGGTGAAGATCGCCATGTGTCACGGCCTCGGCGAGACGCGCGCGCTGGTCGAGCAGATCCGCGCCGGTACGGTCGATTTCGACTTCGTCGAGGTCATGGCCTGCCCCGGCGGCTGCGTCGACGGCGGTGGCACCTTGAGGTCGAAGAAGCAGTATCTGCCGCATGCGTTGAAGCGGCGCTCGACGCTGTTCAAGATCGACGCCGATCGCAAGGTGCGGCAGTCGCATAACAACGTCCAGGTTCAGGCGCTCTACCGCGACTTCCTCGAAGCGCCGAACTCGGAGAAGGCCCACCACCTCCTCCACACGTTCTACACCGACCGCAAGCGCGCCATGTCGCTGACGGTCAAGGAAGTGTGGGAAGAAATCACCATGAGCACCAGCGTCTACTGACGGGTGCCGCATACCGAACTGAAAGCCGGGGCGTCGGAGACGACGTGCCCGGCTTTTTCTTGTCCGCCGACCGGACCGACGCCACCCCTCACCGGTCGATCCATTGCGACAAACGCGCCCGCGCCGCATCGTAGACGTCGGCGACGTGCAGCTTGTGCGAGGCCGCGTCGAAGGCATGGGCGACGCTGCCCAAGGCCCTCGCGGCCGCCCAATCAGCGTGATCGTCGCACCAGTCGGCGACCGGACCGGGAAGCACAAGCAGCAGCGCGGCGAACGTGCCGTAGAGGACGATCGCGGTTGTCTTGACGCTGCCGTTTGCGGGCGAGGACTGGTGGCTGTCGGGTTCCATCGGGATCCCCCTAGAATTGGAAGTAGATGAAGGGCGGCACGCCCAAGGGCGCGACGAGGACGACGCCATAGATGACCGCGGCCGGGACGAGGATCTTGCCCGTCCATCCCAGGCGCTCGTAAGCGGCTCCAAGCGCGACATAGAGGTGGGCCGGGACGAGATGGGTGAGCGCCGCGGCGGCGAGCACCAGCGCGACGAAGGGCGTCAGAGTCGATGCGCCGCCGGTCATGGAAACAAGCGTCGTGAGATAGGCGAGCGCATCGTCGAGCGTGCCGGCGCGGAAGAACACCCAGGCCACGCAGACAAAATGGAACGTCAGCACCCAAGCCGCTACCTTGAAGCCGGTGGGAAAGCGGCGGGCGAAGGGTTCGGCGATCGGTGCCAGCAGCCGCGTTGCCACCAGGGCGATGCCGTGCAGGCCGCCCCAAACGATGAACTGCAGCCCGGCGCCATGCCACAGTCCGCCCAACAGCATGGTGATCAGGAGGTTGCGGGCGGTCATCAGGCTGCCGTGGCGATTGCCGCCCAAGGGAATGTAGACGTATTGCCTCAGCCAGTTCGACAGCGTCATGTGCCAGCGGCGCCAGAACTCGGCGACCGAGAGCGCGCGGTAGGGCTGGTCGAAATTCTGCGGGAAGCGGTAGCCCAGGAGGTTGGCGATGCCGATGGCGATGTCGGTATAGGCGGAGAAGTCGCAATAGATGACCAGCGCATAGGCATAGAGCCCGATCCACAGGTCAAACGACGTCTGCGACGCCGGTGTCACATAGAGCGGATCGACGAAGAGGGTGGCCAGATGGCTGGCCAGCACCACCTTCTTGAACAGGCCGCCGAGGATCAGCCGCATGCTGTCGCCGAGACGAATGCTGCGAGAATCCGACGGCCCCGCCAGCTGTGGCAGGAACAATTCCGCCCTGACGATCGGCCCGGCGACCAGATGCGGGAAGAACGCAATGTAGAGGAGGAGGTCGTCGTAGGAGCGGGTCGCCTTCACCCGCCCATCGTAGACGTCGACGACGTAGGAAATGGCGTGGAAAGTGATGAAGGAGATCGCCACCGGCAGCGCCATTTCGTAGGTGCCGAGGTCGATCGGCGTGCCGATCAGACCCGAGACATTGGCCACTTCGGCGCTGAGGAAGTTGATGTATTTGAAGTAGCCGAGGACGGCGAGGTCGGCCGCGATCGCCCCCCACAACACCAGCCGCTTGAGGCGGCCGCCACTCAGGTCGATCAGCAGGCCCGCGGCGAAGGCAAGTGTCGAAGAGACCAGCAGCAACAAGCAGAAGTGCCAGTTCCAGGACGCATAAAAGAGATAGCTTGCTGCGACCAGAAACAGCTTCTTGACTGAATTGACCCGATTGAGCGCCCAGGTGACAGGAAACACCAGGGCAAAGAACAGGGCGAAATCAATTGTTGGAAACAGCATTGGGCACCAGGCTGTTTGCTTCCAGGATGAGTGTCAGGAATTGCACGAAGCGCTCGGCGCTGCGGCGATAACCTTCGATGGTGAAATGCACGTGGTCGGGGCTCATCAACTTTGGCGTCGATTTCACCCAGGCGTGCGCGCCGCAGGTCGTCGCCGTCATCTCCGACCAATCCCAGGTCGGGATCTTCTCGTTCTCGGCGATCTGGCGCTGGGTGTCGCGGACGAGCGCCAAGTTGGGGATCGTGTGCCAGGCACAGGCCTTGTCGGCGAGGAGTGCCTGCGGTCCGCCGGGCGGATTGGGCCGGCAGTCGGCCGTCGGACCCTGCCCCTTGCAATGCTCGGAGAAGCGCTCGCCGTCGGGCGGCAGGATCATCACCAGTACGGCCGCGGGCAGCGCGCGGCGGATCTTGTCGATGACGGCCAGATACTTCTGCCGGTAGCGCGCGATGTCGATCCCGTCATTGTCGGCCTCGTTGGTGCCGAACGACAGGACGATCAATTGCGGCGCCAGGCGCTGCAACTCGTCATTCAGCAGCGCCGGTTCGAATTTGTTCAGGATGTCGACCGTGGCGCCGGGAAAGCCGACCGGCGAATAGGCAATGCCGCCCGCCTTGTAGACGCCGAGGCTGGAAATGACGACCGGCCTGTCGTCGACGGTCGAGATCGTCAGCCGTCTGAACGTTTCCGGCGCGCCCGGCGGGCGAATCATGCGGAACGCGGTGCGCTGCGGCGCGGTTGCCTCGAGCGAGCAGCGACAGATGAGCACGCCGTCGGCGCGGATCTCGACCATGCCGCCGCCCGGACGCTGCAGCGCTTCGACCTCGATGGTGTCGTAGGCGACCGGCTGATGGGCGGCAAACGTCAACGTCTCGCCGGCCTTGGCAGCGGCGGAATTGAAGCCGGACAGGGTGAAATCGGCGATGTCCGAGGAACGCTGGATGGCCGAATAGGTCCAGCCGGGCGTTGCCTCGATTTCGAATGCTTCGCTCATGACGTTGGCCGGCAGGCCGGCGACGACATAGCCCGGGCCGCCGACGCCATAGCGCGTCTGCAGCAACTTGCGGATGGCGCCGGTGAAGAAATCCGCCGAGGTGTGGCTGTCGCCGATGTGAAGGATGCTGAGCCCGGCGTGTGGCGGCGGCACGGCGACAACGGGCTGCGGCTGCGGTTGCGGCGGCACGGCCGGTTCGGGCGGAAGATAGGCCAGAGAATTCGGTGGCGGCGCGTTGGCGGCCGGTGAATCGGGGCCCGGAGCACTCGGGGCCTGCGGCGGCGCCGGAAGTTCGGGCGCGACGGTCGGCGGTGGCGGCGTGCTCACCGCTGACGGATCGGCGAGCGCAGCCGACTGCTGCGGGCCGGCGAATTCCGCGGCGCCGAACCGCTGAGCCGCTATCGGTTCGGACGGCGCTTCCGCGGGTTTGCGTTCTTCCCAGGCGGGCGTTGCAGGCGTCAACGAGACGGTCACGGCGCGCGGCTCCCCTGGCTTCGTCGGGCGGCCACCCAGGAGATCGAAATGGCGGATCACCGCATAGCCTCCCGCCGCGGCCGCGATCCCGACGACGGCGGCAAGGGCGAAGGCGACGATGTGGCGGCTGCCATGAGCCAATACCGATCTCCCAGCGCATGGTCCCGATCGACGGACGACGGTCCGCACCAGACTACGCGCAAAACAACCCCTCGGGCATTTCCCCGCGTTTCCTCACTATGACGGTGCCCCCCGGCGCCTGTCCCAGATTGGTCGACCGTTTGCCGGACCGGATCAGGCGTAAACAGCCTCGACGTCTTTTCCAGTCTTCACCCTGCGACAGCAAGGCTTCAGTGCGAGTGGCAGTCCTCGGGCAGTTTCACGCCGTTCGAGGCGAGGTGGTCGATGACCTTCGGGAACATGTAGGATCCGAGCAAGTCATGGCCGGCGGTGGTGAAATGCTCGCCGTCGTTCAGACGGATCTGGACGACGTTGCCCTTCAGATCCGGCCCGATCGACTTGAACACCTCCTCGCCGGTCGGGTTCAACCGCCACGGCGCGACGAAGGCGACGCGCTTGTCGCCGAAAGCCGAGATGACCGCGGCATAGAGCTTGTTCTTCACCCCGGCGTCGTCATTGGCCTCCGCTTCGCGCAGCGCGGGAACGCCGAGCCACAGCACGCCAGCCCGCGCGCTGGCGGCCGCCTCGAGCATATGCCGGACTTCCTCGCCATACTTGATCGACCATTGCGCCGAACCCCAGGCGGCCATCGACTTGTCCGGCTCAACCACCGACTGGCGATCATTCAGCCCCATCATGACGACGACCAGATCGGGCTTGTAGCTCTCGGCGATGCGTCTCGATTCCTCCGGCCAGTTGAACTTGTCGACGCGGGTGAGCCCGGTCGAATTCTTGGCGAAGCGGCCGAACTCGAACACCTGCTTCAGGCAGGCATCGCGGGCGGCATAGCGGGCCATGCCCTCCCATACGCCGTCGACCATCGAATCGCCCTCGAACGCAATGCGGATCTTCACCGGATCCTCGGCCCGCGCCCGGCCCGGTTCGGCGGTCAATGCCAGAATCATGCATGCGAGGGCGACGGGAATGAGGGGCAATCGAAGCATCAGGCACCTGACAAAAATGACTAAATCCACAGAACCTGCACCTAGTTAACAAAAGAACCAGCCGAAGATGCAAGGCCCTTGTCTGACCTTCGCCGGCGGTGGCGCGGCGGCCGGTGGCGGCACAGGTTTCGGTGGCGGTGCGATGGACTGCACCATCGGCGGCTCCACCTTGGCGATAGGCTCGGCTGCGAGCGGGATTGGCGCCGGGGGGATTGGCGCAGGCTCGGCAACCGCCGGCGGAGCGGCCACCTGGGGAACGGCGGCAGGCCGCGGCGCCACCTGTTCCTCTTCCACCGGCTTCGGCGCTAAGTGCGGCAAGTTCGACTTGTCGGCGACTGACTTCTTGGTGCCGAGATTGGGCTTGACTGGCGGCAGCGGGAAATTGACCGGGCGAAGCGGCGCCGGGACCACAGCAGGCGATGTCGCCGGGGCCGGCGCGGTTGCCAAAGGAGCCGTTGGCGCGGGCGCCGGGGCGACCTGGGCAGGCGGCGTCGGGGCCGCAGCCGGAGGTTCGACCTTGGCCAAGACCGGCTGCTCGCTGGCTTCCGGCCAGCCGGCGACGCGCGCGAGGTCCTGCCAGATGCGCTTCGATCCGGCATCGCGCATGTGCTGGCCGTCGCGGGCATGCAGATCAGGCGAACACAGCTCCGGCGTATGCAGGCTGACGTAGGTGACCGTCGTCGCCTTCAGCCGGTTGGCGAGGATGCGGTCGAGTTCCTCGGCACGCGCGGCCGAACCGGTCGTCACGCAGACCGGTCCGAGCCAATAGGCCTTCAGGCGGTGTTCGTTCAAATAGGCGATCAGCGCGTCGATGTGCTTGCCGAGGTGGCGGACCCCGTTCGTTTCATCGGCATCATTGGTGCCGATGGTGAGGACAACGGTCGCGCCGTCCGGCACGCTCGGCAGTTGCCGGTAGATCCAGCGGTTGGCGAGACTGACGCTGATCTTGGCAAATGTCGTCTGCTTGGCGACGCGGCCCAGATCCTGGCCGATCGAATCGCCGACGACGTAGACGGGCGCAGCGGCGGCTGGCACCACCATGCCGGCCAGAAGCGCCACGGCCACTCCCATGCCGGACCTCCTCGGCGGCATCATTCCCGACCTCGCGCCAAACGAATCAATTGCGACGCGGCGAGTATGGGGCAGGGACGGCCGGGGGAAAACAGGCTGGAGTTGTCGATCCGACCGGTATCACCCTGGGAAAAGTGCGGATTTCCGTGGAACTGATCGCTCATTGGGTGGCGCTCCGGGCTGCCTCGCCCCGCTCAGGCCAGGGCGTGGACACCAAGGAGGCCGGCCAGCAGCACCAGGATGGTGGCGCTCAGCCGGTAGCCGACGCGGGGTCCGAGGACCCCGGAAAAGCCGCGCCGCAGCGCCGAGCCGAGGACGATCCAGCAGCCGCCCGCGGCCGCGATCTCCACGGCCAGCACGGTCAGCCATGGCCGCAGCTCCAGCAGTCCGAGCCCATCGGGCAGCAACGTGAAAGCGAAGATGACCGCCTTCGGATTGAGCAATGTGGTGAGGAAGATGCGCAGAAGCGTAATCGGACGGCCCCCGTCCCCCTCGCGCGACCCGTGCTGCCACAGCATCGCCGCCAGATAGACGAGATAGAGCGCGACTGCAGCGTGCAGGGCGAGTTTCAACACCGGGCTTGCGGCGATGATCGGCCCGAGGAGACCGCGCAGAATGAGGATCGACACGAAGTAGCCAGCGAGCTCCGCGGGCAGCAGTCGCAGCGACCGGCGCGCACCGGCGGCCGCGGCCGAGGTCGCCAACAGGGTGTTGGTCGGCCCCGGTGTCGCCAACAAGGACAGGGCAGCGAGCGAGAAGGCGAAAAGATCCATGGTGATGATTCAGCCTGGGCGAAGCGGTGGCGGCAGTGTCGCGGACCAACCGACCGGCGGGATCCTCGGGCGTCAACCTACGACATCTGCCGCTCGAACGGAATTATCCGATCGAAATGGGGTAGCACCAAATTCGATCCTATCATCTGCCCTTGTCGGGAGGATCCGTTCGGCCGACCGGGGCGCACTCGCGGCTCGGCCCAGCGGCTGACCCCACAACAGCAATGGGGCGACACCTCGCGATGCCGCCCCTTGCGTCAAGCGTCTCGGGCTCGAAGCCCGTCAATCGTCAGAAGTTGTACTTGCCGACCGTTTCCTTGGTGAAGATCAGCGGCTTGCCGTAGACGACCTCGCCATCCTTGAAGGTGGTGAACTTGCCGGCCTTCGGCACGTCGAGCACGGCGCCTTCGGTCGGTTCGAACTTGCCGGCGAGCTTCTGGTGCACGGCATAGGCGGCGACATAGCCGAGTTCCCACGGATCCCAGAACGCGAAGGCCTTCTCGGAGCCGTTCTCGAGGTAGCGCTTGATGGCGCTCGGCAGTGCGAAGCCGGTGGCCCACACCTTGCCGACATGACCCGTCGCTTCGATGGCGCGGGCGGCCGACGGCGCGGAGACGGCGGACGAGGAGATGATCACCTTCAGATTCGGATGCGCCTGCATCAGGTTGACGGCAACGTCGTAGCTCTTGGCGTCGTCGTCGTTGGCAAACTGCGTGTCGACCGGCTTGAACACCTTGTACTTGGCGTCCTTCTGCGTCAGATCGGTCATGATCTTGATGTGAGCCATGTGGTTCGGCGATGTCGGCGAGGCCGCGATGAAGGCGATTTCGCCGCCCTCAGGCGCATCGATCAGCGCGGCATCGAGCATGACGCGGGCCGCCTGCTCATAGGAGAGCTGGTTGACGAACAGGTCGCGCGCCGGCACGGCGGCATCGGCGTCATAGGTGCCGACGACGATGCCCTTCTTGCGGGCGTCCTTCAGCACGGGGGCGACGGCGTTCAGGTCGATGGCGGCGAGAATGATGCCATCGGGCTTCTGGGTGACGAAGTTCTGCAGGGTCTCGACTTGCAGCGAGACTTCGGCATGGTCGGCACCGGCGTAGACGAGCGTGTCGCCCAGTTCGGTGGCGGCGGCCTTGGCGCCCTCGCCGGTCAGTTCGAAATAGGGGAAGCCCGTCCACTTCGGCGTCATCATCAGCTTGAAGCCGGACGTCTTCTGCTGGGCGAGCGCCGGGGCGGCCGCCAGACCGACAACGAGCAGGGCCGCGCCGAGCGCGGCGAGAATCTTCGATTTCATCCTATTTTCCTCCGTTCCTCGTTCATTCTTGGCCGCTCGACTCAACTCCCTGCGGGCCAGCGGCCTTGAGCCGGGCAGGGTTGGACAGCCGGGCCAGGGCAGCTGCGGCGGCAGGACGCAACACGCCCGCCACCAGAAGGCTGCCGAGGACCACGGTCTGGGTCGGGCCGCCGATATTGGCCAGACCCATGCCGTTGCGGATGGTGCCGAGCAGGAACAGCGCCAGCACCACACCGGAAATCGTGCCGCGGCCACCATTGATGTCGATGCCACCGAGGACGACAGCGGTGACGACGAAGAGGATGGAGCCGTCGGCGTTGTCGCCACGCGCCGAGCCGTACTGGCCGATCCAGACGATGGCGGCCAGCCCGGCAAGCGCGCCTGCAAGCGCATAGGCACGGATCTTCGTCTCGGTCACGTCGACGCCGGCAAACCAGGAGGCATCGGTATTGAGGCCGATCGAGAAGCATCGCCTGCCATAGACCGTGCGGTGCATCAGGAACCACACGAGGATCGCCATGAGGGCGAAAACGATGAGCGATACCGGCACGATGCCGTGGAAGATGTATTCGGATCCCAGCCACAGGTAGCTGTCATCGAAATCGGTGTAGCCGACCTCCGAGCCGATGATAAAGGCGAGGCCGCGATAAGCGCCCATGGTGCCGAGCGTCACGGCAAGCGAGGGAAGCCGCCACTTGGCGACAAGCAGTCCGTTGAAGGCGCCGCACAAGGCACCGATCGCAACCACGATCGGCGCGGACACGCCCAAGGGCACGCCGGCGGCGGAAAACTTGGACAGCGTGACGGTGCCGACAGCGATGATCGAGGCGAGCGAGATGTCGATTTCGCCAAGCGAGACGACGACGGCAAGACCGAGCGCCAACAGGCCTGGAATGATGAAGGCGCGAGTCGAGCCGAACAGCTGGTCGACCGACAGGTAATAGGGCGACAGGGTCGACGACCACGCCCCGGCGCCGAGAATGGCGACGATCAGCGTGAACTCCCAGAAGGGCCACTGACGTTTCGCTTTGGCTGCCATGATCCGCCTTGCCCCCTCGCCTAGCGCCGCCGGCCGGCCGTCGAACGCCGGATCGCTTCGGCGATGAGCGCATCGACGGCCACCGCCGCGACGATCGCCGCCCCTTGGATGAACATGCGCCAGAATTCCGGCACGCGGAGCAGCACGAGGCCGTTGTCGATCGCGGCGAGCACCACGGCGCCGAGCGCCGCGCCGATCACCGTGCCAGACCCGCCGGAGACGCTGACGCCGCCGATCACCGCGGCGGCAAGCGAACTCATTTCCCAACCCGATGCCAACACCACGTTCACCGTGCCGACGCGGGCGGCGTACAACAACCCGGCGATGCCGCAGAGGAAGCCGCAGAGCACATAGGCGAACATCACCACGCGTTCGGCCCTGAGCCCGAAGAACCAGGCGGCGACGCCATTGGAGCCGACGGCATAGATGCGGCGCCCGAGCGGATAGGCGTAGAGGAACCAGGCCACCGCCATGACGATGATGATGGCGATGATCACGTAGATCGGACACCCGGCGATGCGGATGTCGGCGCTTTCCAGCATCCAGTGCGGCAGCCGGCTGGAGGAGACTTCCTGGCCGTGGGCGTAGATGTAGGTCAGGCCGCGATAGAGCGACATGGTGCCGAGCGTGCCGATCAGCGCCGGCACCTTGCCATAGGCGACGAGGAGCCCATTGATGGCGCCGAGCCCGATGCCGAGCACGACCGCGATGGCGACGACCTCGGCCGGGGAGATGCCCGGATGGTTGGCAGTCCAGTCGGCGGTGAGGTAGGCGACCAACCCCATCATCGAGCCGACGGAGACGTCAAGGTTGCGGGTGATCAAGACCACGCCTTGAGCACAAGCGGCGATCGCCAGGATGGCGGCCGAGGAGGCGACGATCGTCAGGTTCTGCACTGACAGGAAGCGGTCATTCAACAGACCGAAGGTCAGGCCGAGCAGCACCAGGAAAACGACGACACCGGCCTCGCGCAGTCTCAGCACGAATTGCACGAGATTGCGGGAGGGGGCGGCCTCCGCGGGCACCGGTTGATCGCTCATCCCCGCCTCCGTCCGCTTTGGCGCGCTGCAGCCAGCATGACCTTCTCCTGCGTCGCCTCGTCATGGGCAAATTCGGCGACCAACGCCCCTTCGGCGATGACCAGGATACGGTCGCTCATGGCGATGAGTTCCGGCAGGTCCGAGGAGATCAGCACCACGGCGAGGCCGCGATCGGCCAGTTGCGACACCATGGCATGCACCTGCGCCTTCGACCCGATGTCGATGCCGTGGGTCGGCTCGTCGAGGATCAGCGCCACCGGCTCGGTTGCCAGCCATTTGGCGAAGGCGACCTTTTGCCGGTTGCCGCCCGACAGCGAAGAGACGATCGCCTCGACCGACGGCGTCCTGACGTTGTAGGTCTCGGATGCCTTGGCGGCGACGCGGCGTTCGCCGGCCCGGTCGATGACCGCCCAGCGCGACAGAGTCTTCAGGATCGGCAGGGTGATGTTGTGCGTGATCGTTTCCGGCATGATCAGCCCGTCGCGGTCGCGATCCTCGGGCAGATAGGCAAGGCCCTTGCCCAGCATCTGCCGCGGGCTGTTGGGCGCCACCTTCTCGCCCTTCAGATAAAAGTCGCCAGAGGTCGGCGGCGTGATGCCGAACAGGGTCTGGGCGATTTCCGTGCGGCCGGCGCCGACAAGGCCGCCCATGCCGACGATCTCGCCGGCCCTGACCGAAAACGACACATCGGCGAAGACGCCTTCCAGCGACAGATGCTCGACCCGCAACACCTCAGCCCCGAAGCTCGGCCGGTCACGGCGGGTAAACAGGGTTTCAAGCGGCCGCCCGACCATCAGCTGCACGAGTTTTGCCCGGTCGACCTCGGCACGCGGCAGCGTCGCCACATGGCGTCGGTCGCGCAGCACGGTGATCGTGTCCGACAGCGCCTCGATCTCTTCCAGCCGGTGGGTGATGAAGATGACGGCGGTGCCGCGATCCCTGAGAGCGCGCATGACGGCAAACAGCCGCTCGGCTTCGGTCGGGGTCAGGGCCGAGGTCGGCTCGTCGAGGATGAGCACCCGCACGTCGGCGGAGAGAGCGCGGGCGATCTCGACGAACTGGTGCTCGGCCACCGACAGGCCGGCCACCGTGCGGCGGGGATCGAGGTCAGAGCCGAGGCGGGCGAGATGATGCCGCGCGGTCTCGATCATCCGCCGTCGGTCGAGCCCGCCGAGCCAGCCGGCCGGATAGGCGCCCATGGCGATATTCTCGGCAACCGAGAGATGCGGGAACAGCTTCGGATCCTGGTAGACCGCGGCGACGCCGTGGCTCCTCGCCTCGATGGGCGTGCGGAACGCCACGGACTTGCCGGCAAGGATGACCTCGCCCTCGTCGGCCTGTTCGAGCCCCGTGATGATCTTGACCAAGGTGGATTTGCCGGCACCGTTCTCGCCGACGAGGCCGTGCACGCAGCCCGGATAGACGTCGAAGCCGACGTCCTCAAGCGCCTTGACCGGGCCGAAGGACTTGCCGATGCCCTTCAGCGCCATGATCGGTTCGCGTATCGGTTGTCCCGATTCGATCGCCGACATATCGGCGGCCCTCCTCAGCGTACGACGGTCAGGACAATCGGAGGGGCGAGGCAGTCGCGAGCAACCGACATTTTTGCACGGCTAAGCATCTGCTCAGCCGCCCTCCCCGGCGGTTTCAGATCATATCGTCTGACAAGTATTATAATAGAACATTTGTTGCATGCGTCGGCGAAAAATACAAGGGTCCCATGTCATCTGTCTGTCAGGAATGTTCCTGTCCGGGATGCGTCGTGGTGTGCTCCAGGCGCTGCAACCCGTCGCGATCGGATCGCGTTCACCCGGCGCGCGGCAACCTCAACTGGACCTCCGCCCCGCTCGACGACGGCAGCGCCACGATCTCGCCGCCGTGCTCGCGCGCGATCGCATAGGAGATCCACAGCCCCAGCCCGGTGCCCTCGCCGACCGATTTGGTGGTGAAGAACGGCTCGAAGATCTTGTCGGCCGCCTCCGCCGGGATGCCCGGGCCATTGTCGGCGACCCGCACCTCGACAAAGCTGCCGGCCTCCGCCACCGTCACCCGCACGCGCGGCTCAGGAGTGGTCCTCACCGCATGCAGCGCATTTTCGATGAGGTTCACCAGCACCTGGTGCAACTGCCCCTCCTGTCCGGCGACGAAAGTCGCGACGGGCGCGACGACCTCCACCTGCACGCTGGCACCCTTCGCCTTCGATGCCCACAGCGCGGCGTTCCTGGCCACTTTGGCGATGTCGACCGCCTCGAATTCGCCGGGCCGGGCAAAGGAGATGCGGCGCAAGTTGCGCACGATGTCGGAGATCCTCACCGCGCCTTCGAGCGTGCCCTCGATCAGCGGCTCGAGATCCTCGAAGATCGCATCGACGCGATGGGCGGAGATGATCCCGTCCGCATCGCCGCCGCGCTTCAAATCGTCGAGGAAGGCAGCCAGCCGCCGGCGGTAGCGTTCAAGCGTATGGATGTTGCCGAAAACGAAGCTGATGGGATTGTTGAGTTCGTGCGCAACGCCGGCGACGAGCCGGCCGAGGCTCGCCATCTTCTCCTGTTCGATCAGCCTCTTCTGCGCCTGCTGCAAGTCCTGATGGGCACGGTGGAGGGCCGAATAGGCGCGGCGCAATTCGCCGATCGGCCGGCCGGTCATGACCGAGCCGACCCGCCGCCCGGCATGGTCGCGGCGCGAGGAAACGGCGACCGCCATCAGTTCGCCAGGGCCGTCGCGGGTCTGAAACCGCAGTTCCGCGTCGCCATCGCCGGGCGCGGCGGGCGGCGCACCGGCGGCATCGGGCACCAGCCAGTCGGAGATCTTCGACCCGACCAGGGCGTCGTCGGTCGCCCCGGTCAGCGTCAGGAAGGCTGGATTGACCTGCTGGATGATGCCGCCCGCGTCGATGACCACCAGGATGTCGGAAACGGATGCGATCACCGAGGAGATGAAATCCTGCGCCTCTTCCAGCTCGGCGTTCTTGGCCTCCAGTTCGGTCTCGTAGCGCAGCAGGTCGGAATAGACCTGATCCATCTTGGCGATGACTTCGAGCCACATGGACTCGCGTTCCGCCTCTGCCGAACCCGGACCGCCGTCCGATCCGTCCGCCGGGCCGATGGTTGCGCCGTCAGGTTCCCTCGGCGTCATCGCCCCGCCCCCGCAAGCAATAGCGGTCCATCTTCGCCCTGAGCCCCACGCGCGACAGGCCGAGTTCCTCGGCCGTCTGACTGATGTTGCCGGCATGGCGCTTCAAGGCCGCCTCGATCGTCGTCGTCTCGACCGCCTGGACGATGTCCCTCAACAGCGCCGACGTCCCGTTGGCCGCTGGCCGCGGCACCCCGCCCAACCGCAGCGACGGCGACAGCGCCTCCGCGCCGAGCAGAGTGTCGTCGTCCGTCAGCGTCACCATGCGCTGGATCTCGTTGGCCAGTTCGCGCACGTTGCCTGGCCAGTCGTAGGCGGCAAAGGCGGCCAGCACGCCCGCCGAAAATCCCGGCAGGTTGCGGCGGAAGCGCTGATTGACATCGGCGAGCAGGCGCGCGGCAATCGCCGGAATATCCTTCGGACGATCGCGCAGCGCCGGCAGGTGCAGGGGAAAGGCGGCGAGCCGGTAGTAGAGGTCGCGGCGGAAGCGGCCGGCCTTCACCTCGGCGTCGAGATCGCGGTTTGTCGCCGAGATGACGCGGACGTTGACCTTGCGCGGTCTCGGCGCGCCGAGCGGACGGATCTCGCCTTCCTGCAGGACGCGCAACAGCTTCACCTGAAATGACGGTGAGGTTTCGCCGATCTCGTCCAGAAAGATCGTGCCGCCGTCGGCCACCTCGAACAGGCCGATGCGGTCCTCGTAGGCGCCGGTGAACGCCCCCTTCTTGCAACCGAACAGCTCGCTTTCCAGAAGTTCGTCGTGCAGGGCACCGCAGTTTTCCAGGACGAAGGGTTTGTCCGCGCGCGCCGAGGCATAGTGGATGGCGCGGGCGAGCAGCTCCTTGCCGGTGCCCGATTCGCCGGTAATCAGCACCGAGATGTCGTAGCGCGCGGCGCGGCGTCCGAGGTCGAGAACGCCGCCGACTGGGCTGTCGACCTCATGCACGATGCGATCGAAATCGAACCGGTTCCGTTCGTCGCGCCGGCGCTTGCCGACAGCCGCCAACAGGCTCGCCGGACTGGGCTTGGCCTCCGCCGCGCCGATCGATTCCCGCTGCAGGCGATATAGCTGGGCTGCCTCGCCGACGCAGGCAATCAGCTTGTCCGGATGCCAGGGCTTGGTGATGTACTGATAGATGCCCGCCTCGTTGACACCGGCGATGATGTCCTCGCTCTCGGTGTAGCCGGAGATCAGGATGCGGATCGGGTCGGGCCACAGGTCGCGGACGCGCTTCAGGAAGGCGACGCCGCTCAACGACGGCATCCGCTGGTCGCACAGGATGACCTGCACCAGGTCGGCCTTCAGCATCGCTTCGGCCTCGTCGGTGTCACGGGCGACCATGACGTCGAAATCCTCGGCGAGCACGCGCTTCAGCGCTTCGAGCGAGCGCACCTCGTCGTCGACGATCAGAACCGTTGCCCGGAGCGACATGGCCCCCACCCTCTCATCCGCCGGGACCGTTCGCGCCCGGCGGCCTCAGCCCCCTATACACTGTCTCCGTCGCGCCTGTACTGGTCGCCGGCCTCATTCCACCTCGATGTCGAGAACCCGCAACTCCTCGCCGGAGGTGACCTGCAACCGGCCGCCGCCACACTTCGGGCAGGGACTGAGGCGGTCGTCGAGCGGCACGCTCGCTTCGCAGTCGAAGCACCAGGCGCCGCCCTCGGTCCGGCGGATGACGAGTTCGGCCCCATCGGCAAGCGTGCCGCGACTGACGGCATCGAAGCAGAACAGCATCGCCTCGGGCAGCACATGGCCGAGGCGGCCGAGTTCGAGGGTGACGGATTTCACCCGGGCGAAGGACTGTTGTTCGGCCGCATCCTCGACAATGCCGATGATGCCCTGGCACAGTGACATCTCATGCATCGGCATCCCCCGCGATCTCGACCCGGACGCCGACGCAAGGATCGAAGGCGCTAGCGCGGCGGGCAATCTCAGCGGCGGGATCGCGACCAAGGACAGCGCCGGCCAGCGCGGCGGCAAACGGGCCGGACGGATGGAAGTTCCACTCGGTCGGGGCGACGGCGCGGGCGGCCGTCACCAGACCGTCCTTCAGGTGCAACCAAGTGTACAGCCGGCCGCGCGGCGTCTCGATCGCGGCAAAGCCTTCGCCAGATCCTAACGGCGCAAACGTGAACCAAGGCTCCATAGCCGGCATATTCGGGCCTGCCAGCATGGCATCCAGCAGACCGACGGCACCTTCGATCTCGCCGAGGCGGGCGCGCGCGGCGCCCTCGACATCGGCAGCGCTTATCCCTTGCCGGGCCGGCGGGCCGGTCTCGGGGCGGCGGTGAGCGAGCGCCGGCGCCCTGGCAAACTGCGGATCGGCGAGAAGCCCGGCAATCACCGCGGCATCGTCGGCGACGGTCAGGGCATCGGGCGCCCTCCGTCCTTCGAGGCTCGCGGACGCTCGCACCTCAGGATGAAGGGCGTCGGCCCGAGATGCGTGCGCGCCGACCAGCCGGCCGGCCGCCGCCACGGCCGCCGGCAGCGGTGCGACGAGGAGCGCCAAGCCGGAGCGATCGGCAGTGCCGGCCGCTTGTTCCAGCGCATGGGCGACGGCAAAGCCGGTTCGGAGCGCGGCCAGATCAGGGTGGGCAAGATCGAGGCCGTTGCCTGACGCCAGCATCAGGCTCTTCAGGTGTTCGCGGATGCGCTCCGCCGCGAGCCCGACGAGGGCTGCGGCGAGGAACGCACGATCGGGCTGGTGCCCCGACGCCACCAGCCCGGCCAGCCGCACCGCCAGCCCGTGCGACCGTCCGCAAACGGCATTGACCCGCGCCATTGTCGCCGCCACCTCGTCGAGCGGGCGTCCGGGGAAGCGCGAGACCAGTGACACCGGGCGGTCGGACACGATGTCGAGTGCTGCGACACGCGCTCGTTCCAGCCGCACGCGGATGAGAAGATCGCCCGGCTGCAGCGAGGCACTCACGGCCGCGCCTCGGTGCGGGTCCGCGGAAACAGGAGGGCACGCCGGTTGAGGGCGACCGGCGGACGCGGCCGGGGCGGCGGCTCGGTCGCCGGTGCCGTGAACAGCTGGTCGAGCGCGGCTTCGGCGACGGCAATTGCCACATCCGCGGCATCGAACTCCTGCATCGGCGAATAGAGCGAAGCGGAGACGACACGGCCGAACCCATCGATGTCGCCGACGACGCCCTCGATTTCGCCGGCGGGCAGGGTCAGGGAGAGTTTCGAGCCGATACCGGGCAAAGCGACGCCCGAATCGGGCACGGCGACGACGTTCATGAACCACGGCGTCACCACAATACCGATCCGCCAATCGCCGTCACGGCGAAAGCCGGTAGCGTGGACGCCGAGCGCCGGATTGTAGATCGGCAGATCCGTCATGCGGGCGGCTACGTCCCACCAGTGCGCGGTCATGAAGGCCGTCAAATCCGGCGTTTGCGCGTCCAGGGGTTCCGGGCCCGCCTCAGCGGTCATCACCGATCCTCATGTATTTCGATTTCGGCCCATCGCAGGTCGGGCAGCGCCAATCCTCCGGCAGCTCCGCGAATGTCGTGCCGGCCGCGACTTGCGCGACGTCGTCGCCTTCGGCCGGATCGTAGACATGCCAGCAGACGCCGCACTCATAGCGTGGGCTGTCGGTGGCGTCCGCCTCGGCCGAAGTCATCGGAAATAGGCCTCCTCGATCTCTTTCAGCCGCGCGGCGCTGTCGCGGAAATCGTCCTCGGCCGCCTCGGCCACCACCGGAACGCCGCCGATCTCGATGGTATCTAAGAGGATTGCATCCGTCGAATTGAAAAACTGCACCGACCAGACGTGCCTGACCGCGGTCGCCTGGACTCGGCAGGTGCCGTAGCCTTTCGAGACGAAGCGCACCGGGCCGGACCCGAGGGTCGCCATCAGAAAGGCGATATCGGCCTCGGTCATCGGCAGCAACGTCAGCGAGATGGTGTGGCCGGCATCGCCGGGCGTGAAAGTGCCGGCGCGCTCGCCGATCTCCGTGAGGACCGGCATGACGTTCATGGCCCCGGCTGGCGGCATGCCGATGGCGAGATCCGTCGGCACCATCGCAGCGGCACGGCGCGCGGCTTCCGGCACGGCCGAGACCTCGACGTAATCGGCAATGAGCGCGCCGTCGGGGCCGGTGAAGCGCACCCGCCACAGCCCTGCCATGGTGCTCTCGGCGGCCTGCGCGATGACGTCGTTCGGCAGCGCGATCGTCGCCGCCACCTCGCCTTCGCCCAGAACGTCGTCGACAACAAGGAGCTCGTCGGCGGAGAAGCCGGCGAGGTCGAACCATCTGCCGGGGTCGCCGGCTCGCTGGGTCTGAAGCGCCGCAACCAGTTGCGGCAGGAGGTCGGCGACCTTCGGGCAGCGGGCGATCATGTCGTCGGCGTCGGCGGTGGCGAGGAAGCTCACCTTGCGGCGCGGCGCCAGATCAAGCTCGGGGCCGGTGACCGGCAGAAGGCCAAGCGGCGCATCATCTTCGGGCGCGGCCCAAAAGCCCATCTTCATGACGCGATTTCCTTGCCGTTGTGGGTGATTTCGACTTTGGGCCGGCCGCCAGGGGAGAGCGCCGGCCTGTCGGGAGCGAGCCAGGCGCCGAGCTTCTCGATATAATCGGACCAGTCGCGGATGCGCGGCAACACGCCGACGACGATGCCGGCGCGGGCCACGGCGAGGCTCGGCAGCACCATCACCTGGAAGCGCGGCATCAGTGTCTTTTCCGCCGAGCGGGCAACGACCGCCGCGCGGTAGCGGCCGGAGAATGCGGCAAGGAGTTCGGGCAGCACCACGGCGACGTCGAATGAATCGCCACGCTCTACGGGATCGCCGGTGAAGAACAGGATCGTATGGGCACTCTCGCCTCCAGACGCGGCGAGAAACACGTCGACGGTTGCTTCGTCGACGACAGGGAGTCCGTGCACAGAGGTCAGGCGCTCGATCAGGTTGGTCATGGTCCGGCCTTAAGGAGTTGGCCGCAAGTGCAGCGGCAGTTCGGGTTCGCGATCGATCAGATCGGCAAACAGGTGTTCGAAGTCGCGGCCCTCGAGCGCAGCGGCCAACCCGTCGATCGCCTGGCCGATGAGGCGGGCCTCCTCCGGCTCGAGCACGCGGACGGCCGAGTCGATGTGGACCAGCACTGCAGTGCCGACCGGTTGTTCGCCGACGAGCAGCATCGAGACTCGCCGGTGTTCCTCGCCGCGCGCGCAGAGCGCCGAGACGGCATCGCCCTCAATGATGGTCATGGGAATACCGAGGCACATCTTTTGGTTGTCCTTGTTGCCAGCCGATCGGCCACCTGAGCCCTTCATGGTTCGAGACTCGGCTATCGCCTCGCACCTCACCGTGAAGAGCTAAGTGCCTATTCCCGTTTCTGCCCGCCGCTCGTAGGCGGCGTGATCGATGTCGTTGCCAAGCAGCGCTTCCCCTTCGGCGAGCGGCGCCTCGCGCCGGCCGACGGCATAGCCCCACTCAGTGAGGATCGCGACGGCCGCCTCGATCGCGGTGGGGATCCGGCCGGCGACGGCTTGCGTCAGCGGCCCGCCCCAGTCTTCGAGATCCAGCGGCTGGCAACCGATCAGCGCCAGCCGCCCGGGATAGAACCCCATCAGTTCCGCCGCCGACAGCACTTCCTGGAAACCGGTCTGGTGCAGGCTCATCTTCTTGGCGCCGGTGAACTTCGGCACCTCGCCATCGCGCACGAGTTTCAGCGTTCCGGGTTCGAGGCCGTAGTCGATGGCATCGAAGACCAGGAGATCGTCGATGCCTTCCAGATAGTTGACGAGGTAGAGGCCCTGCGTGCCGCCGTCCATCACAGTCACGTCGCCGGGCAGCACATGGTCCCGGTGGAAGGCCTCGACCGCACGTACGCCGAAGCCCTCGTCTGCCCACAGAATATTGCCGATGCCGAGCACGAGCGCGCGCCTACCGCCTCGCAGGGGTTTGGTCGAATCGGCAGGCGCGCGCGCGCTCGGCATGTTCAGTCCTCCCGGTCGTCGCGGAACTGCCGTTCGCCAGAGATCATGGTGGAGATCATGGTTTGGCGGCTCATGATGTCCTCACGGATCGCGGCGTAGATGTGCAGCATGGCGAAGATGATGATCACCCACATGCCGTAGTGGTGCAGCGTGTGGACGGTCATCGAGTTGGGGAAGAGATTGAACACCCAACCGAACAGTTTGGCCTGCCATGAATCGATGCCGGCACCTTCCGAATAGAGCGCAAAGCCGGTGATGATCATGAACAGCGTGAACAACGTGAACATGAAGAACATCGCGGTCTGGGCGAGCGGGTTGTGGCCGACGTATTTCTTCGGCTCTTTTCTCAGGAACAGATACCACAGCGCCTCGTGCACCACGCCAGCCCACCACGTCCTCTCCCAGACCGGCAGGTAGAAGATTTGGCGGGAATGGCTGTTGCCGACGAAGCCCCAGTAGATCCTGACCAGGAAGCCGACCGCCAGGATATAGGCGGCGGCGAAGTGGATGAAGCGGATATAACCGAACAGGAAGTGGGCAGACGCCTCGCCGGCCAAGGCGGGCGGCGGCGAGCCGATGAAATAGCCTGTCACCGCCAATACGGTGATGGCGAGCGCATTGGTCCAATGCCAAGCCCGGACCGGCGCCTCGTAGACGTAGATCGTCGGCCGGTCGTGGACCTTGTGCTCGTCCAAATCGATGACGCCGCGGAAGCGGACGCCGGAATGCGGAGCATCGCTCATGGCCGTCCCCCCTCAGCGCACGGTGACGGTCGCCATGTCCTGACCATCCGGCGACATGACGTGCGTCGAACAGGCCAGACACGGATCGAAGGAGTGCAGGGTTCTCAGGATCTCCAGCGGCTTCTCGGGATCGGCCAGCGGGGTATCCATCAGGGCGGCCTCGAAGGCGCCGATGTTGCCTTTCGGATCGCGCGGGGATCCGTTCCAGGTGGTCGGCACGATGCACTGGTAGTTGTCGATCTTGCCAGCCTTCACCTTGATCCAGTGGCCAAGCGCGCCGCGCGGTGCTTCGGTGAAGCCGAAGCCCTTGGCTTCCGCCGGCCACTTGTCCGGGCTCCACTTGTCAGTATTGGCGGTCGCGAGGTCGCCGGCCTTCAGGCTCGCCATCAGCTTGTCCTGGAAGTAGCGGAGCTGGTGCACCGCCCATTGGCATTCCAGCGCGCGGGCGGCGGTACGGCCGAGGGTGGAGAACAGCGCGGTCAACGGCACGCCGAGATCGGTCAGGAGCTTGTCGGCCGGTTCCTTGAACTCTGGCTTGCCTTGCGCGTAGCCGATGATGTAGCGGGCCAGCGGTCCGACTTCGACGGCGTTGCCCTTCCAGCGCGGCGACTTGATCCAGGAGTATTTCGCCTCCTCGTCGAGTGCCTCGATGTTGGTGCGGGTGCCCTTGGCCTTCGGCCCAAGCTCATAGTGCGGCTCGGTGACCCCGTCCCAGGGATGCAGGCCCTTGGTCTCGTCCGGGTACTTGTACCAGGAGTGGGTGACGAACTCCTGGATCTGGGCAGGGTCTTTGTGATCGATCGGCAGCACCTCTTTCAGGTTGCCGTTGAGGATCACGCCGTGCGGCATCTTCAGGGACGAAGGCGAATAGTCGTTGGCGTGCTCGGGGATATCGCCATAGGACATCACCGAAGTGCTCGACAGGCCGCCGCCGTAGAGCCAATCCTTGTAGAACGAGCCGATGGCTTGCAGATCCGGCAGATAGACCTGTTCCGTGAAAGTGATCATCTGGTCGATGATCGAGGAGACGTAATTCAGCCGCTCCATGTTGACCGCACCGACGGCGCCGGTGCCGTCGATGTTGATGGCGCAGGGCACGCCGCCGACCAGCCAGTTGGGATGCGGGTTCTTGCCGCCGTAGATGGTGTGGATCTTGACCATCTCCTTCTGGAAGTCGAGCGCCTCCAGATAATGGGCAACCGCCATCAGGTTGGCTTCCGGCGGCAGCTTGTAGGCCGCATGCCCCCAGTAGCCGTTCTTGAACGGCCCGAGTTGGCCGGACTCGACGAACTTCTTCAGCCGCCCCTGGAGGTCGCGGAAATAGCCGGGGCTCGACAGCGGCCAGTCGGAGATCGACTGGGCCAGCGCCGACGTCGCCTTCGGATCAGCCGACAAGGCCGAGACCACGTCCACCCAGTCGAGCGCATGCAGGTGGTAGAAGTGCACGACGTGGTCGTGCACCTGCAGCGTCAGCTGCATGATGTTGCGGATGGTGTTGGCGTTTTCCGGGATCTTGATATCGAGCGCGTTCTCCACCGCCCGGACCGAGGTCAGCGCGTGCGTGCCGGTGCACACCCCGCAGATCCGTTCTGTAAACGCCCAGGCGTCGCGTGGATCGCGCCCCTTGAGGATCACCTCGATGCCGCGCCACATGGTGCCGGTCGACACCGCGTTGCGGATGACGTTGTTGGCGTCGACGTTCACTTCGACGCGCATGTGCCCTTCGATGCGGGTGACCGGATCGACGACGACGCGCTTGCCCGAGTTGTCGAGCTTGAAGCCATTGGGAGTTTCGATGCCCATGACGGAGGTCCCTGTCCCTAGATCGGTTCTGGCGTGATGAGGGCGGCGCGGGCGAAGCACCCGCGCGCGGCCGGTCAGGCGTCGGTTTTGCTGGTCAGCCGCTTGACGACGGTGGCGGCGGCATGGACGACGACAGCGGCGCCGGCGACCCCAGCGGCGGTAGCGCCGATGCGATCGGCGTTCAGTTCGACGCCGAAGGCGTTGATGCCGGTCAGCCGGTCATAGAACGAGCCCTGATCCCAGAAACCGTCTTCCGAACAGCCGATGCAGCCGTGGCCGGATTGGATCGGGAAGGAAACGCCGTTGTTCCAGCGCACGGTCGAACAGGCGTTGTAGGTGGTCGGGCCTTTGCAGCCCATCTTGTAGAGGCAGTAGCCCTTGCGCGCGCCCTCGTCGTCCCACTCCTCGACGTACTGGCCGGCATCGAAATGCGGCCGGCGATTACACTTGTCGTGGAAGCGCAGGGAATAGAACATCTTCGGCCGGCCATGTCGGTCGAGTTCGGGCAGGCGACCGAAGGTGGTGATGTAGGTGACGACGCCGGTCATCACCTCGGCGATCGGCGGGCAGCCCGGTACCTTGATGATCGGCTTGTTCTTGATCACCTTGTCGATCGGGGTCGCCTGCGTCGGGTTCGGCTTGGCCGCCTGCACGCAGCCCCAGGAGGCGCAGGCGCCCCAGGCGATGATCGCCGAAGCGTCCTCGGCCATCCATTTCAGCTTTTCGACGAAGGGCTTGCCGCCGTCGATGCAGAACATGCCGTCTTCGTTCAAGGGCGGATTGCCCTCGACCGCCAGGATGTACTGGCCCTTGTACTTCGCTTTCGTCTCTTCCAGGATCGCCTCGGCCTGATGGCCGGCGGCAGCCATGATGGTGTCATCGTAGTCGAGCGAAAGCATCGACAGGATGATGTCCTTGGCGAGCGGATGCGCCGAGCGGATGAAGCTCTCCGAACAGCAGGTGCATTCGAGCCCGTGCATCCAGATGACTGGCGTGCGCGGCTTGGTCTCCAGCGCTTCGGCCATCTGAGTGGCGGCGAGGGGCCCAAGGCCGAGCGAGGCGGCGGTCAGGTTGCAGAACTTGACGAAGCTGCGCCGCGAAATGCCCTGGCGCCGGATCACGTCGTAGAATGTCTCGATCGCCACCTTGGTCCCTCCCATTGCCGTTCACACACCGGGCCGATCGCCGGGTCCGTCGTTGCGAGCGATGATCGCAAGGAACGGGCCAGAAGGAACCATGGCAAGAGGGATTACGAATTTTCGCTTAGTCTCAATTGCTTATTAATATCGACCTGGGCCGGAAAGGCCGGTGAACAGCCGTCGAGTGGAAGGGGCGCGTAACAGGCTGGAAAGAAGGTTTCCAGTTTGTCGTCAGCATTGGTTAGCACCCTCCCTTTATGCTCGCTCCAGTGCCCGCTTGGATGCAGACGCCGGATGGACTTCTTCTCAGCTGCTCCGCCCCGCCTCGGCCTGTCGAGGTCTCTGCCTGACCTGCCATACGGATTGGCGTTCTTCGCTTTCGCGATGATCGCCTTTTCCAGCTTCATTCTCTCGGATGGGGACAGCTTCCTCCATATTGCCGCCGGTCAATGGATGCTCGATCACAGCCGCGTCCCGGATGGCGACCCCTTTTCCGCGACGCTCGCCGGCCATCCCTGGCAAGCGCACGAGTGGCTGTCCGAAGTCGTCCTCGCGCTTGCCTTCCGGCTGGGCGGACTGGCGGCGGTGATGCTGTTGACCGCGCTGGCGTTCGGCGCGTCCGTGTTCCTCCTGGCCCGCTACGTCACAACGCACATGCGCCTCGTCTATGCCGTGCTGGTGCTGCTCGTTGTCGCCGAACTCGCTGCCAGTACTGTGCTGGCGCGCCCGCACATGCTCGTCGTTCCGTTCATGATCATTGCCGCCGTCGAGGCGATCGAGGCCAGCAACCAAGACCGCCGCCCGACCTATTGGCTCGCCGGCCTGTTCATGCTGTGGGCCAATATGCATGCCAGCTTTCCGGTCGGTCTCGGCGTCATGGCGGCGCTCGGCGCCGAGACGGCGTGGCGCAGCCGCTCGGTAACGCTCGCTGCACGCTGGGCCGGGGTCACGCTGGTCGCGACGCTGGCGACGATGGTTTCGCCCTACGGCGCCCATACGCTCACATTTCCCTTCGAGCACTCCGCCAATGCGACACTCGCCTTCATCAACGAATGGCAGGCGACCGCACTTTGGCCACCCAACAGCTTGGAACTGGCGTTCGGCCTCGTCGTTCTGGCGCTCGTCGCCGCCGCGCGGCCCTCGCTCTTTCGGCTGATGCTGATCGCCGGCCTTGGGTATCTGGCGATCAACCACCAGCGCCACCTCATCCTGTTCGGCCTCTACACGACGTTGCTCATCGCCGGCGCGCCGCTCGGCCGACTTGCCGCCCCACGCGACGAACCTGACCGGGTCCAGGGTCCGGCGGCTACGCTCCCCCTGCGGCGCTCAACCGGTATTCCGATCTGGGGCTGGGTCGGCGGCGTCCTGGTTGTGAGCATCGTCCGGCTTGCAACGCCGGCGCCGCTGTTGGACGGCAAGCTCACACCGATGACGATGCTGGCGACTTTGCCGGGCGAATTGCGCCAGGCGCCGGTCTTCAATGACTACAACTTCGGCGGGCCGATGATCTTTTTTGGCCTTCGCCCCGCCTTTGACAGTCGGGTCGAGCTGTTTGGGGCCGAGGGGCTGAACACCTACGCTCGCCAACTGACGGACCGCTGCGTGCTCCTCGACGACCTCGTGGCGCGCGGCGTGCGCTGGTCCATCCTGGCACCGGATAATCCCGCGCTCGCCACGATCGATACCTTGCCCGGATGGCACAGGCTCTCCGCGGACAAATTCGCGGTTGTCAGCACCGGCCCGCAATTGACCGACCGCTGTCCCTAACCGGCCGCCCGCGGGTCAATGCGCGGTGCAGACCATGCACGGATCGAACGACCGGACGACGTGCTGCACGGCGACAGCCTCGGGACCGTCGTCGCCGACTTCGAGCCTCACAAGCGCCTGCTCCAGCGGCCCCGGAACGCCGGCCGCATCACGCGGGGAAAAATTCCAGGTGGTCGGAGCGATGATCTGGTAGCGGGCGATTCGCCCGGATCTCACCTCGACCCAATGGCCGAGCGAGCCGCGCGCCGCTTCGATCAGCCCGGCACCGGTGCCGTCCAGCGGTTTGGCCGGCATGTCGGCGCAATACGGGCCCTTCGGATCGATGGCACGGATCCAGCCGCGCATGGCGCCGATCAGACGCGCCACCTCCACCATGCGGGCGAGGATGCGCGAGGTGACGCTCGATCGATGATTGAGCGCGAGTACCGCGCGGATAAGGCGATGCCCGTCGACCGCCTGACGCGCGACGGCGCCGACTTCGACCGGCTTTCCGGCCAGCCGCGGCGCCTTGGCGAAGGAATAGCCGGCGGGTTTGTCGGCATCCGGGCGCGTGTCTCCGATGCTCGGGTGGGCCGGTTCGCCGGTCATCCAGGCGTGGCTGGTGTCCTCGGCGATCGCCGCAACGTCAATGACCGCGACGTCGCGGTCCGCCCCAAAGACCCCGGCGCGAAACAGCGGCGCTTCCACGCCGTGATAGCCGCCCAATCCCATCAGGAGGCCGGGTCCCGGGCCGAGCCGGTCGCAGCCGGTATCGGCGGCAATCTTCAGGAACAGCGGCAGAAAGCCGTCGTGCGCCTCGGCATAGGCGAAAAGATCATCCGGCGTGGCGAGATCGAGAAACGCCTCGGCGGACACGCCGATGAAGCTCGTTTCGAAAAAGCGGGCGAATTCCTCGACAACAGCCGAAAGCCGCATGCGGCTGCCGAGATCGAGGGCGTGCGTCGTGCCGCCGGGCTGGAAGGCGAGGCTGTGCGGCCATTTGCCGGCGATCAGTCCCATGACGTGCAGGAGACGGGCGCGGGCGGGGAGCAATTCCGCCGTCGCCCTGCCCGTATGGGGGGTGAAAGCCGCGACCGCCGCCTCGTACCAGTGCCGGCCAGCGTAGGCCGGCCGGGTGAAGTCCGGCATGAAGAAGATGGCAAAATGGGTCAGATGGTCGGCGATGTTTTCCACCGCGTGGGCAATGTTCGCCGCCAGAATGCCGTTCGGCGCCGGTTCGACACCCGCGATCGCTCTCAGCGCGGACGCTGCGGCGATCGACTGCGACACCGAGCAGATGCCGCAGATGCGCGGCGCGATCGCAAGGGCATCGAGAGCCGGTCGGCCAACGAGAATCTGTTCGAAGCCGCGATAGAGCGGCGCAGTGACGCGGGCCTCGGTGACGACGCCAGCCTCGATGTCGAGCCTCAGCTCGAGATCGCCCTCGACACGGTTGAACGGACCGACGATGTGGCGCGTCATCGCCCACCCTGCGGTCGGCCCGGCGGCACCACGATGCGATCGGCGCGCGAATTGTCACGGACCCGTTTCGGCGTCGCCGACTTCGACAAGGCGGCAAGGGCGACGAACCAGGCCTTCGGCATGTCGACCGGCAGACCGACGGGAATGCCGGCGAGCTTGGCTGTCGTCTGGAAGCCCGCCATCGCCTCGAACCCCGGCGCGGTGCAGGCGATGCAGGTGGAACCGCCGTCAGTACATGAGCCTGAGCCGTTCCAGCGCCGCTGGTTGCAATCGCCGACGGCCTGCGTCGCCTTGCAGCCGAGATGCTCCATCATGCAGCCGCGATCCGACGAACGCTCGGCGCTCGCCTTGAATTCGTAGAACTCGTTGCGGCTGCAGCCGTGGTGGGCCAGATGGTCGGCGAAGAACCGTGGCCGGCCGAAGCCGTCGAGGTCCTCGGCGTTCAGCAATCCTGCGGCAAGTGCCGTCAGCGTCTCGACGACCCAGCCGGGGTGCGGTGCGCAGCCGGCAACGTTGACGACGGGAAGGCCCCGGCGCGAGCGGTAGTCCAGCCCGAGAGCGCCGCCGCGGCGCGAACCGTCGAACGCGAGCCCGCGCGCTTCGGTCGGATCCGGGGCGGCGGCCGGAATGCCGCCGAAGGCAGCACAGGAGCCGATGCCGACTGTCACGCCGGCGACGGAGGCCAGGTCCCGGACGAGCGTCATGACAGGCTTGTCCGTTCCAGCGAACCGATTGAAGCGGCCGCTGCCGTTTGGACCGGCAAGGATCGAGCCTTCGACACAGAGGATATCGAGCGGAGTGTCGCCCGCCGCCACGCTGTCGAAGAGAGCGACGACCTCGGCGCCGGACGCAAGACTGAGCGAGGGGTGAAAGAGAAGGTCGATGCCCGATGCCGCGAAGTCCGCGACCAGTCCGCGGGTGCCGACCTCGAGCGCCGACATGGTGCAACCGCCGCAACTGCCGGCCTGCAACCAGATCATTGATGTCCGTTGCCGGCCTGCTTCGCCCGTGACCGTCATCGTGCTGAGCCGCACCCCAATCGTCGCCCGGCAATCGCCGCCGCCTGCGCTGTCCTCACATCGCGAGGCGAGCTTACCAGCATTTTGGCAATTGGGAACGCGACCATGGGCCGCCATCCATTCGGCCGGCCGGGGCAAGCCCCCTCCAGTCGCTCAGCAGCGCAGTCTCCGCGCAACGTCCTCCAGCGAAGTCCCCGTCTGCCCGATGCGGGCGACGTAGCAATCGAGCACGCCGTCCCCGATGAACGGGACGACGACCGTCGTCGCACCATGGCGCCGCCGCGACGCCATGCGCTTCAGTGCCAGGACGACCTGTCGCCACGGCCTGAACAGCTCGCGCTTCAGCTTCTGGCCAATCGGAATCGTCTTGTGGTGACGGCTGGTGTTGTTACCATCGATGACGCTTGAGAACATCGAATGGGTGGCGTCTTGACCAGCCTCGCGGCCGCGCTGAACGATGAGCGCCGGCATGGCCTGGTAGATTGCCAGATGGCTGTGCCCGGCGAGCAGCGGGTCGAACATGTGGTGATCGACGGGGCGGCGCGGCGCCCGGGTAACGCCGAGGAACGCCTTGGCACCCTCCAGCGTCACAAGATATCCGGCCGAGCCAAGGTGCTTGGAACGGAGACGGCAGATTTTGATCGGATCGATGACGCAGGCCGGCTCCTCGTCGATATCGACCGCAGTCCCCAAGGTCTCGAGCTTCAGCGCGTGCATTCCGGCGGGCAGGACATCGAGATGCGCCAGAAGTTCCGGCAACTGCCGGGCGATACGAACGTCGTCTTCGAAGATGGCCGCCAGCGGGATGTTCTCGTCCACCATGCGCTGCCAGACGGAAGCGTGGCTCAACAGGCAGCCGATCTCGCCCGTTGCCCAGCGATAACCCGAATTGCTGATGGAGTAGGTCCGCAGCTGCTGGGGGCTGAGCCGGCTGCCGTCGACCGCGCACACGTGCACAAAGTCGAGGTCAAGCGCTCCAAACGCCGCCATCATGTAGGAATGACGCTCGGGCTGCACGTCCAGATTAATGACGAAGATTGGTAGAGGTTGCATCTCGCCCATTTGTGTCTGGAGACAGCCGCAGCCGGAAACCCTTCGTCGCTTCCGCCCTCTCGTCGGGCAGGCCCGGCATTATCATGCATATCACGGGCACTCAACTATCCATTGAATCGCTGTGCGCCCCAAAATTGTTCGGACTAGCAAGCCCCCCTTATCCCGAAGGGATCCCAACGAGCAGATTTCCCCCGAACCGGCAACATTTGCACGAGGACTTCGGCCAAATTTAGTGACCAAAGTGCAAACGTCGCCGCAATCCGCGCTGCGAGCTCCTGGACCATGCTTGTCCTTCAGACTGGTTGAACTGTCAGCTTCGACCAAAGACTACCGGAGCGAGCAATCGATGCAACGCGGTCCGGAATCCGTCTGCCGACAGTTCTACGCCGCGCGGAAACAGAATGCCAGTCCAGCGCCTTCCGCTAGCAAAATGCAGAAACTCAAATTCAAATCAGGCGACGAGTGGTCTGTACAATCAGCGGATTTTAGCTAATCGTTGTGGTGCGAAGGGCCTGTCCCGCCGCCACGGACGGGTAGCTATGCCACAACCGGTCGACACCGTCTCACGTCCTATCGCGCCAGCCCGGCCGGCGCTATACGGAGAATCGCCGGGATGAGCGGCGGGGGGGTGCGGAACGCGAGCATGTCGAGCCGACTGGGTGCGGGGCCCATCCGAAGCTATTTCCGGATTCTCGCCTCTGGTGCTTTCGAGCACTGCGCCTATGCGCGTGTCCATCTCGGTAGCCGGGTGTGGGCGCCGATCGCGCTCGCGCATTACCTCCTCGTCGGCGAAGCGCGCGGCTGCCGTCCCACTCCCTTCTTCGATCCAGACCACGCGCGTGCGGCACACACCGGACCCGCCGGGACAAGCGTCTTCGCCTGTTTCCTGGCGGCAGGAGC